>NZ_VXCW01000059.1:0-618 GCF_052850675.1 Pseudomonas sp. 1152_12 | reverse complement strand
TCTCACCTGTTCAAAACCGGCCGCGAACGCCAGCGCCAACAAGGCCAGCTCCTCAGCCACTACCACTACGACGAGCAAAACCGCCTACACGCCCACGCGGTAACTCAAGAAAACCATGACCTCTATCGCCGCCACTACGACTACGACAAAACCGGCAACCTGACCCGCCTGCTAGATACCCGCAAAGGTGAACACCACTATCACTACGATCCTCTCGCCCGCCTGACTCGCGCGGATCACTCGCAAGACGTGCAGGAACGCTTCGGCCATGACCCAGCCGGGAACCTGCTGATGCAAGACCGACCCGGCCCGGACATCGTCGCGGGGAATCGGTTGGTGATTCAGGGCGATCATCATTATGACTATGACGCCTTCGGCAACCTGATCCGCCAAAGGCGCGGTAAGGGTCACCAGCTCGTTACCGAGTACCGCTACGACTGCCAGCATCGGCTGATCGGCATCACTCAACCCAACGGCCAAACCGCCAGCTACCGCTATGACCCGTTTGGTCGGCGGATCAGCAAAACCGTTGATGGGATAACCACGGAGTTTTTCTGGCAAGGCGACAAGCTGATTGCGGAGCATCACGCAGATCGTCACCGCAGTTACATCTACGAG
>NZ_VXCW01000058.1:0-628 GCF_052850675.1 Pseudomonas sp. 1152_12 | reverse complement strand
AATCGGGCACCGTAGCGCTCATTTGTACCGTGCTAGATGTGGCCGGAAACCCCCCGGAGGGTAATGATACGTTTTCGCTGCCCTACTTTTTGAACAGCAACCAGGACTCCTCGGAGTTTGATCCACCGTTGTTTCGTGTCAATGAGATTGAGTCAACGCTGTTGGACCTGGGCACCCAAAGTAATCACTCTCTCAGCGTGAAGGCGATAGCGCGACGCTCGATAGCAATCGCCAACCCACACAACCAGATCGTTGTGACGCTGACCCTGCGCAAGGCTGACGGTACAAAAACGAGCAAGCGCTTGCCGCCGTTTTCCCACACGCAAAAGGGCGGCGATACAACGCCGGTGCCCAATGAGTATTTCAACGAGGAAGGGTTTGTTAGCATATCGTTCGAGCTGTTCAGCTCAACAGGGGCATTGCTTGGACGCTCGGGCAACAGCACGGTGCGGGTGAAGGGCTCGCCGGCATTGATACTCCCGGCGCCAGCGTTCGACAACAAGGCCGGGCCTCAGACGATTAGCACGCAGAACTATGCGGGTGGCGCTATCGCAACGGTGGCCTACCGAGGCATGACCACTGCACACATTTTGCGCCTTGACTGGACCTTTGCAGACGGCACCGTCGC
>NZ_VXCW01000057.1:0-645 GCF_052850675.1 Pseudomonas sp. 1152_12 | reverse complement strand
GGCAGGAACACCGACTTTGACGGTCACGCCTTGGACTTTGACGTTTTCAGAAAGCAGCGCTGCTCGCAAAGCATCACGTAACGCTGGGTCCGAATCGGCAATTGAGCTATTACCCAACCACCCTCTCAACCTCGTCGCCGGATCTCCGTGCGGCGTACCGGCCTTATTCACGCCATTACCGAAGACTTCGCATCCATCACCACCACGGTAATCGTATCGCCATTGATCGCCACCGCGCAGCCTTCACAGCCGTGGTTGCTACCGTTCTGCAATGGCTTGAAATTGAGGCCGGTTTTTCCGTTGAGGGTTTGAAGGGCCAGTTGCTCGCCCAACACCCCCATCATTTACAAGCGAACCGGTTTTCCAATTGGGAAGGTGCGACAGCGGGATACTTTCAAATGTCTGCCCAAACAGGTCTTCAACCCGGCTGAACTTAGGTGGGCTGATTGCATCAGGAATAACCTGCCCTGGTCCTTTTGCACCTATTCAACTCTTCAATGCTGGCAAAGACAGCACTTCATCGTACTGTGGCCAGTCTTCCCTTGCGCGCTTGAGCACGCCTTGCATCAACTCGTCCAACTCAGGCACTGGCTGCTCGGGCGGCAATTGGTCAAAGGGCGCGGCCATCAGCGGATGATCAATCTG
>NZ_VXCW01000056.1:0-667 GCF_052850675.1 Pseudomonas sp. 1152_12 | reverse complement strand
AATTTCGCCGACTTCGTTTTCGATCTCGGTCAGCAGTAACCGGGCGTTGTCGTAGCGGTAGTTGACCTGGGTGCCGTCAGAATTAATGCGCCGGCTGATCAGGTGCAGGCCGTCGGCGTATTCGTAGCGGGTGACGTGGCCCAGTTCATCGCGTTCGGCGGTGATTTTTCCGTAGGGGTTGTAGCTGTATTCCCGCGTGGCGCCGTCTGGAAGTACGGCGCGAACCAACCGACCCACACCGTCCCACTGGTACTGGGTCAGCGCGCCATGCTCATCCTCGCGAGCAACCTGTTGCCCAAGGTCGTCATAGCGATAGCGCTTAACCCCACCATTCGGTAGTTGCTCTTCAGTGAGCTGCCCGCGCTCATTCCAGACCAGCCGATGGCACCCGTTATCCGGATACCAAACCCCAATCAGTTGCCCATGTTTGTTGTACGTGTAGTCCGTAACGTGGCCGTCAGGATCCGTCTTACGCGTAACGTCGCCCTGGTCATTACGCTCATATTTCCAAACCGCCTCACCACGCCGTACGACTCGTACGAACCCGTTGTCATGCTCGTAGGAAGTCGGCTCATCCTCTCCAGGAAACATCGCCACCAAGCGTCCGGCTTCGTCGTATTGATACGCCGTCACCGCCCCGAGCGGGTCCTGATCAACCGTCAGTCGC
>NZ_VXCW01000055.1:0-681 GCF_052850675.1 Pseudomonas sp. 1152_12 | reverse complement strand
GACTGATCTTCTGAAAAGTCGACGGCTTAATGAACACCCGATACGGCCCATCCCCGGCGGCCTCTGCGGCGCTCAAACGGTGTTCGGTGGGGACACCGTCCAAAAAGACGGAAACCAAGTCGTTCATACGGGCGTTCTGATGCTTATCAACCAGAGTCCACATTCCGTTTGCTGCTGTGTTTGCATCAAAATCCGAGTATTCCGGAAAACTTTCAGCCACCACGCGCAATCCATCGTGCCCGGAGATGTCCGGCCTAAGGTCTATGCCTGCAGGGTGGGTTTTCTTGATCAGATACGTCTCAGTAGGCGAACGACTTATCTGACCGTTAGACCTGCGCAGCACTTCCCAGTAAATCTCGACTAAGCCCTCCTGCTGGCTGCTCGGGATGAGGGTGTTCATGGCGACGGTCAAGAAGTAACTCGATGCCTTGGTGGTAACGGTGTCCTGGCTCAACACTTTGCCATCACTGCACACGTAGAAGATGTCACCGATGGAGTTATCTGACCAGGCCACGGAGGAAAACTCGGCACGAGGGTCGATGGCGCGTAGACCCAAGGCCCATTTTGCTTTTTCAGGGTAGTTGAGTTTATCAATCGCGATGGCAAAGGTCGCGCGGGGTGATTTCAGGGATATGTCAACGGTTGAGTCGGTTGGAGTCGTCATCATCATTACCTTGCGGG
>NZ_VXCW01000054.1:0-681 GCF_052850675.1 Pseudomonas sp. 1152_12 | reverse complement strand
CCCGCAAGGTAATGATGATGACGACTCCAACCGACTCAACCGTTGACATATCCCTAGAACCACCCCGCGCGACCTTTGCCATCGCGCTTGATGAACTCGACTACCCTGAAAAAGCAAAATGGGCCTTGGGTCTACACGGCATCGACCCTAGTGCCCGGTTTTCCTCCGAGGCCTGGTCAGAGAACTCCATCGGTGACATATTCTACGTGTGCAGTGATGGCAAAGTGTTGAGCCAGGACACCGTTACCACCAAGGCACCGCGTTACTTCTTGACCGTCGCCATGAACACCCTCATCCCGAGCAGCCAGCAGGAGGGCTTAGTCGAGATTTACTGGGAAGTGCTGCGCAAGTCTAACGGTCAGATAAGTCGTTCGCCTACTGAGACGTATCTGATCAAGAAAACCCACCCTGCAGGCATAGACCGTAGGCCGGACATCTCCGGGCACGATGGATTGCGCGTGGTGGCTGAAAGTTTTCCGGAACACTCGGATTTTTATGCAGACACAGCAGCAAACGGAATGTGGACTCTGGTTTATAAGCATCAGAACGCCCGTATGAACGACCTAGTTTCCGTCCTTTTGGACGGTTTCCCCACCTACTACCGTTTGAGCGCCGCAGAGGCCGCCGGGGCTGGGCCGTATCGGGTGTTCATTAAGCCGTCGACTTTTCAGAAGATCAGTA
>NZ_VXCW01000053.1:0-771 GCF_052850675.1 Pseudomonas sp. 1152_12 | reverse complement strand
TGGCCAACGCCAACAACCGCCTGGCACCCACCGGCGCGCTGATTGCGGGTAACGATGTCAGCCTGATCGCCGGGCAAGACCTGAACAACGTCGGCACCCTGCGCGCCAGCAACAACCTGTCGGCCAAGGCCGGCAATGACCTGGTCAACAGCGGCTTGATCGAGGCCGGCAAGCGCCTGGACCTGCTGGCGGGTAACAACATCGTCAACAAGGCCGGCGGCATCATTGCGGGCCGCGACGTGACCATGACCGCCGTGAATGGCGACGTGATCAACGAACGCACCATCACCCGTCACGACAGCAGCGACGGCGTGTCCAGCGA
Source organism: Pseudomonas sp. 1152_12 (assembly GCF_052850675.1). Classification (NCBI taxonomy): domain Bacteria; kingdom Pseudomonadati; phylum Pseudomonadota; class Gammaproteobacteria; order Pseudomonadales; family Pseudomonadaceae; genus Pseudomonas; species Pseudomonas sp. 1152_12. The sequence continues at coordinate 449 of NZ_VXCW01000053.1, read as the reverse complement.
ACACCGCGAGTTCCTCAGCAGCGCAGCCCGCATCGAAGCGGCCAACGACCTGAGCATCCAGGCCGGGCGCGACGTCTCCAACCAGGGCAGCGTGCTCGACAGCGGGCGCGACACCACGATTCAGGCCGGGCGCGACCTGAGCTTTGGGTCGGTGGAGCAGGTCAACAACAACGCCAACACCCAAACGCGCTCCAACAGCAGCTCCGTCACGCAGAACGGCTCGTCGGTGACGGCGGGTCGCGACCTGTCGGCAAAGGCTGGTAGGGATTTGACTGCAATTGCCAGCCAGATTGAAGCCAAGCGGGATGTGGCGATGGCGGCGGGTGGGGACCTGATCTTGGCTTCGGCGGCGGATGAGCAGCATGCGGCGTTGAACCTGAAGAAGGTTAAGGCGCAGGAAGACCATGTGAGCCAGGTGGCGACTTCGGTTAAGGCTGGGGGGGATGTGG
>NZ_VXCW01000052.1:0-779 GCF_052850675.1 Pseudomonas sp. 1152_12 | reverse complement strand
TTCAGGTCCTGATTGGCCCGCACTGCGCCGCCACGGTTATCCAGACTGGCGCTGCGCAGGGTCAGCAGGTTTTGCCCAGACAGGCGGCCTGCGCGGTTGTCCACGCTGCCGGCTTGAATATCCACGACGCCTTTGGCCAATACACTGCCTTTGGCTTGGTTGTCCAGCAGGCCATCGACCTTCACGCTCAAGCTGCCATTGCTGACCAAGCTGCCGGACTGGCGGTTATCCAGGCTGGCCGCGGTCACGTTCAAGCGCTGGCCACTGCCCAAGGTGCCGCCTTGGTTGAACAGCGCGCCGGTGGTGGTCAGGTCGAGGCTGACGTCGCCCGTCACATGGCCGTCGTTGCGGTTGTTCAGCGTCATCGCGTTGACCACGCTCGCGCCCGCGCTTGAGACCTCACCGTCGTCATTGAGCAGGTCGGCACTGAGGTTCAGCGCCAGGTCTTTGGAGCTGCTGAACACGCCGCTGCTGTTGTCCAGGCGCGCTGCCTGGGCGCTGAGCCCGGCGGCGGAAATCTGGCCTTTGATGTTGATCAGCGCCTGGTCGAGCTTGAGGGTCAGCGCTTGGTCGCTGAGCAGCTTGCCGTCGCTGTTATCCAGGCTGTTTGCGGCCAGGGTGAAGGCATGTTCGCTGGAGATTTCGCCGCCCTGGTTGGCGACCGTGGACAGGTTTTTAAGCAGCAATTGCCCTGGCGCATGGATCAGGCCGCCGGCGTTATTGAGGTGGCCATTGTTCATGTCCAGGCTCAGGTCGCTGAGGCTGTAGAGCTTGCCGCC
>NZ_VXCW01000051.1:0-793 GCF_052850675.1 Pseudomonas sp. 1152_12 | reverse complement strand
TGACGCACAAAACCGCCTCACCGCCGACCACCAAGGCTGGGGCACCTTGCGCTACGGCTACGACGCCTGCAGCCAGCTGAAAAACCTGCGCCTACCAGACAACAACCGCATCACCTTCAACCACGACAAAGGTGGCCACCTCGCCACCGTCGAACTGAATGGCAAAACCCTCACCTCCCACCTGTTCAAAACCGGAAAAGAACGCCAGCGCCAACAAGGCCAGCTCCTCAGCCACTACGATTACGACGAGCAAAACCGCCTACACGCCCACGCGGTAACTCAAGAAAACCATGACCTCTATCGCCGCCACTACGACTACGACAAAACCGGCAACCTGACCCGCCTGCTCGACACCCGCAAAGGCGAACACCACTACCACTACGACCCCCTCGCCCGCCTGACTAGGTCCGATCACTCGCAAGATGTGCAGGAACGCTTCGGCCACGACCCGGCGGGCAATCTGCTGATGCAAGACCGACCCGGCCCGGACATCGTCGCGGGGAATCGGTTGGTGATTCAGGGCGATCATCATTATGACTATGACGCCTTCGGTAACCTGATCCGCCAAAAGCGCGGCAAGGGCCATCAGCTCGTTACCGAGTACCGTTACGACTGTCAGCATCGGTTGATTGGCATCACCCAGCCTAACGGGCAAACAGCCAGCTATCGCTACGACCCGTTTGGTCGGCGCATCAGCAAAACCGTTGATGACATAACCACGGAGTTTTTCTGGCAAGGCGACAAGCTGGTTGCGGAGCATCACGCAGATCGTCACCGCAGTTACCTCTACGAA
>NZ_VXCW01000050.1:0-857 GCF_052850675.1 Pseudomonas sp. 1152_12 | reverse complement strand
TCGATACCGAAGTTCAGGTGCATCGACTCGTCGCGCAGGATGTACTGGAACTGTTCGGCGACGCCGGTCATTTTGTTGCGGCGGCCCATGGACAGGATTTGGGTGAAGCCGCAGTAGAAGAAGATGCCTTCGAGGACGCAGTAGTAGGCGACCAGGTTGCGCAGCAGTTCTTTGTCGGTTTCGACGGTGCCGGTTTCGAACTTCGGATCGGAGATCGAACGGGTGTACTTCAGGCCCCAGGCGGCCTTTTTGGCCACCGATGGGATCTCGTGGTACATGTTGAAGATCTCGCCTTCATCCATGGCCAGCGATTCGATGCAGTACTGGTAGGCGTGGGTGTGGATCGCTTCTTCGAAGGCCTGGCGCAGGATGTACTGGCGGCACTCCGGGTTGGTGATCAGGCGGTACACGGCCAGGACCAGGTTGTTGGCAACCAGGGAGTCGGCAGTGGAGAAGAAGCCGAGGTTGCGCATGACGATGCGGCGTTCGTCGTCGGTCAGGCCTTCGGGGGTTTTCCACAGGGCGATGTCGGCGGTCATGTTGACCTCTTGCGGCATCCAGTGGTTGGCGCAGCCGTCGAGGTACTTCTGCCAGGCCCAGTCGTACTTGAAGGGCACGAGTTGGTTGAGGTCGGCGCGGCAGTTGATCATGCGCTTTTCGTCAACGGCGACGCGGGCGGCGGAGCCTTCCAGCTCGGCGAGGCCTTCGGCGACGTCGAGTTTGTCCAGGGCGGCTTTGGCGCGCACGATGGCGGCGGAGTCACTGGCGGTGACGGCGCGGGCTTCGATGGCGGCGGCAGCGCCGGCACCGTCGAGGCGGTCCATATTGGCTTCGGTGGCGTGGCCGGCGTTGGCGCC
>NZ_VXCW01000005.1:0-466301 GCF_052850675.1 Pseudomonas sp. 1152_12 | reverse complement strand
ACCGCATTCGCGAGCAAGCCCGCTCCCACATTAGATTGAGTTCAGCCACCAAGATCAGGTCGGCTAGCAGGCCGCCTCGGTTTTGCTTTTGATTTAACCACTCAGGTCGGCTACTAGGCCGCCGTGCTCTTGATCTGCTTTTGATCTTGATCTTAGACGCCCCGTTAAACCACGCTGGCCGAACACAGGCTTTGGAGCGGGGGCACACCGAGCCTAGGCGAGGTGCCGAGTGGTGGGGCAAGAGCCCTTTTGGTTACTTTTGGCTGGGCCGGCATTCCGGGCTCTTTTCCAAAAGTGACCCGCTGTAAGAGCGGAACCCATAGCAGCCGTTACCCAAATAACGGATATGTACCCAGCGCCCCCACGACAACCACAGCACTCAACCAATACCTATGCTGCAAAACTCCCCCATTAGTTCCGCGCACCCAATAAAAAACGGCCTCATCAAGAGGCCGTTTCTTTGCAACCGACTAACTACTTACGTACGCATCCCACGCCCGCTCACCAGCAACCGCGCGCAACCGATATACAGCACCACGGTGGCTACCAGCATAAAGGTAATCGCCACACTGATCTTGATATCCGACACACCCAGGATGCCGTAGCGGAAGGCGTTGACCATGTGCAACACCGGGTTGGCCAGCGACACGGTCTGCCAGAACGGCGGCAGCAAGGTGATGGAGTAGAACACCCCGCCCAGGTAGGTCAGCGGCGTCAGCACGAATGTCGGGATGATCGAAATATCATCGAAATTGCGCGCAAATACGGCGTTGATAAACCCCAGCAGCGAGAAGATCGTCGCCGTCAGTACCACCACCAGAAGGGTAACCCCAAGGTGATGCACTTGCAGGTGGGTGAAGAACAGCGACAGCAAGGTCACGATCACGCCGACCATCAAACCACGCAACACGCCACCCAGGGTGTAGCCAATCAGAATGGTGTGGGGTGACACCGGCGACACCATCAGCTCTTCGATGGAGCGCTGGAACTTGCTGCCGAAGAAACTGGAAACCACGTTGCCGTAGGAGTTGGTGATCACCGACATCATGATCAGGCCCGGCACGATGTACTCCATGTAGGTGAAACCACCCATATCGCCGATCTGACGGCCGATCAAGTTACCGAAGATCACAAAGTACAGGACCATGGTGATCGCTGGCGGCAGCAAGGTCTGCGGCCAGATCCGGGTGAAGCGCTTCACTTCGCGGTAAACGATAGTCTGCAGCGCGACAATGTTGGGTTGCAGTTCGGAACTCATACCGCCACCTTCGCCAGGTTTTTCTCCACCAGGGACACGAACAACTCCTCAAGGCGATTGGTTTTATTACGCAGGCTCAGCACTTCAATGTTCTGGGCCGCCAACTGGGTAAACAGCGCAGTGATGCCCATGGCCTTGTCCACCTGGATCTCCAGAGTGTGAGCGTCGACCAGGCGGCTTGGGTAGCCGAGCAGCTGCGGCGCCACCGACAGGTTGTTTTTGACGTCCAGCAGGAAGGTTTCCACATGCAACTGGCCCAACAGGTTACGCATGCTGGTGTTCTCGACGATGGTGCCGTGGTCGATGATGCCGATGTTGCGGCACAGCTGCTCAGCCTCCTCCAGGTAATGCGTGGTGAGGATGATGGTGATGCCCTTCTCGTTCAACTCAGTGAGGAAGGTCCACATCGAGCGACGCAGTTCAATGTCCACACCCGCGGTCGGCTCGTCGAGGATCAGCAGACGCGGTTCGTGCACCAGCGCGCGAGCAATCATCAAGCGGCGCTTCATACCACCCGACAGCGAACGCGAAGGCACGTCGCGCTTGTCCCACAGGCCCAGTTGCGTCAGGTACTGCTCGGCGCGTTCCTTAGCGATTTTCGCCGGGATGCCGTAGTAGCCAGCCTGGGTCACGACAATATCGAAGGTTTTTTCAAACTGATTGAAGTTGAATTCCTGGGGCACCACGCCGATGCAACGTTTGAGCGCCGCCGGGGATTTGTCCAGGTCATGACCGAAGATATTCACCGTGCCGCTGGTCTTGTTGACCAGGGTCGAGAGGATGCCGATGGTGGTGGACTTACCGGCGCCGTTGGGGCCGAGCAAGGCGAAAAAGTCACCTTCGGCAACGTCCAGATCGATACCACTCAGGGCCTGGAAACCGTTGCCGTAGGTTTTGGTTAGCTGCCGGATGGACAGAGCGGAACTCATATCGGAATACGCACCAAAGAAGGGAATAGGAACAGTAGATGAGGGCGCAGCCCAGGTAGTTCAACGGCGGCGCATGGCAGGCATGTTGCTTGCCTGCGCCGCACAAGTACAGTCACGCGTATTAATAGTGGGTATTAAGTCAACGCGGTCATTACGGCTTTGCGGTACGCCGGGCGCTGCTGCAAGCGCTGGTACCAAGCCTCTAGATGGGGCATCGAAGGGCGTTCGATAGGCATTTCAAACCAAGCGTAAATGAAACTGCCCAGCGGGATATCACCCATGCCAATTTCGTCGCCGGACAGGTAAGGTTGCTCGGCCAACGCCTGCTCGACGGTTTGGAGCACATCAATACAAGCCTGACGCCCGGCGTGGATGGTGCCCCAGTTCTGTTTTTCCGCCGGAGTGCGCAGTACCCCCCAAAACACGATCTTGAAAGGCTCGGCAAAAGTGGACGTGGTCCAATCCATCCACTTTTCGGCATTCGCCCGCGCTTGCAGGTCGCTCGGGTACCAGCTCGAGGCCTGCTTGGCGCACAGGTACCGCACGATGGTGTTGGATTCCCACAGCACAAAGTCGCCATCTTCGATCATCGGCACCCGGCCATTGGGGTTCAACGCTCGGTATTGCGGCGTGTCGACCACACCAAAAGCCCCGCCCGCATCAATTGCTTCATAGTCCAGGCCGAGTTCCTCGGCGCACCACAGTGCTTTCCTGACGTTTGATGAATTCTTACGACCCCAGATTTTCAGCATGACCGCGCCTTATTGGTGATAAACATGGCTTGATGAACGCAGCAGCATACGCCGGTTCACGTGCGGCTTAAATCGCCCTGCATATCACCCAACAGTATCGGCATATCCTCGGCAAACAGGTGCGGGTAACACTGTTGAATGTGTGCGAAGAAAAACGCCTCGGGCACGTCAGAAAATTGCCCGTGGTCCAGTACATATTCCATCGAGCGTTGGCCCTGGCGGTTGAAGGCGTGGAACACGCTGTCGTTGATCCCATCGAAAGCCAGAGGCGGCACATCAAACAACTCGCACAGCTGGCTGTTGAACGCAGGCGTGGCCTTGACCCAACGCCCGCGCAGGTACAACTCGGTATAGCCGTGCATGGCGAACACATCGCTTTTGAGCAAAGCGATCAGGCGCGGCGTCGACAGGTGATTGCGCACATCCGCCAGGCCAATGCGCGCCGGGATGCCGCAGTGGCGGGCACAGGCGGCGAGCAAGGTGGCCTTCGGCACGCAGTAACTCTCACCTGCGGCCAGCGCGAAGCTGGCGCTCAAGGTGCCTGGGTCGCGGCTGAAGGTGTAGGGGTTGTAGCGAATCGCCTCACGCACGGCGTAATACAGACTGACTGCCTGGTCACGCAGATCCGCGCTGGGACCGCGATGTTTTTCCGCGAACTCCACCACCGCAGGGTGGTCACTATCGATGAAGCGGCTGGGACGCAGGTACGTATCCATGAGCGTTATCTCCGAAGGAAGCCTTGAGTCTAACGACAGGTCTGCCCTTGCGATAACGACGATTCGGCCAAATGTCGGCGCCTGGTGATCGGTGCTTCCTGTACAACTCGTTACACGCTTATCACCGCGCTTTTTCGGATGCCGACTAAGCTCCATGGTGGTTTCGCCCCTGGTTTCACGGAGGATTGAATATGCTGTTGTTGTGGATACTGGTTCTGGTGGTCGGCATTGCTTACCTGGCACACCGCCGCACCGCGCCCCTGCCCGCCCTGGGCGTGGTCGCCGTTTACCTGCTGGCGATGGGCGCCTGGAGCCACGCACCGGGTTGGCTGCTGCTGATCTTCTGGGTGTTGATCGCGGCCGTGGCCCTGCCCTTGCTGCTGCCCGACCTGCGCCGCCAATACTTCACCAAGCCGCTGTTCAGCTGGTTTCAGAAAGTCCTGCCGCCGATGTCCGAGACCGAGCGCGACGCGATTGATGCCGGCACCGTGTGGTGGGATGGCGAACTGTTCAGCGGTCGCCCCGATTGGGACAAGTTGCTGGCCTACCCCAAGGCGCAACTGACCGAAGAAGAACAGGCCTTCATCGACGGCCCCACGGAAGAACTGTGCGCGATGGTCAGCGACTGGGAAATCGGCCAGGCCATGGACTTGCCGCCCGCGGCCTGGGAACACATCAAGACCCATGGCTTCTTCGCCCTGATCATTCCCAAGGAGTACGGCGGCAAGGGTTTCTCCGCCTACGCCCACTCCCAAGTCGCGATGAAGCTCGCGACCCGCAGCGGCGACCTCGCCTCTACCGTGATGGTGCCCAACTCCCTCGGCCCAGCCGAGCTGCTGCTGCATTACGGCACTGACGAGCAACGCAACCACTACCTGCCGCGCCTGGCGCGTGGCGATGATATTCCGTGTTTCGCCTTGACCGGCCCGCTGGCCGGCTCCGACGCGGGCGCCATGCCCGACACCGGGGTGATCTGCCAAGGTGAGTGGGAAGGCAAGGAAACCCTCGGCCTGCGTCTGAACTGGGAAAAACGCTACATCACCCTCGGCCCGGTCGCGACCCTGCTGGGGCTGGCGTTCAAGGCGTATGACCCGGATCACCTGCTGGGTGATAAAGAAGACTTGGGCATCAGCCTGGCGCTGATCCCCACCGACACCCCCGGCGTGGAAATCGGCCGCCGTCACTTGCCGCTGGGCGCTGCGTTCATGAACGGCCCCAACTCGGGCAAAGACGTGTTTATCCCCCTGGAATTCCTCATCGGTGGCCAGGAAATGCTCGGCAAGGGCTGGATGATGCTGATGAATTGTCTGTCGGTTGGCCGCTCGATCTCCCTGCCTGCAGTCGGCACCGGTGCGGCCAAGTTCACCAGCCTGGTGACCGGTCAGTACGCCCAGGTGCGTGAGCAGTTCAACGTACCGCTGTCGGCCTTCGAAGGTATCCAGGAAGCCCTGGCGCGCATTGGCGGCAATGCCTGGCTGATGGACAGCGCGCGCATGCTTACCGCCAACGCCGTAGACCTGGGAGAAAAACCCTCGGTGCTGTCGGCGATCCTCAAGTACCACCTTACCGAGCGCGGTCGCGAGTGCATCAGCCACGCCATGGACGTGCACGGTGGTAAGGGCATCATCATGGGCCCGAACAACTACCTGGGACGTAACTGGCAGGGCGCGCCCATATTCATCACCGTGGAAGGCGCAAATATCCTCTCGCGCAACCTGATGATATTTGGTCAGGGCGCGATTCGTTGCCATCCGTTCGTGCTCAAGGAGATGGCCCTGGCGGGTCGTGAAGACCGGGACCAGGCACTCAAGGAATTCGACGGCCTGCTGATGCAACACATCGGTTTCGCCGTGAGCAACGCCGCGAGTACTTTGGTACTGAACTTGGGCGTTGGCCACTTCGAAAAAGCCCCAGGCAACCGCCTGAGCCAAGGTTACTTCCGCGCGCTGAACCGCCAGGCCGCCGCGTTCGCCCTGCTCGCCGACTTGAGCATGATGCTGCTGGGCGGCGAATTGAAACGTCGCGAACGCCTGTCGGCGCGCCTGGGTGACGTGCTGAGCCACATGTACCTGGCGTCGGCCGCACTCAAGCGTTATCACGACCTGGATTCGCCGGACCATTTGGAACCGCTGTTCGCCTGGGCGATGGAAGAGAGCCTCGGCGAGTCGGAGCGCGCGCTGGATGAGCTGCTGAGCAACTTCCCGAACAGGGTGCTCGGTTGCCTGCTGCGGGTCATCGTGTTCCCGTTCGGGCGTCGTCATACCGGGCCGTCCGATGCACTGGACGCCGAAGTGGCCGCGGTGATCGGTCGTGCCAAAGGCGACCCGACTCTTGAAGAGTTGCTGGCCGGCTGCTATCGCCCACAATCGGCGGAAGATCCGGTGGGTGCCCTGCAACACGCCTACGACCTGCTCGGCGCCAGCCACCCGCTGCAGAAAAAACTGCACGCAGCGCTGAAAAGCGGCCAGGTCAAGCCAAGTGCCGGCGAGCATGCCATCGATGCCGCGCTGCATGCCGGCGTGCTGCAGGCGGCCGAAGCGCAAACCCTGCGCGACGCCGAGGCGGCACGGCGCAAGGTGATCGACGTGGATGATTTCAGCAAGGAAGAGCTGACCCAGGCTGAGGGAAAAGTCCGCTGAGTCGAGCGGTCATATAAATACGGGCGCGTGAGCTATATACTCTCGCGCCCGTTTTTGCTTTGAGGACTTATCTCGTGTCCAACGTCGTTGCCGATCATCTCGTCTTGCTCGACCACTTGCGCAGCATCTTGGTTGCCGTCGGCGAAGCCGAACAGGTGCCCGAGGAAAGCCATACCCTGTTCCTGGAGCGTTTCGACGAATTGCGCGCCCTGCTGCCAATCGACCCGATCGAAAGCCAATACTTGGGCCAGGACATAATGAGTCAGGTTATCCTGCGCTACCCGCAAATCGCCCACTTGGTGCCGCGCGACCTGCTGTGGTTCTTTGGCGGTGACTGCCTGCACTTCATGCCGGATGAAGAACTGGACCTGTACCAGGCCCTGGAAGAGCGCCGTTTCGAAGCCGAACAGAACGACGAACCGTTCGACTGGAACCAGGAAAAACAGCTGCTGGCCATGCCGCAGGACCAGAGCAAGCACTGATCCCCAGGCCACAGCAGAATCAAATATGGGAGGGAGCTTGCTGCCGATAGCGGACTGTCAGTTGGCCTTTTGATCAACTGACAAATTGCCATTGGGAGCAAGCCCCCTCCTCCAGTTTTTACTGCATTCCTACCTTCGACGCAGTGTAGGTTCGCGCGCCATGCATGCCACCAGATAATCAATGAACACTCGCAACTTCGGCGGCAAATAACGGGTTGGCGAATGCAGCAACCACGCCTCGCCATGGTAAGACGCAATAAAATCCCACGCCGGCAACACCTGCACCAACCGCCCCTCCTCCAACGCATGCCGCGCAGTGAAGTACGGCAAGCTGCCAATCCCCACATGCTGCAACACCGCGTCCAGCCTTACCCCTGTGTGGTTCGCCGCATAACGCCCGCGCACCCCCACGGTCACAGCCTTGCCACCCTGACGGAATTTCCAGCGCGAATCCCCGGGGGTTTCTCCCAGGTAAATGCAACTGTGCTCGAGCAAATCATGGGGATGGCCCGGCGTGCCATGCTCCGCCAGGTACTGCGGCGTGGCGCACAGCAAGTGTTCGATGGGCAGCAATTGTCGGCCAACCAGACCGGGGGGCGGGCTGTCGGTGATGCGGATACTCAAGTCGACATTGTCGTCGATCAGGTCCACATGCCGATCCTCAAGAATCAACTGCACATCCACCTTCGGATAACGGCGCAAAAACTCCGGCATATGCGGGTGCACCACGAATCGCCCCACAGCCTTGGGCACACTGACCCGCACCAGGCCTTCGGCTTCGTGGGTGAACTGGCCGCTTATCTCCATCACCGAGCGCGCCGCGTTGACCATCTCCTGGCAACGCTTGAACACCTCTTCACCGCCCTCGCTAAGGCGCAGTTTACGCGTGGTGCGTTGCAACAGGCGCGTGGCCAACGCCTGTTCCAGGCGCGAAATGCTGCGGCTCACCGCCGAAGGCGAAACGCTGAGTTGCCGCGCCGCTTCAGAGAAGCTGCCGGTTTCCACTACTTTGACGAAAATCGCCATTTCACCCAGCAACGGCAAAGGAAGATTGATGCTCATGACGCACAGGTCCATTGATAATTGAACGGATTATCACCCATCCGCGCACTATTTATACTGCCCGCAGAACCCTGACGCGGATGTAGATGATGACCGAGCGCCTGTTTTTTACCCACGACCACCTGACTGCCGAGCTTGAAGTGCTGACCTGTACCCCGCACGAGGGCGGGTTTGCCGTCACGTTGCAATCAACAATCTTCCACCCGCAGGGCGGCGGCCAACCCTTCGACACTGGCTGGCTCGGCGACAGCCAGGTGCTGCGCGTCACTCAGGAAGCGGATCACGTGGTGCACTACGTCGACCAGCCGGTGGAGCCCGGCCGGATCACCGCACGGGTCGATGAACAACGCCGCGCCCTGTACACGCGTCTGCATTCCGCCGGGCACCTGATTGGCAATGCAGGGGAAAGCCTGGGCTGGATGCCGATCAAAGCTCATCACTGGCCAGGCGAATGCAAGATCACCTTTATTCGTGGCGAAGCCGCACAAATCATGGACGCCGAGGCGGTTCAACAACAGATCAACCAATGGATCGCCGCGGACTATCCGCGTCACATGGCCTTGGAAGATGGCACCCGCGAAGTAGGCTTTGGTGAATTACCCGCCTACGCCTGCGGCGGCACGCATGTGCGGGCGTTGAGCGAGTTGGGCGAGGTGACGATACTGGGCTTGTCAGAGAAAAAGGGCACGCTGTCGGTGCGCTACAGTCTCGACTGAAAGACGGCGGGCTCGCGACAACAAGCCCGCTCACCACAAAACAATGCATCAAACCGCAATCGCCCCTGCCCGACCCGACTCCACCACAAACGACTTGAGCGTCGACACCGTGGCGTTCGGATCACGTGGATCAGTAATCACACGAAAGTTCGTCAGCATCTTTTGCGCCGCCACTTCCACCGACACATACCCGCGCTGGCGACTGTCGAAGAACTTCACGTGCGGGTTGAGCGGCAGGATCTGACTGAACGCATCAAAAGGCGGGCCATCCGATGTCACCGAGCTGCCAACAAACTCGGTTGCCACGATGGGCGAGTCCGGGTTGTTGCCATCGGCATGCAGGTCCGTGGTCCAGAACGAATGGATGTCGCCGCCCCAGAACACCGGGTTGTTAACCTTATTACGCTGGATAGACGCCAGCATCCGCGAACGATTGGCCATGTAGCCGTCCCAGCCATCGGTCCAATGGCCGACATTGTGGGCAGTCAGGTCACGCTGAATCAGCGGGGCCACCAGCAAGTCCTGAGCGATCACGTTCCACTGCGCCTTCGATTGCGCAAAGCCCTGGTCCAGCCACGCCTCCTGTTGCCAGCCGAGCATCGTACGGCCGGGGTCGCGCAAGTCTGCGCAGGTGTTCGACGCGATGTGCCCCTGGTGACTGCCATTGGCCTGGATACATGGCTGCTCCGAGCGGTACTGGCGCCCATCCAGCACATGAAAGCGCGCCAGCTGGCCGTAATCCAGGCGCCGGTAAATGCGCATGTCCGACCCCTTCGGCACACTGCTGGCACGCAGTGGCATATGCTCGTAAAACGCCTGGTACGCCGCCGCTCGTTGCTGCAGAAATTGCGCGACCGGAACCGTCGGATCCTGTGACCAGCGGTTGGCGTAATCGTTCTGCACCTCGTGGTCATCCCAGGTCGCCACGCTGGGCGCTGCGGCGTGCAGGGCTTGCAGGTCCGGGTCGGTTTTATACAAGGCGTAGCGGTTGCGGTAGTCAGTGAGGCTCACGGCATTGCCGCTGCCGTGGGGGCGAATGATCTTGCCCGAGTCCGCGGCGTAGGAGCTGTCGTAGATATAGTCGCCGAGAAAAAACACCAAGTCGGGTTGCTCGGCCGCCAAGTGGCGATAGGCACTGAAATACCCACGCTCCCAGTGCGAGCAGGAGACAAACCCAACGGTCGCCGCTGCCATGGCATGCAGCGGCGGCGCGGTACGTACGTGCCCCACTGGGCTCTGCGCGCCGAGGCCGTCGAACTGATACCAATACGGCCTGCCCGACTCCAACCCCGCGACCTCGACATGCACCGAATGGGCAAAGCGCTCGGACGCCAGCACCTCGCCGCACCTGACGATGCGCGTCATCGCCGCATCGCTGGCCACGCGCCAACGCACCGGCACTGCGCGACTCAACCCGCCACGGCCATCCGCTGCATTGAACAACGGCGCCAGGCGCGTCCAGATCACAAAGCCATCCGGCAGCGGGTCGCCACTGGCCACGCCGAGGGTGAACGGGTAACTCACCCCGGCGCTGCGCGCAAACGGGCTGAGGATTGAAAACGCGGTGGCGACGGCCAGCCCCGTCAGGACTCGACGTCGGCCCTGGTCTACTGCGTCACTCACAGTGCGCGCTCCCAGTCTTCGCGCACCATGGCAAACCCCAGCAAGTCCTCGTACACGCCATTCTTGAGAAACGCCTCGCGCATGCAGCCCTCATAACGCAGGCCAATGTTCTGCATGACCCGCGCCGACGCCTTGTTGCGCCCAAAGCACTGGCTGCCGACGCGCTGCAACCCTAACGTGCTGAAACCGAAATCCAAGATCGCGCGGGCCGACTCTGCCGCGTAGCCCTGATTGCGGCAGTGCGCTGCGACCCAACCGCCCAGGTGCCCATACCGATGACGCGCATTGATACGCAGGCTGACGATACCGACCAGCTCAGCGGTTTCTCGCACGTGCATGCCCATGTTGAGAGATTCACCGGCGCGATACTTTTCCGCGATCCCGGCAATAAAATCCTGCGCGATTTCCAAGGTATACGGCGACGGAATATTGGCCGTGTTGTCGGCAATGTTCGGCCCGTTGGCAAGGGTAAAAAGCCTCTCGGCCTGGTCCATTTCCAGCGCCCGCAAGAGCAGCCGCGCGGTGGGCAATTGAGGCAGTGCAGTCGGCATACAAAGCGGCTCTGAAGATAAATTCCTCCAGAGTGTACGCGCTTCGTGTCAATTTCATTACGCCACAAAGCTGCAAGATAAATCATCTGTAAGACGCGTCCTAGAGCCTTCAAAACGTAAATTAAAGTTAACCATTCGGTCATTTTTGGTTGTTAGCGTGTCGCCCCTAATTCAATAACGGGGTAACGGAATGAGAACCTGGGACGAACCCAAAAAACGCAAGGCGCACATCGAACTGATCCCGATGATCGACGTGATGATGTTCCTCCTGGTGTTTTTCGTACTGGTGAGCCTGAACGTGATTCCGGCCCTCGGCATGAAGACTCAATTGCCCAGCGCCAGCAGTTCGCAGCAGCTCAAACCGCAGAATAAATTCATTCTGACCCTGGGCCTGGAAGGTCAGCTGCAACTCGATGGCAAGGACCTCACGGTCGATGCCCTGGTGCCAGCGCTGAAAGCGGCAGAAAAGCCTGACACCAAGTCGACCATCATCGTAAACAGTGACAAGGGCGTGGAGGTTTCGCGCCTGGTGGAGGTTATGGACACCCTGCGCCTGGGTGGCTTTACCTCCGTGTCCATTGCCACGCGTAAGTCCTGAACATGTACGTCTTGTTTCGTACGCGTCAACTGCTGGGCAGTGTCCCGGCCCTGATCGCCCTGGTGCTTATTGCAATGGGCATCCAGTCACAGACGTTGAAGGTCGAGCCGGTTTACGACGAATCGGCGGTTGAGTTGGCGCTGGTCGAGCCGGAGCCGGAGGTCGTCCCAACACCTGTAGTGGAGCAAGAGCCGCCACCGCCCGTGATCGAAGATGAAGAGGCCGAACCGGCCCCTGCGCCGCCACCGCCAAAGCCACTGCCAAAACCTGAGCCCAAGCCCAAGCCCAAGCCGGTGCCCAAGCCCAAGCCCGTCGTGGCCGCCAAGCCGACACCGACGCCTACGCCAGCCCCACCGGTGGCGGCCAAGCCAGTCCAGGCCGCCGTCGCTGCGCCACCGGCCCCACCGGCGGCGCCCAAGGTCGACAGCCAGGCGCTGGAAGGCGGTTACCTCAAGGGCTTGCGTAACGAGTTGGACACCTACAAGCAGTATCCCACCGGTCGCCAGGCTTCCCTCGAACGCCCCAGCGGCGAAGTGGTGGTGTGGTTGCTGGTCGATCGCCAGGGTCGCGTTCTGGACGCAGGCGTGCAAACCCAGGCCTCGAGCATGTTGCTCAACCGGGCCGCCGCCAACAGCTTGCGGCGCATCAAGCAGGTCAAGCCGTTCCCCGAGCAAGCCTTCGGGGGGCGCAATGAGCAGCGCTTCACCGCCACCTTCAACTACAGCGTGCAATAAGCACCCGACACCAGGACGACAGTGATGAGGTTCACACGTATTCATCTGGCACTTGTTGCCGCAAGCATGGGCCATGGGATGGCCATGGCAGATACAAGCGACAGTGACGTCGGCACGATTGGGGTTCAGGGCAAGGCTACCGCGGGCGGCGGCTACATGGTGCAGGAAGAGAGCATCAAAGGCCGCTCCACGGTGACCAAGGAAGCACTGGATAAACAGACCGCCACGGGTAACGCGATCGACAAGCTCAAGTACACCCCGGGCCTGAACATCTCCAGCGAGGACAACACCGGCCTGTCGGGCTTTCGCTTCACCATGCGCGGGCTTAACTCCGACCAGGTGGGGATGTCGGTGGACGGCATGCCGATCAACGACTCCGGCAACTACGCGCTGTACTCCAACCTGCTGGGTGACCCGGAAAACATCGACCAGATCTTCGTCACCCAAGGCTCATCCGAAGCCGACGGCCCGCACATCGGTTCCAGCGGCGGCAACATCGGTATCGTGACTGTTCGCCCGACCAAAGAAACCGGTGCCTTCGTCAAACAGATCGTTGGCAGCAACGCCACCCGCAAGACCTTCGCACGCCTCAACACCGGCGAGGTCAATGGCCTGAGCAACTGGCTGTCGGTGTCGCACACCGAAGGCCAGATGTGGCGCGGCTCAGGTGCCGTGCGGGCGGATAAGGTGGAGTGGAACAGCTTCTTCGACGCTGGCAACGGCAACACCGCCAATCTGATCCTCAAGTACCACGAGCAGGACAACAACAGTTACAGCCAACTGACCAAGGGCCAGTTTCAGCAGTACGGCCGCAAGTACGACCCCTACCCCGCTAACCCGACGGTGGGCAGCAACGGCAAGCTCAACAGCTACTATGCGCTGGCGCAGAACCCGTTCCAGACCTTTACCGGCGTACTCAACACCCAGTTCAAACTGGCTGACAACCTGGCCCTCTCGGTGATCCCTTATTACTACTGGGGCAACGGCAGCGGCGTGGGTTCTTCCAGCTATGCGCTGAACCGAGGCTCGAACCAGGGTGGCATCTTCGACCTGGGCAACTTGCCCACCGCCGCCCAGTACAACGCTGACGGTTCATCCACCACTGGCGTCTACTATCGCCCTTCGCGTACCCAGACCTGGCGCCCGGGCATTACTACCAAGCTGAACTGGGACCTGGGCGATCACAGCCTGCAATTCGGCTACTGGTACGAACGCGCGCGCCAAAGCCAGACCCAGCCGTTCATTGCCCTGAAGAGCAGCGGCAAACCCACCGACACCTGGCCCGACGGCAACGCCGTGGTCGATGCCAACGGCAACACCGTGCAGGGTCGCGACCGTTTCACCATCACCCCGGCGCAAAAAGTCTGGGCCCAGGACACTTGGTACATCAACCCGGACTGGACCTTGGTGGCGGGCCTGGCCTACATGAACGTCAAGCGCGACGGCACCAACCACGGCAGCCTCACCGAGCAGCCGGAAAAGCGCAACCAGAGCTACAACAAGCTGCTGCCCAACGTCGGCCTCAAGTACCAGCTCGACGAGCGTGACCAGTTGTTCTACAGCCTGTCGCGCAACATGCGCATACCGCAGAACTATGTGCTGTACGACAAGGGCCTGGATTCGA
This sequence comes from Pseudomonas sp. 1152_12, assembly GCF_052850675.1. NCBI lineage: Bacteria > Pseudomonadati > Pseudomonadota > Gammaproteobacteria > Pseudomonadales > Pseudomonadaceae > Pseudomonas > Pseudomonas sp. 1152_12. Next base: position 452,617 of record NZ_VXCW01000005.1, on the reverse strand, counting down.
TCAACTCCAAGCCGGAAACCAGCTGGAACCACGAACTGGGCTGGCGCTTCACCGACGAAGACATGACCTTGGCCGCCACCTTGTTCTACATGCAGTTCAAGGATCGCCAAGTGTCGTCCAAAGACATCAACGGCGACTTCGCCGACATCAACGCCGGCTCCGTCAACAACAGCGGCGTGGAACTGGAGTGGAGCGGACTGCTGCCGAACCACTTCAACTACTACACCTCCTACACCTACACCAAGGCCGAGCAGCAGGATGACTTGACCGTTTACAACGCGGGCAAAGCCATCGTCTTGCCCACCAGTGGCAAGCAATTCGCCAACGTGCCGAAGAACATGCTGGCGGCCAACATCGGCTACGACGACGGCCGCTTCTACGGCACCTTCGGTGGCAAATACACCAGCAAGCTCTTCGGCGATCTGACCAACGACGAGGCCATTTCCGGCCGCACCGTGTTCAACCTCGGCGCCGGTATCTACCTGCCGGTTGACAAAAAAGTGGTCAAGGACGCGACCTTGCGCTTGAACGTCGACAACCTGTTTGACAAGAAATACCTGGACGGCGTGTACACCACCAAGACTAACGCGGGCACCTACAGCGGCTTCAAGGACGGCGACCCGGCTTACATCGTTGGCCTGGATCGCACCGTAACCGTTTCCCTGGAAGCGAATTTCTAACTGCGAGGCTATAGATCATGGACATGAACCTGCTTCACGACATCACCTTTTATGTGATGTACGCCGCCATGGCGATTGCGATTTTTATCAGCATCGAACGCGGCATCTACTTCGCGTATGTGCGCCGCCAGGCGCGCGCCTTGACCGAGGTGCTGGGTGCCAACGTGCACAGCGAGCGTGACTTGCCTGAGGGTCTGACCCGCCGCGATAGTCTGCCGCTGAACATGGTGCTGCCGATCCTGGCGCAGAAGGCGTCCCACGGTTCGCGCAAGGACCTGGACGATGAAATCGAAACCCAATACTTGAAGACGCGTGCACCACTGTCGCGCAGCCTGTGGATCATCGAAACCATCACCACTGCCGCGCCGCTCCTGGGTTTGCTCGGCACTATCCTCGGCATCATCGACACCTTTAAGGCCCTGGCATCAGCAGGCGTGTCCGACCCAGGCCAGATCTCCGGTGGTATCGGTACGGCCTTGTTCGCCACGGGGCTAGGTATCGCCATCGCGCTGTTCTGTGTGGTGTTCCACAACTTCTTCCAGGACAGCCTGGAGCGCATCAATGATCAGCTCAAAATCCTGCTGATCCGCGCCGCCACCGGTGCCCGCGTCCAGGGCGAAGTGCCGCATCTGGTGCCTACACCGTTGCACAGCCGCACTGCATGACCTATGGGTGGGCGCGAAATGCGCCCGCCCTTCTTTTGCCCGGTGAGACGCTTATGTCCCTCTCGATGAAGTTGCGTATCACAGGCCTCACAGGCTTGCTCCTCAGTCCGTTTGCCCTGGCGGACTTTTCGATCCCAGGTTTTGAACTGGTGCACACGGTACCGCTGGATACCGCCCTTGGCACTGCCGATTTGCGCCAGCCTGGCCCGGTGTGGATCGAGTTGTTTGAAGGCGCGAAAAGCAGCATCGATATCGGCCAGTTCTACGCAGCCGATCAGCCTGGCTCGGTAATGGACATGGTGCTTGAACACCTGGAAGCCGCCGGCAAACGCGGAGTGAAGATTCGCTTTCTGCTGGAAGAAAAAGGCATCAGATTGTCGGAACCATCCACCTTGGAACGCTTGCGCGCGATTCCCAACCTGACTTTCCGCGTGCTGTCATACGCGCAACTCAGCGGCGGGATTATTCATGCCAAGTACATGCTGGTGGACGGCAAGCAGGCGTTTATCGGCAGCCAGAATTTCGATTGGCGCTCACTGGAGCACATCCACGAGACCGGTTTGCGCATCAGCGATTCAACTGTGGTCGGCCAAGTGCAGGCGATCTTCAATCAGGACTGGCAGGCCCAAGCCGCCCTAACAGCTAAGCAACCCGTGCCGCTGCCGGCGGCGGGTCAGGAGCCCGCACGCACCGGCAATTATCTGGTGGCCAGCCCGCAACGCTACAACCCACCGGGCGTGGGCGATTCACAGTTGGAACTGCCACGCCTGTTGAGTGAGGCGAAGAAGGAAGTGCGCGTGCAACTGCTTGACTACGCGCCGCTGTCTTACGGCCCGGACAAAACTCGGCCCTACTACGCGGTGATCGACAACGCCATACGCGCCGCCGCCGCGCGCGGGGTGTCGATCAAGCTGATGGTCTCCAATTGGAACACCGACAAACTGGAGCTGCCCTACCTCAAGAGCCTGGCGGTGCTGCCCAACGTGCAGGTAAAGATCGTCACCCTGCCCGAGGCCAAGCAAGGGTTCATCCCTTACGCGCGGGTGATTCACAGCAAGACCATGGAGATTGACGGGCAAGTGGCGTGGATCGGCACCAGCAACTGGCTGGGCGGCTATCTGGATAACTCGCGCAACCTGGAGGTGGTGATGCGTAGCGAGGCGATGGCCAAGCGCGTAGGCCAACTGCATGAGCAGTTGTGGGATGGACCGTATGCCAAGGCGCTGGAGGTCATGGCGCAGTATCCGGATCCGCATCCGGGCAAGCCTTGATAACCCATTTCAAACTTCACCGAAGTCCCCTGTGGGAGCGGGCTTTCTTGCGAAGGCGGTGTGTCAGTCACCGCCTACTTCGACTGACACACCGCCTTCGCGAGCAAGCCCGCTCCCACATTTGAATCGCCTTAGCCCAGGCATTTAAGTAGGACATTTCCTTCGCCCTGCTCTCCCCTATCGCTCCTTCGCAGTGTTAGTGTGTGAAATTATTTCTGATACTTCGATCAGAAATCTCCCACTCTTTTTTGCAAAGGAATGCCTTCAACAATGCACTTTCCACTGAAAAAACTGGTGGCTGCCACCCTGTTCGCCGCCAGCCTCTCGACCCTCGCCATGCCTGCCTTCGCCAACATCAGCGCCGAACAAAGCGCGACGATTATCAAGAGCTTCAGCGAAACTCCAGCCACCGATTTTCGTGGATTCCTCGGCACCCTGGCCAAGGGCGACCTGGGCAAAACCGCCGATGTCAGCCCGGCTATCGAGGCCTTCCTTGCCAACAAAACCCTGAGTGCCGACCAGCAGAACGAGATCAATCGCCTGCTGGGTATTTACACGCGGGTGAAGTATGGCAAAGCCGCCCTCGAAACCCTGCGTGAGCTGGTAGAGATCCCTACGTTTAACGTCGACGGCCTGCCGCAGTACAAAAACCCGGAATTCCTCAAGATCGCCGATAAGATCCAAAGCCTGGCCAAGGCCTTCAACCTGAACTTCCGTAACGTCGATAACCGCGTGTACGAAATCTCCCTGGAAGGCAGCGGCGATGAAGTGGTCGGTATCCACGCCCACGCCGATGTGGTGCCGGTGACGCCGCAGAACTGGGTGCTCAAAGACGGCACCAAGCTCGACCCGTTCAAGGTCACGCTGATCGGTGACCGCATGTATGGTCGTGGCACCGAGGATGACAAAAACGGCATTGTCGTGGCCCTGTACGCCATGAAGGTGATCAAGGAAGAGAAGCTGCCACTGGCGCGTAACTTCAAGCTGCTGGTAGACACCACCGAGGAAACCTCCGGCGACGCGATTCCTTACTACTTCGAACATAATCCAGTGCCCCAATACAACCTGGCGCTGGATGGCGGCTACCCGGTGGTGATTGCCGAGAAAGGCTACGGCACCGTGATGGCCAGCTTCCCGGTACGCAAGGGTGAAGGCAAAGGCGCACAAATCATTTCGATGACCGGCGGCATGGCCACCAACCAGATTCCTTCGGTGTCGGTGGCCACCCTGGTCAGCGACAAACCGGCTGAACTGGCCGCCAGCCTGCAGCAAGCCGGTGCTGACTACGTCAAGGCCAATGGCGGCGACTTTGAAGTGGCCGCCAAGGTGGTCGGCCAAGAGGTCAAGCTGACGGTCACCGGCGTGTCTGCTCACTCGTCCGAGCCGCAATCGGGCGTCAACCCGGTCGCACGCATGCTGGAGCTGATCCACAGCATCGACGGCAAGATCGCCCTCAAGCACAACCACATCACCGACGCCGCGCGTTATGCCGCCGACAACTGGGGCCTGGATTACCTCGGTGGCAAGCTGGGCGTGGGCTTCTCTGATACGTTCATGGGGCCTTTGACCACGTCGCTGACCTTTGTCGGCCAGGATGACAAAGCCTTCAAACTGGCCGTGAACCTGCGTGTGCCAAAGGGTAAATCGCCGGAAAAACTCAAGGCGGAAATTGCTGACAAACTGAGCGCCTGGGATAAACAAACGAAGGTTAAGGTGAGCTTCACCTACTCGGTGGCCGAGCCGATGTACCGCAACCCTGAAGGCGAGTGGGTGAAAGCCTTGCTGGCCGTGGCCAGCGAAAACCTGGGCATGGAACATAAGTTCGGCACGTCGGCCGGCGCGACCTCCGTGCATGAACTGCCCAATGGTGTGCAGTTCGGCCTGGCGCGCCCGGAAGTGAAGTACACCGGGCACACCGACGGTGAGTTCAAGACGGTCGACCAGTTCCTGCTGGACCTGCAGATCGTCACTGAAATGATGGGCCGCGTCGGCCAGTTACCGAAGCTCTGACGCCCTTTGAGCCCGCCGCAATGGCGGGCTCATCGCATCAGGATGTCTTCGAAAAAACCGCCTATGGGCAAGCTCGGATGACAGAGCTGGATCTCCAGTACCCACACCATTTCGCTGGGGTTAATCTCCAAATCAGCCAGTTCCTTGTCACCGAACAACGCATGCGGGAAATCGGCAATGCGGTGACCTGCCAAATTGCGTGACAGCCGCCAGCCTTTTGTCACGGCGCGGTCTTCGGCGAAGTCATACAGCTCACAGCCAGTCATGCCTCGCAACCAGGCTTGGCGTGTTTCGTCGAACACCTCATGCAGCGCCTTCCTGCAATCGAGGTGCAACGGCGCCTCGCCGAAGATGAAGGTGTCGCCGTAGTCACCCTCGTAGCCGTCCCACACCGGCCCCAGGTCCACCACCACAATGTCGCTCGGGCGCAACGTGCGCAGCGGGTCAATCCCTTCCCGGGACGGGCGCACCGTGTCGTCTCCAAAGCGGATGTAGGTGGGGTGCCAGGTATGCGAGGCACCCATGGCCTGCAATTGCTGGCTGGCCATTTCCAGCGCAGCGCCGGTGGTCATGCCGACCGTCAACTGGCTGGCGATTGCGGCCAACGCTCGCACGGTTTTTTCACGCGCAGCGAGCATGCCGTCCAGCGAATAGCGCGGGCCGACTTTTTCCCAGGTGCTATCCAGCGAACCGAGCAGCGTATCGGCACTCGACTGGCCACTGGGCACGAAGGCTTCGGCGACAAAACGATGGCTCGGCAAGCCCGCTGCCAGGCAATTCGCACGCGTCTGACTGATCATGCCGCCGTTACCGCAGGCATACACCTGCGCTGCTTCCCAGCGGTGCCCATGGCTCAGCGCCACTTCCTGCACTCGGCCTTCAGTTGCCAATACCGGGTGCCAGTGAAAATGCGCGTGGTCGATGACCGACTGGTCCAGAAATGCGCGGTCGTAAAAATCTGTCGCCTGCGCGCCGCCCCAGTAAAACGTCACCTCGACATTACGTTTCAAGGCTGTCAGCAGGATCGGCTTGATACCCGCGTAGCCGGTGCCCGTGGCGAACAGGACAACGGGCGCAGCATCATCGTCCTGCCAGGTGCAGGCACCAAAAGGCCCTTCTAGTTGCAACAGATCGCCGGCTTCAAGGTCGCCCAGCAGAGTCTCGGAGAACAGCCCGCCACTTACCCGGCGAATTTGAAACACCAAGCGTCCATCGCCATCGGCTGGCAGGTTGGCGATCGAGAAGCAACGTGAGTCGCCGTCGACCAGGCGGAACTTGAGGTATTGGCCCGCCCGCACGGCCAACGGCCTATCCGGCATCACTACCAACTCAATGATGTCGGGGCTGAGTGCGCGCTTGCTCAGCACCGTCGCCTCAACCACCAGCGCAGGCGTGTCCAGCGACCAGCCGGGGATCTCCAGGCGCATGTCGGCGCAGGCATGGCTTTGGCACAACAGCAGTTCATTGGCGGCCAGCGGGTAGCAAGGCGCAGGGGCGCCGGGCGCCAGTTGCTTGGCCCGGTACTGCCCTTGGCTGACCACGACTTTGCACGACCCACACGCGCCGCGTCGGCACGAGAACGGCACCGACAGGCCGCTGGCGAGCATCGCGTCGAGTAACAGTTCGTCACCGGCTTCAAAGGTTTTCCCCGAGGGAGACAGTTCGATTACATGACGTGTGTGCATAAAAACCTCAGGGCTGAGTGAGGCTTGATTGTTGCGCTAGACTAGGCCCATTAGAACCTCCAGTTTTGGATACTTCAGATGGTCCAGCTGCGTAAATGGCGCCCGTTGCTCAAGCTTGATACGAACACACGTCAAGCGTCCTATCGCCAGATTGCCGAAGGCCTCGTCGCGGCGATCCTCGACGGGCGTCTAGCGCCCGGCACCCTGCTGCCGGGCACGCGGGAAATGGCGCAACTGCTCGACGTCAACCGCAAGACGGTGATCCTGGCGTACGAAGAAGCGTCGACCAAAGGCTGGCTGATCAGCGAGCCGCGACGCGGCACGTTCGTGAATACGCAACTGGCGCCAAAACCCATGCCCAGCCGTGTGCAGCCGTCTTTTGCGCCGCCCATCCTCGCCCAGGCCGTTGTTCCGTACTTCACCCAGAACGCCCAGGCGATTGCACTCGAACATCGGCATGACGCGCTGTTTTTCGACAACGGTGCCTGCGACCATCGCCTGCTGCCGCAAGCCGTGCTGCATCGCTACTACCGCAATGCCCTGCGCAGCAGCTTTGCGTCCAATACCGTGCGCTATGGCAGTGAAGGCACCGGCTATGAATTGCGCTGCGCGCTGGCCGATATGCTGCGCAGCAATCGAGGGCTGACGGTCAACGCCGAGAATATCTGCCTGACACCGGGCACCCAGGTGTCGCTGTACCTGACCGCCAGCCTGCTGATCAAGCCAGGCGACGTGGTGCTGGTGGAGCGCCTGAGCTACCCGCCGGCCTGGGAAATCTTCCGCAAGCTGGGTGCGCACTTGGTCACCGTGGACATGGACGATGAAGGCTGTCGCACGGACCACGTCGAGCAGTTATGCCAAGCGCATAATGTGCGGATGATCTACGTCACGCCGCACCACCAGTTCCCCACCACCGTGAGCCTGCATGCGGCGCGACGCCAACAGCTGCTGGCCTTGGCGGCAGTGCATGACTTCTGCATCATTGAAGAAGACTACGACCACGAGTATCACTTCAATGGGCGGCCGTATCTGCCGCTGGCCAGTGATAACACGCAACGCCATGTGATCTACATCGGCTCGTTATCCAAGGCGCTGGGGTCAACGTTTCGCTGCAGTTATGTGGTGGCCCCCACTCGCGTGATTGAAGTGCTGCACAGGAGCGCCGCGCTGGTGGTGGGAGACACCGACGCGGTCGCGCAGAAGATGCTGGCAGACCTGATCAATCAGGGTGAATTGAAGAAACACCTGCGCCGCGTTTCAAAAGAGTACGCGGCGCGTCGAGAGATCCTGCAGGGATGCCTGCATGAGGCATTCGGAGAGCGTATCCAGGTGCGCGAGCCGGAAGGCGGCCTGGCACTGTGGGTGCGTTTCCAGGATGGAATAGACGTCGATCATTTGGTAGAAACCGCGCTGGCGTACGGCGTTGTGGTGCGTAGCGCGCGTCAATTTTCGCCCATGAACTTGTCGGAAAATGCACTGCGCCTGGGTTTTGCTTCGCTGGATCGGGACGAGATCCGTGAAGCTACGCTACGCTTGGCGCGGGCCATGAACGCACGCTGAACACCACCAACAAAAACGCCGATCATGATTGATCGGCGTTTTTTGATTAGAGAGGGAGCATTAAACGAGATTTCTCTTCCACTCGGGCCAGTTCAGGGAATTCCAGCAGCAGCGCCCTGTTGCCCCTGCCGATGTGCTCCATCACCGCTCGCGTAACGAGTTCACGCACCATCCCGGTCGAGACGTAATACATGGCCCAGGCTTGTTCAGGCGTACAGTGACCGATCTGTTCCTCGATGTCCTTGTACGCCTTGTAGTCGTCCGATTTCACGTCGCACTGGTCATCACGCTGGCCCATGATTTATCTCCCTCTCTGGGGCTTGTGCAAAAACCCCGTGGTCAATCGCAAGACATCCCTGATCGCTCAGCCGATCACGTACCGCTCTTCACCTTGGTCCACACGCGCGTACGAATTCGCTCCAGCTTCAATGGCAACGGCTCCAGTGGGACCAGTGTGGCAATGGTCTCCTTGGAAGGATAAATCCACGGGTTGTCACGCAGCTTCTGCTCCACAAGCTCAGTAGCATCCTTGTTGGCGTTTGGATAAAGCGTGTGGTTGGAACTCTTGGCAATCACATCGGGTTCGAGCATGTAATTGATAAATGCCAACCCTTCTTTTGCGTGCGGCGCGTCTTTGAGCAGCACAAAGTTTTCCGACCACACCAGCCCGCCCTCACGAGGCAGGCTGTAGGCAATTCTGCGCCCGGTGTTGTTTTTCTCATTGATGGCCTGTGCCGTCAGCGCGCCACTCGCCCACCCCACGACTACACAGATATTGCCATCGGCAAAGTCGGCGTCGGTTCTGGATGAATCGAAGTAGAGGACGTAAGGGCGGATTTTCAACAGCAGCGCTTGGGCCTTCTGGTAGTCCTCGGGGTTCTGGCTATTGCTTGGCAGGCCGAGGTAATGCAACGCGATCGAAATAATTTCACTTGGCGAGTCGAGCATCGCCACGCCACACGACTTGAGCTTGCTGATGTTTTCTTCTTTGAAGATCAAGTCCCAACTGTCCACCGGGGCGTTTTCACCCAGTGCAGCTTTGACTTTATCAACGTCATAGCCAATGCCGGTAGTGCCCCACAAGTAGGGAATGGCGTAGCGATTACCAGGGTCGTTGGCCGAGAGCAGGGCCAGCATTTCTGGGTCGATATGGGCAAAGTTGCTCAACTGCTTGCGGTCCAGCGGTGCAAGCACGCCCGCCTGGATCAGGCTCGGTAGGACATTCGAGGTGGCGACGACGACGTCATACCCGGTGCGCCCGGCCATGACTTTACTCTGCATGATCTCGGCACTGTCGAAGGCATCGACGTGCATCTTGGTACCGGTTTTTTGCTCAAATTGCTTTGGCGTTTCTGGCGCGATCAAACCAAACCAGTTGTACAGATTCACCTGTGACTCAGCCGCCGCTGCCGGCGCGCTGACACCTACACAGACCAGCGAGGCTAAAAAAAGGGCTCGCAAATGTGATTGACTCATATAACTATCCTTGTCAAAAACGACAGGCCTTCATGACCATCATCCATTGGCTGGTGAATATACCCGGCGTCGCCGAATAGTAAATACCTACAAGTACTTAGCTAGAGCCCACGATTCCCTAACCCTAAAGGGGTAGAACATGTCACTCGACCTTCATAACCTGGCCTGGCATCGATCAGCGGGCAAGCTGATCATGGAGCTCAATCGCCCAGCCTTCTGGAGCTCGCTGGTTCGCGTACTGAAGGAATATGTGCAGATCGACAACTGGGTTGTATTGGTTTTCAGCGATGAACAAGTCAACGTCATTTGCGTGACCGAGGTCGCCGACGCACAAGAAGTGGACGCGCTAACTGAGCGCTATGTAAAAGGGCTATATCTGCTCGATCCGTTCTACATTGCCAACCGTGAAAACCCGCAAAGTGGCTTTTTTCATTTGTCCGACATTGCGCCGGAGCACTTCCTGACCACCGAGTATTACCATCAGTATTTCGCCCAGTACATCTGCACGGATGAGGTGCAGTACAACGTGCAGCTCGACGCGGATAGAACCCTGTGTATTTCATTTGGCAGCAATGTGCGCTTCAGCCCGCAGCAGATCACCACACTGGACATCATCAAACCCTGGGTGATGGCCTTGATGCACCAACGCATGTGCTTTGAGATTGATATCGAAAAAAACCTCAGTGAACCGCCGCCCTGGTCAGAAGCCATTATTCAGTTGGGTACGCAGATCACAACGCGAGAAAAAGACGTGCTCAAATTGTTGCTGAGCGGCTTTTCCAACAAAGAGATCGCCGGAAAACTGTGCCTGTCGACAGAAACCATAAAGGTGCATCGCCGCAATATTTACAACAAGCTGAATATCAAATCCCAGTCTGAATTGTTCGCGCGTTTCTTCATGCCAAAACAGGATGTTCACGTGTTGAATTAACTTAGGCGGTGCGGTTGCTGCGGACAAGCCCGCCGTCCTGCTACCTAGCCTTTCGGTCAGTTACCGCGCTGCCGCCATTTGCGTACTCTGCCCTCTGATCTGTGTCGGAGGAATGGGGATGTCTTTGATCAGCGATGTCGAACGCGCTTGCACACGCTTGGCCCCCGCCGGTTGGCGTGACCTGTTGCTGTACCACGGCCTGGACATAACCTCGGTCACCCTGCGCGAAGAACTCGCCAAACCCCTGCAGATTGATCGCACGCACCCAGGCTTCGAAGATTTCTCCGCCGATGGGGTACGCGGCATCGAAGCCGGGCGCCCGGCCGACAGCCTGCTGCTGCATGCATTTGCCTGCCCCAATGTAACCACCGGGGTCATGGGTAGAGCGCTCACAGCCTTTCCAACGGCAGCTGAAATAGAACAGCTTCTGAATTATGTCTACGGTGCCCATCCTCCCCACATTGAGGCCTTGCAGGTGCTCGCCGGTGATGCACCGCTGGGGATTGCAGTGTTCGCCTATGAATACCGGCCCCAACCTGAAACCGTGCATGGGCGCCAAGCCGACCTGTGTTTTTCCCGCACCGGGATCGCCAGGGTCGGTACGGCGGATGCGTTGTATGACCCGCGACGACGAGGCTTTTTGCCCTTTGTCGAGGGCCAGCCCAATCAGATGCGGGTTATCCCGGCGCGCTACGGCGCGTTTATCGCTGCCAGAAAAACCGCGCAGCCGCTGCAGTTTGGCCCGATGAATGCTCAACCTGTCGACGAGGATCTGGAGTTTTGGGTGCCACTGCACAAACTCTTCAATGGCGACGAGTGCCTGGCCGGCATGGACCTGACCGTGCAGTTAGAAAACCACCAGATCAATGAAAAGATCGGACAGATCCACAGACGTTTTCGCGATACCGGCTGGCAAGAGCCTGACATTCTCAACGCGCCTTTCGTCATCACCGAGGGGTTATGCCATTGGGCGAATATCGATGAGTTCGCCCCGGGCCTGCTAGTGCCTGATGCCAAGAAGGCCCTAGTCGAACTGGCCTATTACCAAGGCCGCCCGCTGTCCTTCATGATGCCGGCGGACACGGGTGGATTGGTGCATGGCCGTCATCGTCTGCACGACGACGGTTCCATCGAAGACCTTAACGAACGCGAAGACGTCGACGCCATCGTCAAGGCTGGCGGCTACCGCGCCCTGCACTATCAGGACGCCATGGCCGATGGCTGGGTGCGTGCGCACTGCCCGGCACTGGAGCTGCCGAGCATCGCCGCCTATTCCATCATCGGCGCACCAGATTTCTTTCCGTTGTGCGGCCCGCGGGAACTCAAGCAATGGTCCAGTGACCCTGAGGTGTTCCCTTGCCCAACGCCACCCTGCCCGCAGGTATGGCACACACGGGTCAACCCGTTGTCCGATGTGCGCTTTTTCATCAATCAGTCCCTTGCGGGTGGTTATTTCGCCCCGCAAGACCGCAGCGTCACGGCAATAGTCTCCCATCCCCAGGCCAGTGCAACGTCACGTGCTGGCCTGCAGGTAGAACACGCCCAGCGCCAGTCGTGGCTACCGGACTTCGCCAGCGGCGTCTTCGGGCCAGGCTGGGAAATTGGCCGAGGCCTGGTAGACGCACCGTTCACCAACATGCTGTGCGGTTATCAGTTAGCCAGCCCCTTTACTGAAGACGCGCGCATCTGCGCGGCGCTGGGCTCGTACTGGCCGGGGGTGGCACCTGACTCCACGCGAACGTTTGAACCGCGCAATGTTTCTGCCACCGTTATTCCGCTGACCGACCACGAAATCGGCCTGCTAGGCAGCCCTGCCTGGGATGGCCGCACGGGGCCGACCTTGATTGAATCGCAGGGTCGCACGCTGGTGCAATACCAAGCCTATGAGTACAGCGACTATACGCAGGCCGCGCTGGCCGGTCAGTTGTCGCTGGCCGTGACCGGGCAAACCAGCACCGAGCAATATCACCAGCGCGTACTGGGCATGCGCCGTGCTTATCAAGCTGTTGGCGCCGGCTCAGACAAAGAACAGCGAAAGCGCTGGCCCCTGCTGTCGTTTTCCTGGGTGCAATTACCGGACAAAGCGTTTGAGGCCGCGCAACGACAGGCCGGGTTACGGCTGGAAGGCGAGGTGCAGTACTACAGGTTGTACAAACACGGCGCGATCACCACTCCCACGTACGACTTCAAACTTCGCCATGTGGAAATAGAGCAGGAAATCGAACTTTATATGAGCCGGGACGCGATGCTTATCCGTCAAGACGCGGGCGCTTGGCGCCCCTTCGACGTCACGCTCAGCCCGCCGCCCCCAGGAACGGTAGCGCCAAGTACAACTTGATCACCACCGCATTGGTAATGTCGATGAAAAACGCCCCCACCATCGGCACCACCAGAAACGCAATCGGCGAGGGGCCAAAGCGTTGCGTCACCGCCTGCATATTGGCAATCGCTGTAGGCGTGGCGCCCAAGCCAAAACCGCAATGGCCCGCCGCCAACACCGCCGCATCGTAGTTGCTGCCCATCACCCGAAACGTCACGAAAATCGCAAATAAGGCCATCAATAACGCTTGCGCCGCCAACAGGATGACAATCGGTAACGCCAGCGCCGCCAGGTCCCAGAGTTTGAGCGACATCAGCGCAATGGCCAGGAACAACGACAAGCTGACATTGCCCAGCAGCGACACTTCACGCTCAAACACCTGGTGCCAGCCAAGAGCCGACAAGCCATTACGCAACACCACACCGACGAACAGCACGCACACGAAGGTCGGCAACTCGTAGGCCGTGCCTTGGATAAAACCACTCAAGAACGTGCCGACCTGCAGGCTGATCGCCAGCAGCGCGAGTGTCTCGATAAACGAGAACGAGGTGATCGTGCGCTCAAGGTTGGGCTGTTCAAAGCCTGTTGGCTGACCTGACGGCCGTTGTTCAATGCCAGGCACCTGGGCACGTTTGATGAGCAAGCGCGCAACCGGCCCGCCAATTAAGCCGCCCAACACCAAGCCAAAGGTCGCTGAAGCAATGGCCAGTTCAGACGCGGCAGCCACGCCATACTTCTCACTAAACACCGCGCCCCACGCGGCACCTGTACCGTGCCCGCCCGACAAGGTGATAGAGCCGGCCAGCAAGCCCATCAAGGGGTCAAGCCCCAGCGCCTTAGCCAAAGCGATGCCCATGGCATTTTGCACCACCAGCAGGGCCGTCACGACCAGCAGGAAAATACCCAGTACGCGCCCGCCTTTTTTCAAGCTGGCGAAGTCCGCATTCAGGCCGATAGTGGCGAAAAACGCCAGCATCAATGGGGTTTGCAATGACGCGTCGAATCGAACCTCGACATCCATCAATACGCGCAACGCCAGCAGCAGTGCAGCTACCAATAAACCACCGGCGACCGGCTCCGGAATACTGTAGGTGCGCAAAAAGCCGATGCGAGCCACCAGCCAACGCCCCAGCAACAGCACCAGTGAGGCGGCGACAAGGGTTGAATAGAAATCGAGTTGCAGCATCTGGGTAGTTCTCTGAGGTGAACAAGGAGAATGGGCTGGCCAGAGTAGAGACTGCGGAACAGCTACACAGCCACTTGCCAGTAATTAGAGACTCGTCCTACAAATTTCACCGCAAGGCCTACACGGTTGGTGTGGCTCTCGGGACAAAAACCAACACGAACAAAAACGCCGACCATTACTGATCGGCGTTTTCGTTAAATATGGAGCGGGAAACGAGACTCGAACTCGCGACCCCGACCTTGGCAAGGTCGTGCTCTACCAACTGAGCTATTCCCGCAAATGGCGTCCCCTAGGGGACTCGAACCCCTGTTACCGCCGTGAAAGGGCGGTGTCCTAGGCCACTAGACGAAGGGGACACGCTACTGAAATACATGGTGTGTATTTCAGTGCCCAGAGGCCTCGTCCGAAGACTTGGCCCTGGTTTCACTCAATGCCGCCCGAGAGCAACACTGCTTAAAAATTGGAGCGGGAAACGAGACTCGAACTCGCGACCCCGACCTTGGCAAGGTCGTGCTCTACCAACTGAGCTATTCCCGCATATGGCGTCCCCTAGGGGACTCGAACCCCTGTTACCGCCGTGAAAGGGCGGTGTCCTAGGCCACTAGACGAAGGGGACACACGTACAACATTCACTCCCTACCGCGTTTCGCTGTGTGCTTTACGCTGTAAGTGGCGCGCATTCTATGGATGGATTGAAAGGTCGTCAACCCCCAAGGATAAATTTATTTAAATCAATGACTTCGCCCCGCTTTCCAGGGCTTTGCGAGCATTTAGCCCGCCCAGGCTTTGGCGCCTATATTCTGGCGTCCAACAAGGCGCTATAGTTCGCCCCAGCAAATGATGGCAATGTGCATCTATACAGGAAAAACTTACCTATATAGAAGAAACTACCTGGGCAACTGGTCGAACAATCCTATCCGTCGGGTGGCTCAGTCACTACACTCAACAGCAAACCCTACAAAGAGGTCACACCGGTGACACCACTCATGATCACCCTGCTGGTAATAGCCGGGATCGTAATACTGATCGCCATTGGCTACATGAACCACGTGGTGGAAAACAACAAACTGGAAAAGAAGCGCACCGAGATCGAACTTAACGATCGGCTGCGTCGTTGCGGTGAAATCACCGAGACGTTCCCCGGCCAGTTGATGAACCCGAAGCTCAAACTGTTATTGACCCGCCTGGAACTCAACGTCAATCAGCGCCTGCTGAACCTCAACAAGTCCAGCGCGCCGCTCAAGGCGCGTATCGCTGAGTTGAATGCACTGATTGGCCAGGGAGAATCGATTCCGGTAGCCAACCCACCCGCGCCGATCCAGACCGAGGCCAAAGCCAAGGACGTACGCTTCCTGCTAGAAGCCCTGCACGGCCAAGTCACCCGGGCTGCCCAGGACGGCTTCCTGCCGACCAACGAAGCCAAGCACTGGATCAAGGAAATTCGCCACATCCTGGTGTTGCTGCACATCGAGTTCTTCAACAACCTCGGCCAGCACGCTCTGCAACAGGGCCAGCCGGGCCAGGCACGCCTGGCGTTTGAACGCGGCGTACAGTACTTGCGCAAACAGCCGGAACCGGTGCTCTACAGTGCGCAGTTGCAATTGCTGGAGAACCAACTGGTCCGCGCCAACTCCACGGTGCTGACCAACAGCCAGCCCGCCGAAGACGAAGTCAACGAATTGACCGAAGGCCTGAAAGTCGTCGACGCCGACGCCGAGTGGAAAAAGAAAGCCATCTACGACTGATCCTGAGGTTTGAGGCGAGCGGGGCTGCGCAGCAGCCCCGCAAGCGGCCCCTGCGGTCCCACTGGGGAACGCGGTGGCTTTAATTAGCGCCCCAACTCGGGACAAGCCTGCTCGTCACAACATGCCATCACTTTGCATCTATCCCCCTGCCCACGACTAGCGTAAAAAAGTGCCCCTCACTCCGTGAAGTTAGAGGCCTGCTATGCCTGTTGCCGTGATTGATGGACAACCGCTGCACTACGTCGACCAGGGCACCGGCCCGGTCGTTCTCCTGGGTTCGAGTTACCTGTGGGACCGCGACATGTGGGCCCCGCAAATTGAAGCCCTGTCGCAACAGTACCGCGTAATCGTTCCCGAGTTGTGGGGCCACGGTGAATCCGGCCCACTGCCGGCCCAAACCCGGTCGCTGGACGATTTGGCGCGCCAGGCCCTCGCCCTGCTGGATCAGCTCGATATCGCGCAGATCAACCTGGTAGGTTTGTCAGTGGGCGGCATGTGGGGCGCGCGCCTTGCGTTGCTGGCACCGCAACGCATCAACAGCGTCGTGCTGATGGACACTTATCTGGGCGCCGAGCCGGAGGCTACACGCCAGTACTATTTCTCGCTGTTCAAGATGATCGAGGACGCCGGCGCTATCCCCGAACCCTTGCTGGATGTGATCGCACCGATCTTCTTCCGCCCCGGCATCGATCGCGAGTCCGCGTTATACCTGGACTATCGCAAGGCGCTGCAGGGCTTTTCCAGGGAGCGCCTGCTGCAAAGCATCGTGCCACTAGGTCGGTTGATTTTCAGCCGCGAGAACATTCTGGCCCAACTGCCACGCTTGGATTGCGACACCACGCTGGTGATGTGCGGCGAGCAGGATAAGCCGCGGCCACCCGCCGAATCCCGGGAAATGGCCGAACTGATTGGCTGCAGCCTGACCCTGATTCCGGACGCAGGGCATATCTCTTCCCGAGAAAACCCGGACTTTGTCAACGAAGCGCTGCTGACTTTCCTCGCCAACACCGCCTGATGGCGGCGCCCCCCTCTGATCGCGGCCGCCACGCAGCGATCAGAGGCGGAAGTGCCCCACCATGCCCTTGAGCTCAGCCCCCAGCTGCGCCAACTGAATACTCGACGCGGCATTGCCTTGCATGCTCAACGCCGACTGATCGGCGCTCGCACGAATACTGGTGACGCTACGATTGATCTCTTCGGCCACCGAGCTTTGCTCCTCTGCCGCCGCAGCAATTTGTTGATTCATCTGCTGGATCAATGACACCGCTGCCGCGATGCTGCCCAATGCACTCTCGGTTTCCAGCGCATCGCTGACCGCCAGCTTTACCAGTTCGCCGCTCTGCTGGATCTGCTGCACCGACGACTGCGCCGCACTGCGCAACGTGCTCACCAATCGTTCGATTTCCTCGGTCGATTGCTGAGTGCGCTTGGCCAGCGCCCGCACCTCATCGGCCACCACCGCAAAACCTCGCCCTTGCTCGCCAGCACGGGCCGCTTCGATGGCGGCGTTGAGGGCCAGCAGATTGGTTTGTTCGGCCACGCTCTTGATTACGTTCAACACGGTACCGATGTTCTGGATTTCCGCGCTCAGGCTTTCGATACTGGCGCTGGCACTGGTGCTGGAGGTTGCAAGCAACTCAATACGCTGCAGGCTTTGCCGCACCACTTGCTGGCCGCTATCGACTTTGTCATCGGCAGTCTGGGCGGCTTGCGCAGCCTCTTCGGCGTTGCGGGCCACGTCATGCACCGTGGCGGTCATCTGGTTCATCGCCGTGGCGACCTGCTCGGTCTCTTCCTTCTGGCTGCTGACTTCGACGTTGGTCTGTTCGGTCACGCTGGAGAGTGAATGTGCCGAACTGGCCAGTTGCTCGATTCCGGCCTGCAACCCGCTGACCATCTGACTCAGGCCGCTGCCCATCTGTTGCATGGCTTGCATCAATTGACCGATTTCATCACGACGGCTGACCTCCATCCGCCCACTCAGGTCACCGGCAGCAATCTGCTGGGCCACGGCGATTACACTGCGCAACGGCGCCACGATCAGCCGGGTAATCACCCACGCTGCGATCAGCCCCACCAAAAGGGCCAGGGCTGACGAGCCGATGATTAGCAGCGCGCTTTTTTTCAATTGCGCCCGCATCGATTGATCTTCAGCGCCATACGCCTGGTTGACACGGCTGACCACTTGATCGGCGCGGTCATGCAATTGCTTGTAGACGACTTTTTCCTGGGCCAGCAGCCCGGTGTACTCGCCGAGCTTTTCGCTGAACGCGGCGATATGCACGGACACCTCGTTGAGCACGGTCTGATAACCCGCATCCTTGACCGAGGTTTTCAGCCGCTCGACTTGCGCCAGGGCCTGGTCGGCCTGTTCGATCTTGCCCTGCTCGGCGTTGTCGGCGTCGGCCTTGCGGCTCTGATCAAGGCGTACTCGCGCTTCATTCATGGCTTGCAGCATCAATCGCGAAACCTCGCTGACCTGACCCGCCTGCTCGATAAACTCGGCGCCCTCCTTGCCTTGGCTTTCCTTGAGGCCATAGGCGCCATCATCAGCCAGGCCAGCTTGCAGCACGTCAAGGTTATTGGCCACGCTGGACACCGACCAACTGGCCATTTCCAATGCCAGGTCTTTGGTCTGGGTCAGCTCGACAAACTCGTCGAACGCCTTGCGATACTCAGCCAACGCCTGTTCGACTTCGCTCATCACCGGCACATTGGCCGCGGATTGGGCCTTGAGACTGGCGGCCAACGCGACCAGCGCATCGACACTTTCATGCAGCGCATCGACAGCCTTGGGATCGGCGTGCAGCGCGTAGTCCTGCTCGATCAAGCGCACCTTGAGTAGGCCGCTGTTGAGCGAAGACATCGTCTTGAGCCCTTCGAATCGCTGGCCAACGGTTTGCAGGGACCACACACCAATGGCCGCCACCAGTGCCGTCAGCAACAGCACCAGAGTGAAGCCAAAACCCAGTTTTTTCGCCATACCGAGGTTGGCGAAACGTCGTTGCACGGCCGAAATCATTGCACCTGAATCCTCTTGCAATGGCAGATGCCATCAAGCCTGGTTTCCATTCAGCGAGATTCGCAACGACGGGCTATCGGCACAAGACGTTGGCGCCACAATAATGGCAAAAAGCTACATCTTCGTCGTTTTCAGAATGGTCGAGGTCGATCTGGCAGGCCCCATGGCACGGAACAACGCCAACGCCCGCTGATCAGAAGCATAGGCCACATTGATGCGCAGCCAGTCACTGTGTTCACCCTTGGGACTGAACAGCGCCCCAGGCGACAACAACACACCGAGCTGCCGAGCACACGCCTGCAAGCGTGAACGGTCGCCGACCACCGGCCGAGCCCACACAAACATGCCCCCGGCAGGTACAGCGAACACCTCCCACTCTTCGTCCTCCAACACCTGCAGGGTCGCGGCCATTTGCGTATTCAAGCGCTTGCGCAGGCGCTGCACCCATTTACGGTAGGTGCCGTTGGCCAATAGCGTGGCAACCACCGCCTCGGCAAACCGCGAAGTACCGATG
Source organism: Pseudomonas sp. 1152_12 (assembly GCF_052850675.1). Taxonomy (NCBI): domain Bacteria; kingdom Pseudomonadati; phylum Pseudomonadota; class Gammaproteobacteria; order Pseudomonadales; family Pseudomonadaceae; genus Pseudomonas; species Pseudomonas sp. 1152_12. Next base: position 433,552 of record NZ_VXCW01000005.1, on the reverse strand, counting down.
CCCGTCAGCGTCTTGAGCGCGGCCATTTGCGTGATAAACGCTGCGCTGGCGCTGAGATAACCCACTCGCAAGGCACTGCTCAGGGTCTTGGAAAAACTCGAGATATAGATCACCCGCCCCTCATGCGGCAGCGCCGACAGGCGCGTGCAACTGGCGTGCTGCAAGTCGCCGTAGATGTCCTCTTCGACGATCAGGAAATCTTCGCTGCACGCCAGTTGCAGCAGGCGCTCGGCCACCATTCGGCACACGCTGGTGCCCGTGGGGTTGTGATACAGGCAATTGATGAACAGACACTTGGGACGGTGGCTTTGCAGCAGCGTCTCCAACACGGGGATGTCCGGACCACCCACAACGCGCGGAACCTCCAACAGTTTGACGCCGTGGCGTTCCAACTGACGATAAAGGTTGGCATACCCCGGCGTCTCGACCACCACCGTATCACCGGCCTTGAGCAGTGTGCGTATCAACAGGTCCTGTGCATGGCTGACGCCATGGGTGGTGAGAATGCAATCGAGGTGAGTGTCCACCTTTATCTGGGTCAGCCGCTTGAGCAGTTGCTCGCGCAGCACCGGCAACCCCAACGGCGTGCTGTAATCGAACAGGCCTGCGGTGTCGGTACGGCTGATCTCACGTATGGCGTAGCAAATATCATCGCTTTCGCGCCAAGCATCCGGCAACCAGCCGCATCCCAGCTTCAACTCGCCCAGCGGGCCATCGACATAAGCGCCCCAGCCCAGCTCGGCACCTTCATACCAGTGGCTTTCAAGGGAAACCGGCGGTTGGGCCACCCTAAATCCCGACCCCTGTTTTGACACCAATAACCCCTGCGCCACCATTCGCTCAAAGGCTTCGATTACGCTGGACTGACTGAGCAAGTTGTCGAGGGCTAATTGCCGGATGGACGGCAAGCGGGTGCCGGGGCTTGCCCCACTGTTGCGAATCCATTGCGCGACGGCGCTGACGATTTGCTGCACCACCGGTACAAGGGCTTGTCGATCGATCCCTAAATCCATGAGCCACTCACTTCAACTGTCTGTTAATCAACCCTAAACAGTTAAGCACAGAAGCTCGGTTCAGCCGGCCGTAAAAACTTATTAAAGTATTGATTTTATTGAGTTATTTACCTGCTGATACACATTCTGACGAGGCCTTGTGCCAGCCTTGGAAACGCCCCACAGCGTCCCTGGCCTTTTTCGAATAGGCTGTGGTATCGCGTCCTAGATCGCCGTCGCGCCACCGTCCACGGCCAGCGCCTGACCCGTGGTGAAGGCTGCACCGTCGCTGCACAGGTACAGCACGGCGCTGGCAATTTCCTCCACTTTTCCAATGCGCCCGACCGGGTGCATGGCGGCAGCAAACTCAGCCTTGCGCGGGTCGGCTTCATACGCACGGCGGAACATGTCGGTGTCAATCACCGCAGGGCACACCGCATTCACGCGAATTTTCTTTTTCGCGTACTCAATGGCTGCCGATTTGGTCAGGCCGATGACGGCGTGCTTAGAGGCAGCATAGATACTCATCTTCGGCGCCGCGCCCAACCCCGCCACCGACGCCGTGTTGACGATCGCCCCGCCGCCCTGGGCCAACAGCAGCGGCAACTGATGCTTCATGCACAACCACACGCCCTTGACGTTAACGCCCATGATCGCGTCGAACTCATCCAGGCTGCCGTCGGCCAGCTTGCCCTTCTCGATCTCGATCCCGGCGTTGTTGAAGGCATAGTCGAGGCGCCCATAGGCCGCGACGGTTTTTGCCATCAACTGCTGCACATCCGCTTCCAGCGTGACGTTGCAGCGAACAAACAGCGCCTCGCCACCAGCGCGTTGAATCAGCGCAACCGTGCCCTCGCCGCCCGCCACGTCCAAGTCGGCAACCACTACTTTCAGACCTTCGGCGGCGAATGCCAACGCGGTGGCGCGGCCAATACCAGCGGCGGCGCCAGTCACCAGGGCGACCTGGCCGGAAAACGTCATGCTCATGGGGGATGTCCTATGGAAAAAATAGCCGTGGGCCGAGTCTAGCCAACGCCAGCACGGCAGCGTCAGCACTATCAGAAGGCCGGTGAGCGCTGTATGAATTGCAGTGATAAGGCCACTACTGGCCTCACTATCAACCAGGCCTATCGGCGGGCATTCGCCCCCCTCGTACAACCTTGCCCTCAGACCATTCCAGGTCTATCACTAAGGGCTCATTTCTAAAGAGTCCTTGCCATGACTGCCCAGACCAACCGCCAGTTCCTGCTCGCCAAACGCCCGGTCGGCGCGGCCACGCGGGACACCTTCACTTATCAGGAAGTGCCGGTGGGCACACCGGGGGATGGGCAAGTGCTGGTGCACAATGAATACCTATCCCTGGACCCGGCGATGCGCGGCTGGATGAACGAGGGCAAGTCCTACATTCCGCCTGTCGGTATTGGTGAAGTGATGCGCGCGCTGGGGGTGGGACAGGTGATCGCCTCAAATAATCCGAAATTCGCGGTGGGCGACTATGTAAATGGCGCGCTGGGCGTGCAGGACTATTTCCTCGGCGAGCCACGTGGCTTCTATAAGGTCGACCCGAAACTGGCACCGCTGCCGCGCTACCTGTCTGCCCTCGGCATGACGGGCATGACCGCCTACTTTGCCCTGCTCGACACGGGCGCGCCCAAGGCGGGTGAAACCGTGGTGATCTCCGGCGCTGCCGGAGCGGTGGGCAGCATTGCCGGGCAGATTGCCAAAATCAAAGGCTGCCGCGTGGTGGGTATTGCCGGGGGCGCCGACAAGTGCAAATTCCTGGTGGATGAGTTGGGGTTTGATGCCGCCATTGATTACAAGAGCGAAGAGGTGACTGCCGCCCTCAAGCGCGAGTGCCCTAAAGGCGTGGATGTGTATTTCGATAACGTCGGCGGCGACATTCTCGACGCGGTGCTCAGCCGTCTCGCGCTGAAGGCGCGGGTGGTGATCTGTGGTGCCATCAGCCAGTACAACAATAAAGAAGCGGTGAAAGGCCCGGCCAATTACTTGTCGCTGCTGGTTAATCGTGCGCGCATGGAGGGGTTTGTGGTGATGGACCATGCGGCAAACTTTGCCGCCGCCGGGCAGGAAATGGCTGGGTGGATGGCGCAGGGCAAGCTCAAGAGCAAGGAGGATATTGTCGAGGGGTTGGAGACTTTTCCGGAGACATTGATGAAGCTGTTCAGTGGGGAGAATTTTGGGAAGTTGGTGTTGAAGGTTAGCTGACCAGCTGATTCCCACGCGCTGCCTGGGAATCAGCCCGGGACGCTCTGCATCACAAGAGGCGTTCCCACGCAAAGCGTGGGAGCGTTCGTCAGGCGATTTCGGCGACTACGGCGGCCAACGCTTTGGCCGGATCCGCCGCCTGGCTGATCGGACGACCAATCACCAGATAATCCGAACCTGCATCCAACGCCTGACGCGGAGTCAGAATGCGCCGCTGATCATCCTGTGCACTGCCCGCCGGACGAATCCCTGGGGTGACCAGTTGCAACGACGGGTGAGCCGTCTTCAAGGCCTGGGCTTCCAGCGCCGAGCACACCAGACCATCAAGGCCAGCCTTCTGCGCCAGGGCCGCCAGGCGCAATACCTGCTCCTGAGGCTCGATATCCAAGCCGATGCCGGCCAGATCCTCACGCTCCATGCTGGTCAACACCGTCACACCGATCAGCAGCGGTTTCGGCCCGCTGCGCTGTTCCAGCACTTCACGGCACGCTGCCATCATGCGCAAACCGCCGGAGCAGTGCACATTGACCATCCATACGCCCATCTCAGCCGCGGCTTTCACCGCCATAGCCGTGGTGTTGGGGATATCGTGGAATTTCAGGTCGAGGAACACTTCGAAACCTTTGTCACGCAAGGTTCCAACGATGTCCGCCGCGCAACTGGTAAACAGTTCCTTACCGACCTTGACCCGGCAAAGCTTGGGGTCCAACTGGTCAGCCAGCTTCAGTGCGGCGTCACGAGTGGGGTAATCCAGGGCGACGATGATAGGAGTCTGGCAGAAGGACATTTGAATGGGCTCTCAGGCAAGTCGAAATCGGCGCGGATTGTAGCGCAAGCGGCGCCGTCGCGGGATCCGATGATCGGTAAAATACTGATCAAGCGCCCATAACCCGGCATTTCAAGCAATTGTGTCAAGGCCGATACATTCACGACATGCCCTCAACACGCACCGCGTCTAGCCTCGCGCACATGACCGCCCGTACAGCACTTCCAGCCATGGGGCTGGGCGCCTATGCTGACAGCAACAACCAGGCAGATGATCGCACTATGCATACCCCTACCGCCGCTGTAAACGAAGCGCAGAAAGACGCGGTGATCGCCGAAGACAAGCGCTGGAGCACGCGCGCGCTGATCGTCGATGACGATGTACCGATTCGCGAACTGCTGATCGACTACCTGGCGCGCTTCAATATTCTCGCCATTGGTGTCACCGACGGCACGGCCATGCGCACCGCCATGCAAGCCGAAACCTTTGATGTGGTGGTGCTCGACCTGATGCTGCCGGGCGAAGATGGCCTGTCGCTGTGCCGCTGGTTGCGCGCAGAATCGGACATCCCGATCCTGATGCTCACCGCGCGCTGCGAACCCACCGACCGCATCATCGGCCTGGAACTGGGCGCCGATGACTACATGTCCAAACCCTTCGAACCGCGCGAGCTGGTGGCACGCATTCAGACCATCCTGCGCCGGGTGCGAGATGACCGTACCGAGCAACGTGCCAACATCCGTTTCGACAACTGGCGCCTTAACAGCGTGTTGCGTCAACTGGTGGCCGACAATGGCCTGGTGGTGCCGCTGTCCAACGCCGAGTTTCGCTTATTGTGGGTGTTTATCGAACGCCCGCGCCGCGTTCTGAGCCGAGAACAACTGCTGGACGCCGCCCGTGGCCGCTCCATCGAGGCGTTTGATCGCAGCATCGACCTGCTGGTCTCGCGCCTGCGCCAGAAGCTTGGGGACGACCCCAAAGCACCGCAATTGATCAAGACCGTGCGTGGCGAAGGTTACCTGTTCGACGCGCGGGATATCGGTTGATGCGCGCTACCTTCAATACGCTGTTCGGCAGGCTGTTCGGCGTATTGCTGGTGGCTATTGTGTTGGCCCATGTGCTGGCGTTCTTCTGGTTTCACCACTACGGCCCGCCACCGCCGCCGCCGCCGGAAACCTTCGTCGAGCAGCCGGACGGCACGATGAAGCCCCTGCACCGGCATCATCGCCCCTGGTTTGGTGGCCCGGTGGTGCCGCTGACATTTCAGTTTATCTCGCTGATCATCGCGGCGTGGTACGGCGCCAAACTGCTTAGCCGACCGATCCAGCGCCTGAGCGCAGCCGCCGAACGCTTGAGCCTCGACCTTGATAGCCCGCCGCTGAACGAGTCCGGCCCTCGGGAGGCACGCCAGGCCGCGTCGACGTTCAACCTGATGCAAAAGCGCATACGTGAGCAAGTCAGCCAGCGCGCACGCATGCTCGGCGCGGTCTCCCATGACCTGCGCACCCCGCTGTCACGCCTCAAGCTGCGCCTGGAACAAATCGAAGACACCAAGCTGCAAGGCCAGATGCGCCAGGACCTGGATGACATGATCAGCATGCTCGACTCCACCCTGAGCTATCTGCACGAACAACGCACGGGCGAAACCCGGCACTGGCTCGATGTACAGGCGTTGGTCGAATCACTCAGCGAGAACGCCCAGGACCAGGGCTGCGACGTGCAGTTCGCGGGCAATTGCGCGCCCTTGCAGGTGCAACCGATGGCCCTGCGTTCGTGCCTCAACAACCTGATCGACAACGCCTTGCGTTATGCCGGCACGGCACGGATAGAGCTGACGGACAGCCGCGAAGCCCTGGTCATCCGCGTGATCGACCACGGCCCGGGAATTGCGGCGGACAAACGTGAGGCGGTGTTCGAACCGTTCTTTCGTCTGGAAGGTTCACGCAACCGCAACTCAGGCGGCGTCGGCCTGGGCATGACGATTTCCAAGGAGGCAGTGGAACGCCTCGGCGGCCGCCTGAACCTGGAAGAAACCCCCGGCGGTGGCTTGACCGCCGTCATGTGGTTGCCCCGCGCCTAAAAGGCCGACCATGGTGAAAAAATGTGGGAGCAAGCTTGCTTAAGATTGCGGCGGTTCAGTCAACGCAGATGCCGACTGTCACACCGCTATTGGGAGCAAGCCCCCTGCCACATTAGTTACAAGGGTTTGTCTTCGCGACGAACTTGAGCCTGGGTTGCACTCCAATCCGTCAGCAAGCTGTAAGCAACCGCCAACAAGGTCGGGCCGATAAACAGGCCGATAAAACCAAAAGCAATCAGCCCGCCAAACACGCCCAGCAGCACAATCACCAGCGGCAGGTTGCCGCCTCGGCTGATCAGGTACGGTTTGAGCACGTTGTCCACGCCGCTGATGATGAACGTGCCCCACACACCGAGGAACACCGCATAAGTGTAATCGCCCTTCCATGCCAGCCAGGCCGTGGCCGGGATCCACACCAGCGGCGGGCCCATGGGGATCAGGCTGAGCAGGAAGGTGACGATGCCCAGCACCAGCGCGCCCGGCACGCCGGCAATCAGGAAACCGATCAGCGCCAGCAAGGCTTGGGCGGCGGCCGTACCGATCACACCGTTGACCACCCGTTGCACAGTGCCAGCCACCAGTTCGATATAGTAACCGGCACGGTCGCCGATCAGGCGTTCCAGCAGGCGATGCACAAACGTCGCGAGGCGCGGCCCGTCCCGGTAGAAGAAAAACACGAACACCAGGCTCAGGGTCAACTCGAGGATACCGCCGCCGATCTGCGCACTGCGCGCCAGCAGCCAGTTGCCGACCTGACCCAGGTACGGCTTGATGCTGACCATCAGCGCCGCGCCCTGCTGGTCGATGCTGTCCCACGTCGCCACCAGGCGCTCGCCAACAAAAGGAATCGAACCCAGCCAGGTCGGCGCGGCAGGCAGGCCGTCGACTTGGATATCTTTGATCAGACCCACCGCGTCACGCACATGGTCGGCCAAGTTGAAGCCCAGCCACACCAGCGGCACCGCCACCAGCAACATCCAACCCAAGGTCAGGATGCCCGCCGCCAGGGATTCCCGGCCACCCAGCCAGCGGGTCAACAAGCGCATCAGCGGCCAGCTGGCAAACGCTAGCACCGCGCCCCAGAACAGCGCCGACCAAAACGGCGCCATGACCCAGAAGCTGGCACCAAACAGCACCAGCAGCAGGATTTGCACCAGTAGGCGATCGTTATTGAGCATCGGGTATCTCGAGAATAAGGCTGTAGGAAGAGAGCTTAGGCGAACGGCGCGGGTCCGTTCGCCCTGTTACGGTCAGCGTATCAGATGCAGGTGCAAACCCTTAGCGTCACCGGTGCCGGTTTCCAGGCGGGCGGCACGTACACCGCTGTCGATCAAGCCTTGGCGCCAGGCTTCGGCGGTGGGCCCGGTCAGACTTACGCGCAGCGTAGCGTCGAGGTTCAAACCACGCGAAATCAGCGTCAGCCAAGTAGCGTCAGGTTCGGCTCCAAGTGCCGGGAAGTCTAGTTCACCGGTGCTTTTCAACTCGCGCAGCAAGGTCGCCGACGTGGGCAGCAAGTTCCCCAGCGGTGCGCCGGCGTCCATCTGTTCTACATGCAGATACGCGCGACGGTTGCCACGGGTGATGCCGTAAAGCGCCACCAGCGAGTTGTCCTGGGGAGCGGCCAGGCGCAACAGCAGGTATTCCTGCTGGCCATCGGCGCCGACCAGCTTGGCGTTGCCGAACACTTCATTGGCCCACAGACTGCTTTCACCACAATCGCGAGCCTGGCACCAGAACAACAGCTGCGCGCCCTTGGCCTGCAACGCTTCGCGCGTCGCGGTAAACGCAGCGCTGGAGGTGTGTTCGGCGGGCAGCTCATAGGTAATGGCGGTGGTTTGGCCGCGCGCCGTGGCTTGGCCTTCGTAACGCAACTGGCCGCTGATTTTGCGGATCGCGCCCATGGGGTAGATGCGTTCCTTTTCTTCAGCGGGGCGGTAATCGACGATTTGCGCATCGACCTGGCGGGGCACAGCAGGTAAATCCTGGCTTCGCGGCACGTCGACGGCGAAAACCAAGGGGCTGAAGCAGCACAGCCCGAGGGCACGGATACATCCTTTACCCAGGCTCATCGGATCGGTGTGCCCTGGCCATCGGAGGTCGCAGCGGTGTTGAGATCGTACATGGTTGACTCCCTTTCAATCCGCCCAGCCTCGGCAGTTGCCCGCGCCAAGTCAAGGCGCGTGGAAGAACCGATTGAAACAGTCTGCAACAAGGATCGCGCCGGGCTCATCATTAAGGTGTAAATGATGGCCTCCCGGCAGCGTGTTCACCGTAAAGGGTAGCTGGGAAAGCAATTCGGAATGTTTCACCAGCATGCCGTCAGCCGCGACCACCAACTGTGTAGGGCAACCCACACGACGCACGAAAGCCATCGCCTGCTCATCAGTCAGGCGCACCGGCGACGCAAGTGTCAGACGACTGTCCGTACGCCAGGTGTAACCACCCGGCACCGGCATCAAACCGCGCTGGGCCAGCAGTTCCGCTGCTTCGCGGCTGACGGCCACCACGCCTTTCATACGCGCCTCAACCGCCCGATCCAGCGTGCTATAGACCGGTTTGCGCTTGCCCTGCAGGTTCAATTGCGCCTGCAACGCCATGCCTAGCCGCTCGGCGGCGTTCTCGCCAGTGGCGGTCGGCGGGACCACGCCGTCGATCAACCCCAGATGCGTCACCCGCTCCGGCAAGGCGCCGGCCAGCACCACGGAGACGATAGCGCCGAGGGAGTGGCCAAGTAATGCAAAACGTTTCCAGCCCAGCTGTTCGGCGACTTGCAGCACATCAAAGACGTAATCCCACAGGGAATAACCGGCCCCTGCAGGGCGATGCGCCGAATGCCCATGGCCGGCCATATCCAGCGCGACGATACGCAAACCGTGCAGCTTCGGCGCCAGCCGCGCGAAGCTGTTGGCGTTGTCCAGCCAGCCATGCAAAGCGATCACCGGCAAACCGTCCTCGGGACCAAACAAATGCGCCGCCAACTCGATGTGCGGCAGGCTCAGGCGGACTTCTTCGACTGGCGTGCTCATGCGCAACTGCGCTCGCGGGCTTGCCAGCGGCAGAACAGGTTTTTGATCAAGGTCGCAGTGTCTTGGGGGCGTTCGAGGGGGAACATATGGCCACCGGGCATGGTGAGCATTTCGCCCATGGGCAGGCGGTCGACGCCGCTGGCATGGTGACGCATCACCACCCGACTTTGACGGCCACGGACTACCGCCAGCGGCACCTTCAACTGGCGAACCTGGCCGGGGCTGGTGTGGGGCACGCCCCGGTAGATGCTGATTTCGGTAGCCGGATCGAAACGCAGGCGCAGGCGATCGCCGACCTGTTGCAGGCCATGTTGCAGGTAAGCATCAAAGCACTCCGGGTCGAACCCGCGAAACAGCGTCTTGCCGGCGAAGTAGCTGCGCGCGGCATCCAGGTCGGTGAACTCTTCACGTCGGCCCAAGGTGCGGCCGGCCGGGGTCAGGCGGTCGATAAAACCGAAACGCTTGGCGGCGCGAATCACCCAGCGGTCGGCGCGGGTCAGCACCGGCGAATCGAGCATCACCACGCCGCGGTACAACTGCGGGCAGCGCATGGCCGCGTGCAAATGCAACACGCCGCCCAGGGAATGGCCCACGCCCCACACCGGTTCTGGCTGCAGTTCCAGATGGTGGATCAGCTCGTCCACCAGGTTCTGCCAGTTGTCGTCCACCGGAAACCTGGGGTCGTGACCGTGCTGCGGCAGGTGAGCCACTGCATATTCCGGGGCCAAGGCGGCAAACAACTTGCCATAGGTGGCCGAAGGGAAACCATTGGCGTGGGCAAAAAACACGTGCTGCGACATACCGAACTCATCTACAAAAACAGAAGTGGATTGTCACCACGCCTGAGCAACACAGCAATGACTGTAACTGCCAGGAATGATGACACTCACGCCACGCCTATCGCGCCGGCGGGTTCTCGCCCAGCGGCACCACGGCCATAGTCAGGCGCGATACGCAGCTGGCCTTGCCATCGTCGCTGGTCAATCGAATGTCCCAGACTTGCGTGGTGCGGCCGATGTGGATCGCCCGCGCCACCGCCGTCACCCGCCCGCTGCGCACACCGCGCAGGTGGTTGGCGTTGACCTCCAGGCCCACGCAATAGAACTTGCTGGCATCGATGCACAGGTAAGCCGCCATGGAGCCGACGCTCTCGGCCAACACCACCGACGCGCCGCCGTGCAGCAGGCCGTAAGGCTGATGCGTGCGATGGTCAACGACCATGCTGGCAGTGAGGGACTCGTCGTCGAAGCTTTCGAAGCGGATATCCAGCAACTCACCGATGGTGTTTTTCTGGATGGCATTGAGTTGTTCGATATTCGGTTGGGTGCGCCATAAACTCATGAAGGTGTCCTTATTAGTTTTATTACGACCCTAATCCTGCCACAGAATGGATTCGCTGCGCGCGCTCCACTGTTGAAACTGGGCACCGTAGGTCGACTCGATCACCGTGCGCTTGATCTTCAGGGTCGGCGTCAGGAAACCGTTCTCCACCGCCCAACTGTCTTTTACCACCACCAGTTGACGCAAGCGCTCATGTTTATCCAGCGTCTGATTGACCTGTTCCAGCCAGCGTTCGAGGCTGCCTCGCAGGGCTTGTCGGTCCTGGCTGCCGGCCGACAACACGCACAGGCCTATCGGTGCACTCAGGCCTTCGCCGACCACGCACACCTGCTCGATGCGCGCATGTTCAGCCAGGCGGTTTTCAATCGGTGCCGGGGCTACGTATTTGCCCTTGCTGGTTTTGAATATTTCCTTGAGTCGACCGGTCAGGCGCAGGCGGCCATCGGCGTCCTGCTCACCCTTGTCGCCAGTGCGCAGGAAGCCGTCGTCGGTCAACGTCTCGGCGGTTTTCTGCGGGTCCTTGAAATAGCCGAGCATGGTCGCATCGCTGCGCACCTGCACTTCGCCCACCGCGTCGATGCGCACTTCGACGCCAGGGCACGGTGGGCCGATCCAGCCGAGCATCTGCTGGCCGGGGCGACAGACATGGGAATAGCCGCAGCTTTCAGTCATGCCATACACCTCCAGCACGTCCAGCCCCAGGCGCTGATACCAACGCAACAAGGCTTCGGGCACTGGCGCCGCGCCCGACAACGCAATGCGCAGCGCATCCAGGCCCAGACCGGCGAGGACTTTATGCCCGACGCGCTTGCCGATAAATGGCAGGCGCAACAGGCTGTCGAGACGCCTTTGCGGCATGTTGCTGTAGACGCCCATCTGGAACCTGGTCCAAATCCTCGGCACGCCGAACAGCGCGGTCGGCCGTGCACGGCGCAAGTCCGTCAGGAACGTATCGAGGCTCTCGGCAAAAAAAACGGTTTGCCCGGTGTAGATTGAGGCCAGCTCTACGAACATCCGCTCCGCCACATGGCACAGCGGCAGGTAGGACAGTAACCGGTCGCCTTCCCCCAGGCCAAATAACTCAGTGCCGCGGGTGGCAGCAAAGCCCAAGGCGCCGAAGGTTTGCATTACGCCTTTGGGCAAGCCGGTGGTGCCGGAGGTGTAGACAATGGTGGCCAGGCCGGAGGCGGCAGGTTCGGGGTTGTCCTGGATCGGTGAGCAGGCTTGCAGGTCGGCCCAGCGGTAATCGAAATCACCGGCCGGGCACAGCGGCAGGCTGATGGTCGGCAAACCGGGCGCAATACCCGGCGCCATCGCAGGCCAGTTATCCAGCTTACCAATCAGCACCAGCGCCGCCTCGGAATGGGTCAGCACGTGAGCGACGGAGTCAGCGGTGAGGTTGGGGTACAGCGGCACCGACACATGCCCGGCCATCCAGATTGCTAGGTCAGCGATGATCCAGTGCGCGCAGTTTTTCGAAATCAGGGCGATGTGCGAGCCTTGGGGCAAGCCCCGGGCGCGCAGCCAGTGCGCGGCGCAACGGGCTTGGTGGCCGACCTCACCCCAGGTGAGCGTCTGTACCTCGCCACCGCCGATGGGCTGCACCAGAAAAGGTTTGCGCGGGTGGCGCGCTTCACGTTCGAAGAAGGCCTGCAAAGGCAAACGAAAAGCGACAGGCATGGGACGCGCTCCTTTGTGATCCGATGATAGCCAACCAAGCACTTGCTTGGTTGACTATATAGCACACACGAAGCGGCGATCTATCCTGTAGGGGGAGGTATCTTTTTACAGCTGGAGTAATGGGGTTGTTTTGGGGTCGCTGGGTACATATCCGTTATTTGGGTAACGGCTATGTACTCAATCGACCCAAACCCGCCCCAGGCCTAACACAACACAAAGAGTTGCATACATACCTGCGTTCCTAAGGATTCTTCACACTCACCAAACTCATCAACCCCGCCAGCGGATAATCCCCTTCAAGCTCCGCCAGGCTGGCGGTGTACATCGGTTGCGGCTGCCGCAAATGGCCATACTGCAAAAAGCTGATCAGGCTGCCAACCAACGGCTGGTGGCTGACCAGCAGCACATTGTCATCGGTGTCGAGCTTTTCCAGCACCTGTACCGGGTTGCTGTCCGGCGTCAGCCACGCCACCGTGTGAATGTCCGGCTCAAACCCCAATGCGTCACGCACCAAATGCGCAGTTTGTTGCGCGCGTACATACGGGCTGGCAAAGATGGCGCTGATTGGCTGGCCAATCAGCTGCGCGGCACTGCGCAACACTTCGTCGCGCCCCTGTTCAGTGAGGTTGCGCTCGGCGTCGGTGCGCGCATGCCCTTCGGCTTCACCGTGACGCAAAACCCACAGCTTCACAGTTTTGGCTCTTCATCACGCACCGGGTGCGGCGCCGGCGGCACGCTGTGGGCGGCTTCGCCTTCGGGGGCACGCGGGGTCGGCCAATCGGCGAACGGCCAGGGTTTTTGCTCGGTATGGAAGCTGCCGAAACGGCCGATCTGCGCAAGGAACTGGCTGAGGCTGTCACCAAAGTTCATCAGCCCCAGGTTCGGCGCGCCATAGACCAGGCGATACACCAACTGCACTACCACCAAAGCGCCGAGCAGGAACTGCGCCACTTGCCACACCAGGGCAAACACCAGCATCCAGAGGATACGCAGGAGGATGGACTCGTATTTAGGCGCTGCTTTCGGATCGTTCATGGCGCATTCCTCAGTTGAAACCACTGGTGGAAATAAAGTCGACATCGGTTTTCGGTTCGGCGCGCATCAGCAACTCGATGACCTGGTTCAAGGTGCGCCCTTCAAACAGGATCGCGTGCAGCCCGGCGACCAGCGGCATATACACGCCAACTTCCTGAGCCTTGGCCTTCAACACTTTGAGCGTGTTGACGCCTTCGGCGACTTCGCCCAGGCGTGTTACCGCGTCCTCAAGGCTCAAGCCCTGGCCCAGGGCAAAACCGACCTGATAATTGCGGCTTTTCGGCGACGAGCAGGTGACGATCAAGTCGCCCACACCGGCCAGCCCCAGGAACGTCATCGGGTTGGCGCCCTGATTCACTGCAAAGCGGGTCATCTCCGCCAGCGCGCGGGTGATCAGCATGCTCTTGGTGTTTTCGCCCATGCCCAAGGCGACAGCCATACCGGCGATGATCGCATAGACGTTTTTCAACGCCCCGCCCAGCTCGACGCCAAAACGATCGCTGCTGGCGTAGACGCGAAACGTACGACCATGCAGCACGGCTTGGACGCGTTCGCACAGCGCTTCGTCTTCACTGGCGACCACGGTGGCTGTCAGCGCGTGCTCAGCCACTTCCCGGGCCAGGTTTGGACCGGACAGCACGCCGATGCGCGCCTGGGGGGCGATCTCTTCGAGGATTTCGCTCATCAGCTTGAACGTGTGCGCCTCGATGCCCTTGGTCAGGCTAACCAGTAACTTGCCCGCCAGGCGTTCAGCATGGGCCGCCAGCACCGAACGCAAGGCGTTGGAGGGCAGCGCGACGAAGCACAGGTCGCACGCGGTCAACGTGGCCAACAAGTCGGTCACCGGCTCGACCGCCGGGTGAATCTTGATGCCTTTAAGGTAACGGGGGTTTTCGCGGTGGACGCGGATGGCCTCCGCCTGCTCGGGGTCGCGCATCCACTGGCGTACCGCGTGACCGTTTTCGGCCAGCAGGTTTGCCACGGCGGTACCAAAACTTCCGCCTCCCAGGACCGCAATAGGGCGCTGTTCAGTCATATGCAATCCGTTAATCCATACCAGTGGCGATGGCGGCATTATACGGGGCGACCCGCTTGCGGCCAGCCCCCGTGTCAATTCACACGTTTGTCGGAAAATGCCACCTCCGTGTGAAGTAATTGTGAGGCCGACGACTGGCAAATGGCCCCACCTCAGTTAACATGGGCGGCTATCCGTAATTATCAAGGCCGTGCCGTGTACCTGGGCCCTCCTCCTCGCTCATCTCTCTTGCTGATGCTGCTATGCAGCGCGTCAGCGCTGGCGGATGACCTGTTCCTCGACAGTCAGCCGCTGCCCCAGGTGCTGACGGCCACGCGCCTCAAGCAATCGGCCGCCGCCGTGCCCGGCAGCATGACCGTGATCGACAGCGAGTTGATCAAGGCCAGCGGCGCGCGCGACATCGCCGAGCTACTGCGGCTGGTGCCGGGGATGATGGTCGGCTACACCACCGGCAACCAGGCGGCGGTGAACTACCACGGCACCAGCGCCAGCGATGCACGGCGTATGCAGGTGTTGATCGACGGGCGTTCGGTGTACCGCGCAGGCCTGGCGACGGTGGACTGGAGCGATATTCCAGTGGCCATGGAAGACATCGAGCGTATCGAGGTGTTTCGCGGCCCCAATACCGTCAGCTATGGCGCCAATGCGCTGATGGCCGTGGTCAATATCCTCACACGCTCACCGTCCAACAGCCATGGCTCGCGGATCAAGGTAATCCGTGGCGAACGTGGGATCAACGACTTCTATGCCAGCCAGGGCGTGGGCTGGGAAACCGGTGATTTACGCCTGTCGATGTCCGGCCAGCAGGACGATGGTTTTGACAGCGATAAGGTCGGTGCCGACCGCCGGGACGGCCGCCGCCTCAACCGCTTCAGCCTCGCGGTGAGCCAGACCCTGAACGCACAGCAGAGCATCGATGTGCAACTCGACGCCAAAGAAGGCAGCAACCAGCGCCCTTATACCTACACCCCGGTATTCGCCGGGATTACCGAGGGCGGCACCAATTCCGACGTTATCGCCAAGGACTATGCCGGTTCCTTACGTTGGAACTTTGATTTCAACCCCGAACACAGCTTGTATATCCAGGGCTCGGCCCAGCAATGGGACCGCCAACAGGTGTGGAAAGCCTGTGACGCCAAGGTGTCGTTCAGCCCGGAACTGACTCAACTGTGGCAGTTGAACCCCAACTACGCCGAACAGTTGGCCCGGCACATGGACACTTATAGCCAGGGCACGGCCCCGCCCGGCAGCGCCGCTGAGCAAGCGTTGGGAAACCAGGTTCTGGACCAGTGGCGTAACGGCGCTAACCAAAGCGTGTGCGGCGATATCGACCAAAGCACCCGCGAGAGTCGCTATGACCTCGAGATCCAGGACACTCTCAGCCTGTCCGACAGCCTGCGCCTGGTCAGCGGCATGAATTACCGCTATGACCGCGCCGACTCCGACACCTACTTCAATGGCACCCTCGACGACACCACATGGCGACTGTTCGGCCACCTGGAATGGCGTGCCAGCGAACACTGGCTGCTGCAGGGCGGCGCGATGTACGAAGACACCCACCTGAGCGGCAACTCGCTGACCCCGCGCGTGGCGGTCAACTACTTGATCAACCCACGCCACGGTTTACGTGCGGTGTATTCCGAGGCGATTCGCTCGCCAGACATGTTCGAGAACAACGTCAACTGGAGTTATCGGGTCACCAACCTCAGTTCCCCGGCCTACGGGCAAAACTCCGGGCAATATTTTGTGGTGACACGCGGCCCCGGCAACCTCGATAAAGAGTTGATGCGCTCGCGCGAGCTGGGCTACAACGGCTTCTTTGCCGACCTCGGGCTGAATGTCGACGTGAAACTGTTCTACGACGAAATCACCGACATGATCAGCTCGCCGCTACGCAACAATCAGTACATTGCCAGCAACGCCAACAGCGCGCGGTTTACCGGGGCCGAATCGCAGTTCGATTGGCGCATGAGCAACGCCGATCGCCTGCGGCTGACCTATGCTTACGTCGATGCCACCTCCAGCAACCCGCGGGATAAAGCACAGACCGCGCGCAACAGCGGCTCGGCCGGCTGGCTGCGTGAATGGGGCCACGGCTGGTCGAGTGCGCTGTTCTACTATGGTGACGACGCACTCAATCAATACCGCTTCGAACGGGTCGACCTGCGCGTGGCCAAGCGCATTGCCCTGGGCAAAGCCAACGTGGAGCTGGCCGGCATGTTGCAGCAACGCCTCGATAACCAGCCCACCACCTTTGCCGATAACAATTACGACAGTCGCCACGTCCTCTACCTCAGCGCGGAGTTAGAGTTCTGACATGGGCGACCCGTCACGGATGACCCTCCTGTTTGTTTCACGCCTGTGCCGCCGCGGCTTGCTATGGGCGTGCCTGCTGCTGACCGCGCCAGCCTGGAGCGCCAATATTCTGCTGACCGCTGCCGAAGACGGTGCCGGTGTACACGCTTTTGCCCAGGCCCTTGCCCAACAGCGCCCCGAAGACCACGTGACTTTTACTGCGCTCAAAGACCTGCCGCCACCCAGTCATTTACCTGCCAACACCCGCCTGATCCTGCTCGACCTACCCGGTCTCGACTGGCGCCTGAAGGATGCCCAAGGCCCGCCGACGCTGGTGCTGCGTATCAGCCGCCTGCAAGCCCGGCAGCGCCTGGGCAGCACTCAACCGGCCAAAATCAGCCTATTGTGGAGCGACCCGCCGCTCGCGCGTCAGTTGAACCTGATCGCCAGCATCCTGCCGCAAGCCAAACGCATCGGCGTGCTCTACGGCGTCGACAGTGAGTTCCTGCTGCAAGAGCTGCGTGAGTATGCGACGCCGATGGGGCTGCAGATCGTGCCGCAGCGCTGGGACAACACGAACGACAGCCGCGCGCTGCAAAATCTGCTCAAGAACAGTGATGTGCTGCTCGGCTTCGATGACACACGGCTCTACAACCCGAAAACCGTAAAGAACCTGTTGCTCAGCAGTTACGCCCAGCAACTGCCGCTGGTGGGCCCCAATGCCGGGTTCGTCAAGGCTGGCAGCCTGGCCAGCACCTACAGCGACCAGGCCGACTGGCTCGAGGTACTCGACCGACTACTGGACCACCCGCCAACTAGCTGGCCGCGCTCGTTGTACCCGGAACACTTCAAAGTCATCGGTAACCCGCAAGTCGCACGCTCACTGGGAATCGAACAGGTTGACGAAGTCGCCGTCGCCGCCCGATTGGCCGAAGGAGAAAAACGTCCATGACCTTGCGTCGTCGTTGGGACATCAATACCCGCACCCAGCTCATCACGCTGGGCCCGGCATTGTTACTGACCTTGCTGTTGATCAGCTTCTTTACTTTCGTGCGTATCCAAGACCTGCGCCAGGAACTGGATCACACCGGCCAACTGATCGCCAACCAACTCGCGCCCGCCACCGAATACGGCGTGATTTCCGGCAACAACGACGTGCTTGAGAGCCTGCTGCGCGCGACCTTGGCCACGCCGCATGTGCGCTTTCTGGAGATTCAGGACAGCGCCGAAAACATTTTGGTGTACGTCGAGCAACCGTCGGAAAAACACGACCGCTCGCTGTCGGTGAAAGTGTTCCAGGCGCCCATCCGTCTGCAACATATCCAACTGGGCACTGACTTTTTCCAGGACAACCTCAGTGAACCCACGGCGCCGCGTGCGGATTACCTGGGACGGGTGATTGTCGGCATGTCCAACGACGCGTTCAGCCAGCGCCAACAGGAAATCCTGTTCAAGGCCGGTATCCTTGCCCTGTTCGCGCTGCTGTTTACCTTCTTGCTCGCGCGGCGCCTGGCGGCCAGCCTGTCGCAGCCGATCAGCGCCATGGGCAATGCGGTGAAAGCGATCCAGCAAGGCGATTACAAAACGCCGCTGCCGATTGTCGATGACTCGGAACTGGGCGACCTGTCGCGGCATATCAATAACCTGGCCGAGGGCCTCAACCAGGCCAGCCGCGAACAGCACCAGGCCATGGCGCAGTTGATCCAGACCCGCGAGGAGGCCGAACGAGCGAACAATGCCAAGTCGGACTTCCTGGCCATGATGAGTCACGAGTTGCGCACGCCCATGAATGGCGTACTGGGTATGTTGCAACTGCTTGAAACCACCGAGATGACCGAGGAGCAGACCGAGTACGCGGCACTGGCCTCAGAGTCCACCGAGCATTTGCTCAAGGTGATCAACGACATCCTCGACTTCTCGCGCATCGAACGCGCCGCGCTGGAGCTGGAACATATTTCGTTCAACCTCGCCGACCTGATCAGCAACTGCGCTCAGGCTTTCCAACACAGCGCCCAGCAACGCGGGTTGACGCTGGAGCTGCCGATTCCGCCGGGCATGGATGCCCTGCGAGTGCAGGGTGACCCCACGCGTATCCGGCAGATTCTGGTGAACCTGATCGGCAACGCGCTGAAATTTACCGAACACGGTACGGTGACCGTTGAGCCGCACTGGCAAACGCTCGACCATGAACTGGTGTGGTTCACCTGCACCGTGCGCGACAGCGGCATCGGAATTTCCGCCGAGCGCTTGGAACTGATGTTCGACGCGTTCCAGCAGGCCGACAGTTCCATTTCAAGACGTTACGGCGGCACCGGGTTGGGCTTGCCGATTGCACGCACCCTGGCCGAACGCATGGGCGGCACGCTGCGCGCCCAGAGCGAGGAAGGCCGAGGCTCGGTGTTTACCCTGGAAATTCCGCTGGCCATCGATCAGCAAAGCCTGCCGACGATTGCCCCGCACGCCGAAGGCAAGACCAGCGCCGGTGATGGCCGTCATGTCTTGCTGGTGGAAGACAACCCAGTCAACCGCACCGTGGTCGAAGCGATGCTGCGCAGCCTGGGCTTTGCAGTGAGCCTGGCCACCGACGGCGCCGAAGCCATCCGCAGTGCCGAGAGCCTGATTTTTACCGCGATCCTGATGGATTGCCGCTTGCCGGTGATCGACGGCTACGAGGCCACCCGGCAGATTCGGCAACTCCCCGGCTGCGCCGATCTGCCGATCATTGCTCTGACCGCCAACGCGTTGCAGGGCGATCGCGAAGCCTGCATGGCGGCCGGAATGAACGATTACCTGGCCAAGCCGTTCAAACGCACGGATTTGCAGCAAATCCTGCAGCGCTGGGTGCAATAGCGCTGCGCCATCAACCAACTGCGACTGGCGTGAAAGACGAAAGTGCGGCAGTCTTAGGTACCCAAACGGGCCCATAAACAGGCCCGGTTTAAAATTTCAGTGAACAAGTGTACATTCAGTACCTTATCGCTGTGACTTTCACTACAACGCAATAGTCTATGTGTAGGCTGCCGGTATGAGGCATGAACGCTTCATTCGGTTCGGGAAGATTTACCCTACCCTGCCGCATGGGATTATTGAGGAGCTCGCATGACCAAACAAAACGCCTTTACTCGGGAAGACCTGCTGCGCTGCAGTCGCGGTGAGCTGTTCGGCCCAGGTAACGCGCAACTGCCCGCCCCGAATATGCTGATGGTGGATCGCATCACCCATATCAGCGAAGAGGGTGGCAAGTACGGCAAAGGTGAATTGGTCGCCGAGCTGGATATCACCCCTGACCTGTGGTTCTTCGCCTGCCATTTCGAAGGCGACCCTGTAATGCCAGGTTGCCTGGGCCTCGACGCCATGTGGCAACTGGTCGGCTTCTACCTGGGCTGGCAAGGCCTGCCGGGCCGTGGTCGCGCCCTGGGTTCGGGCGAAGTGAAGTTCTTTGGCCAGGTCCTGCCGACCGCCAAGAAAGTCACCTACAACATTCAAATCAAGCGCGTCCTCAAGGGCAAGCTGAACCTCGCTATCGCCGACGGTTCGGTGACTGTCGACGGTCGCGAGATCTATACTGCCGAAGGCCTTCGGGTCGGCGTATTCACTTCCACTGACAACTTTTAAGGGTTATCCGCATGCGCCGCGTCGTTATCACTGGTCTGGGCATTGTTTCTTGCCTGGGCAATGACAAAGAGACCGTCACCGCTAACCTGCGTGCAAGTCGCCCTGGCATCCGCTTCAACCCGGAATATGCCGAAATGGGTCTGCGTAGCCAGGTTTCCGGCTCCATCGACCTGCCCCTCGAAGAACTGATTGATCGTAAGATCTACCGCTTCGTCGGTCACGCAGCCGCTTATGCCTACCTGGCCATGAAAGACGCTATCGCCGACTCCGGCCTGAGCGAAGACCAGGTATCGAACGTACGCACCGGCCTGATCGCCGGCTCCGGCGGCGCATCCACCCTGAACCAGATGGAAGCGCTGGACATCCTGCGCGAAAAAGGCGTGAAGCGCGTTGGCCCATACCGTGTAACGCGGACCATGGGCAGCACCGTTTCCGCCTGCCTGGCCACGCCGTTCCAGATCAAGGGCGTGAACTACTCGATCTCCTCCGCCTGCGCCACCAGTGCTCACTGCATCGGTACTGCGGTTGAGCAGATCCAACTGGGCAAACAAGACATCGTGTTCGCCGGCGGCGGTGAAGAAGAGCATTGGAGCCAGTCGTTCCTGTTCGACGCCATGGGCGCCTTGTCCACCCAGTACAACGAAACCCCGGAAAAGGCCTCCCGCGCCTACGACGCCAAGCGTGACGGTTTCGTCATTGCCGGCGGTGGCGGCATGGTCGTGGTCGAGGAGCTGGAACACGCTCTGGCCCGTGGTGCGAAGATCTACGCGGAAATCGTCGGTTACGGTGCGACTTCCGACGGCTACGACATGGTTGCGCCAAGCGGTGAAGGCGCCATCCGTTGCATGCAGATGGCGATGTCCACCGTTGATACCCCAATCGACTACCTGAACACCCACGGCACGTCGACCCCGGTCGGCGACGCCAAGGAAATGGAAGGCGTGCGTGCGGTATTCGGCGACAAGGCGCCGGCGATCAGCTCGACCAAGAGCTTGTCTGGTCACTCCCTGGGCGCCGCTGGCGTTCACGAGGCGATCTACTGCTTGTTAATGATGGAAGGCAACTTCATGGCCGGTTCGGCCAACATCGAAGAGATCGACCCGGTCGTTGCCGATATGCCGATCCTGACCAAGACCGTTGAAAACGTCAAAATCGACACCGTGATGAGCAACAGCTTCGGCTTCGGTGGCACTAACGCTACCTTGGTACTGAAACGCTGGCAGGGCAAGTAAGCCCCGCAGGTTGATCATGTGAAAAAGCCCCGACTGGTTCGGGGCTTTTTTATGGGTGGTTGAAAACCCTGTGGCGAGGGCGCTTGCTCCCTCGCCACAACAAACAACCTCACACCGAAAACCGCGCCACCATGGTATTCAGGTCTACCGCCAACCGGGACAACTCCTGGCTCGCCGCACTGGTCTGATTCGCCCCGGTCGACGTCTGATGCGCCAAACTCCGAATATTCATCAAATTACGATCCACCTCCCGCGCCACGGCCGCCTGCTGCTCCGACGCACTGGCAATCACCAGGTTACGCTCATTGATCAGCGTAAAGGCCGAAGCGATCTCCTCCAGCGCCGTCCCCGCCGACTTGGCGATATCCAGCGTAGACCGCGCCCGCGTATTGCTCAGTTGCATCGAACTCACCGCTTGATCAGTACCCTGCTGAATGCCACTGATCATCTGCTCAATTTCCTGCGTCGACTGCTGCGTGCGATGCGCCAAGGCCCGCACCTCATCCGCCACCACTGCAAACCCGCGCCCGGCATCCCCGGCCCTCGCCGCCTCGATGGCCGCATTCAACGCCAGCAAGTTGGTCTGCTCGGCAATCGAACGGATCACATCGAGTACCTTGCTGATCCCATAAACCTTCTGCGCAAGCTCCTCGACCTGGGTCGCATTGGCAGTTACATCCGTGGCCAGGGCCTCGATCGACTCCACCGTCTGGTGCACCTGCTCCCGTCCACGCTGGGCAATGCGGTCGGACTCGCGCGACGCCTGTGACGTAGCCACCGCGTTGCTCGCCACCTCCTCCACCGCCGCCGTCATCTGGTTGACCGCTGTCGCAGCCTGCTCGATTTCCTGGTTCTGCTGGTGCAGGCCACGGGTAGAGTCCTCAGTCACGCAACTGAGCTCTTCAGAAGCCGAGGCCAACTGGTTAGAGGATTCGGCAATACGCCGAATCGTGTCGCGCAGGTTCTCCTGCATGCCTTTGAGCGCCTGCTGCAAACGCGCTGGCTCATCACTGCCTGTCACACTGATCTCGCCTGTCAGGTCACCGTTTGCCACGCCTTGGGCGACTTTCAACGACTGCGCCAATGGCAGCACGATGCTGCGAGTCAGCCACACAGCCAGCCCGATGGTGATCAGTGCCGTCAACACAATCATGCCGACCACCCAGATGCGAGACTGCGTGAACACACTTTGCGCCAGGTTCGCGGCCTGGTTGGCGCTGGCTTTGTTCAGGGCAACCAGGTCGTTTAAGGTCCTGGCCAGCTCATCGGCGAGCTGATTCATCTCGCCGTTGACGATCTTGATCGCCTCCTCCAACTGGTTTGCCTTGGAGAACGCCACGACCTGCTCCTGGCGTTGCAGGTATTGCTGCTCCTGGGACTTGAAGCGATCAAACAGCGTGCGCTCTTCGGGCAGCACGATCAGCCCTTCATAGAGGGTCTGCGCGTGGTGCAGGCCATTTTTCAACTCAGTGAGCTTCTGCTCGCCCTGCGTCAGCGCCTGTGGGTCGCGGTTGACCAGCAAGCGCAGAGTCAGCGCGCGAACCCGCAGCAGGTTCTGCCCCATCTCCCCCACTGCCATCACGCTGGGCAGCCAGTTGTTTTCTACCTGGTCCGACTGCTGGCGCATATTGGCCATCTGCACCAGGGCGAAGCCGCCTAAGGCGAATACCATCAACGCCAGCACGCCAAAACCCAGCCCGGCGCGGGGAGCGATATTTAGACTACGGATACTCATTGCCTGGATTCCTTCCAAATGCGCTGCATCCACCTGCAGCGGGTCTCCTGAAAGGTATCGGCCCGTTACCGAGTTTGCGTAAGACGAAAAGGCGATATCAAAGTGCCTGTTCATCGCGAGGTGGCTTGGGCAGAATCGAGAGGAAGTTGTCGCGGGCCACCTTGCGGGCTACAGCCTCAGGCAGCGCATCGAGGAAGGGATCAAAACGATGCATTTCCTTACCCTGCGAGTTAAAGCGCCCTACAACATCCGAGCCCAGCATAAAGCGCCCAGGGAAGCGCTCCACCAGCTTTAACCACGCAGGCCTGGGCTTACCCGCCTCATCAAGCAAATACGGCGTGAGCATGCTCCACGACAGGTCGATGTACAGGTTGGGGTACGCCTCAAGCAGGCGGCTCAAGGTCGGCAGCAGAAAGTCCATCTGCACCTGATGACGATGGATCTCCTTGCTGGTACCCGCGTGGGCCCAGATAAAGCGAGTGTGCGGGTGATTGCGTAGCGACTCTTCCACTTCCGCCAGGTACAGCGGGTTGCGCTCACGCTTGGAGGTGATATTGGAGTGCAGCATCACCGGCAGGTCGTTTTCGGCGGCGAGGTGATAAACACGCGTCATGGCTTCGTTGTTGGCACGCGGGGTGTCGCCGACGGTCAACGCCGTGAGGTCGTCGTGGCGCGTGAACACCTCGCCAATGCCCTGCCACAGCCCCGGGTTGAGGTCGAGCATGCGCTGGATGTGAACGACGGAGTTCTTATCGTTAGGGTTGAAGCCGGACAGAAACGGATGAAAATGCTGACGCTGCTCGGGGGTGAGTTTATTCACCGCCGCCGCGACGATCACGTCGGTGGCGCTGTACCAATAGGCATCGGCATCGTCGCCAGCATAGTAACGCGGGCGCTTGGGTTCGTCTTCGTGCCACTTCTTCGCAACCGGAATGCCGGAAATCATCACGTGTTCGATACGAGCGTCGGCCATGGCCTTAAGTAATGTGCCCATGCCCGCCGTTTCCTGGAAAAAGTCCACGTAATGCAGGTGCGCGTCGCTGTAGGCATAGTCGCGGGCCTGCGCAGCAAGGCTGGCGACGGCGAACAACAGGGCGAGACTCAAGCGGGTCAAGGGCACGGTAAACCTCGATACAGGCTAATACCGGTAGACCTTGTACCCTACGCTACGGTTCATCAGCCAAAAAACGCGGAACACCAACGTGCAAGCATGTTCTATAACTGCATGACCTTCATCCCGCCAACCTGTGAGGTTCACCATGCCTGTTACCGTCAACACCCTGAACCAGGACAATTTTCGCCATAGCGTGAATATCAACAACCACGAACTGTTCACCGACCTGCCCAAGAGCCTGGGCGGCGGCGACTCGGCGCCCTCCCCGCACGACTATTTCGACGCCGCGCTGGCCTCGTGCAAAGCGCTGACCATCAAGCTCTATGCGCAGAAGAAAGACATCCCGCTGACCGGCGTGACCGTGGAGGTCAGCCACGACAGCACCGAGGAGCAAAAAGGCAAGTACAAGCTCAACGTCAAGCTGACGCTCAGGGGCGTACTCACCAGTGAACAGCATGAAGAGCTGCACCGCGTGGCGGATCGCTGCCCGGTGCACAAGCTGATGACGACAGCCGAGGTCACTATCGAGACGAGATTGTCGGAAGGCGCCTTCAGCCAATAGCGCCAACCTCCCATCAAGCGGGTTATGCTCAGCGCTATATAACCCGCTCAGACAGGGACGCCCCATGACCACTCTCACCGTGATCCGCCCGCGCCAGGAAGATGTCGAAGGCCAGCCGATCCTGCGCCCACTGCCCTCGCGTGAATGCCGCAGCGTCGGGCCGTTTGTATTTTTCGACCACATGTTGCTCACCCGCTATGCGCCGGGTACCGGCATGAATATCCGCCAGCACCCGCATATCGGGCTGTCGACACTCACTTATCTGTTCGAAGGTGCGTTGCAGCACAAAGACAGCCTCGGCTCGGACCAGGTGGTACAAGCCGGCGATGTCAGTTGGATGACCGCCGGTGGTGCTATTGCCCACGTCGAACGCACGCCCGAGGCGATCAAGGCTGAAGGTTCCAGCCTGCATGGCCTACAAGTGTGGCTGGCCTCGCCCAAGGACCACGAGGCCGGGCCGGGGCATTACAGTCACCACTCGGCCGCGAGCTTGCCGATCAGTGACAACCTGGGTGTGCAGATTCGACTGATCGCCGGTAGCGGTTTTTGTCTTAAATCACCGGTACCGGTGCTTTCCCCCACGTTGTATGCCGAAGTGCAAATGCAGACAGCCACGACGCTGCTGATCCCGGACGAGCACCCGGAACGCGCAGTGTATGTGCTGGAGGGTGAGGCACAATTGGATGGCGAGGTGCTGGAGGTGCATAGCTTGGCGGTATTGCCTGCCGGGCAGGAAATGACGCTGTTTGCCGAAAGCAATTGCCACGTGATGGTGTTTGGCGGTGCGCCGCTGGATGGGCCACGGCGGATCAATTGGAATTTCGTGGCGAGCGACCCGGCCATGATCGAACAGGCGCGGCAGCGTTGGGCGGCGGGGGATTGGCCGACGGTGCCGGGGGAGTCTGAAAGGATTGAGTTGCCTGTCAAATAGCTATCGCAGGCAAGCCAACTCCCACATTTGACTGTATTCGCAAATCAAAATGTAGGAGCGGGCTTGCCCGCGATGGGGTCATCAGCCCTTGAACACTTCATCCAGCAAGTTATGCATCGACTGGAACGCCCGTGCAGCGGTCTTCGCGTCGTACATCATTTTGCCGGGCACATTGGCGTGCCGGTCGGTGAAGGAATGCACCGCACCGCCGTAGCTCAACAGCTGCCAATCCACGCCGGCCGCGTTCATTTCTGCTTCGAACGCAGGCAGTTGCTCTTTTGGCACCAACGGATCGGACGCGCCGTGCAGCACCAGCACCGAGCCCTTGACGTTCTTTGCACCCACCGGGTTTTGCGTGTCGATAGTGCCGTGGAACGAAACAGCAGCTTTCAATGGCGCGCCGGTACGCGCAAGCTCAAGCGAGCAAAAACCGCCAAAGCAGAAGCCGAACGTCGCCAGTTTCGAGGTATCAACTGCCGCTTCGGTCTGGCTTTGCAATTGCTCAAAGGCTGCCTGCATACGCTTGAGCAGCGCCGCATTGTCATTCTTCAACGGCATCATCGCCGCGCCCGCTTCATCGCCATTCGAGGGGCGCACGGCTTGCCCATACAGGTCGGCGATCAGCACCACGTAGCCCTTGGCGGCAACGCTTTTGGCGATTTCTTCGGCACCCGCACTCACACCCATCCAGTTCGGCGCCATCAGCAGGCCCGGCAGCGGGCCTTTATGGCTGGCATCAAAGGCCAGGCGACTTTCATAAGACTGGCCATCAATCTGATAGACCACGGAACGTACAGTGACTTGGCTCATCATTCACTCCAGTTGAGGTGCGCTAGAACGAAAAAACCCGCCGAAGCGGGTTTTTCTACAACGGTGTTAAACCGACAGTTCAACCAACAGCTTGTTCAGTCGGCGCACATAGGCGGCCGGGTCCTTCAAGCTGTCGCCAGCGGCCAGGGCCGCCTGGTCGAAGAGGATGTGCGACAGGTCGCCAAAACGCTCTTCGCTCTGCTCGCCGTCGAGTTTCTCGATCAACGGGTGAGCCGGGTTGAATTCGAAGATCGGCTTAGAATCCGGAACCTTCTGACCGCTCGCTTCCAGGATCTGACGCATCTGCATGCCCAGGTCCTGCTCGCCGATGGCGAGAATCGCCGGGGAGTCGGTCAGCCGGTGGGAGACCCGCACTTCGCTGACCGCATCGCCCAGGGCTGTCTTGATCCGCTCAACCAGGCCTTCTTTGGCCTTGGCGACTTCTTCGGCTTCCTTCTTCTCTTCTTCGGAGTCCAGGTTACCCAGGTCCAGGTCACCACGGGCCACGTCGACGAAGGTCTTGCCGTCGAACTCGTTGAGGTAGCTCATCAGCCACTCATCAATACGGTCGGTCAGCAGCAGCACTTCGATGCCTTTCTTGCGGAAGACTTCGAGGTGCGGGCTGTTCTTGACCTGAGCGTAGGTTTCGCCGGTCAGGTAGTAGATCTTGTCCTGGCCTTCTTTGGCGCGCGCCAGGTACTCGGCCAGCGATACAACCTGCTCACCGTCGTCACCTTGGGTGGACGCAAAGCGCAGCAAGCCGGCGATTTTTTCCTTGTTGGCAAAATCTTCCGCCGGGCCTTCTTTCATGACCTGACCGAAGTTTTTCCAGAAGCCCTTGTATTTCTCAGGCTCGCTCTTCGCCAGTTTTTCCAGCATGTCGAGCACGCGCTTGGTCAGCGCCGACTTCATGGAGTCGATAATCGGGTCTTTCTGCAGGATTTCCCGCGAAACGTTCAGCGACAGGTCGTTGGAGTCGACCACGCCTTTGATAAAGCGCAGGTACAGTGGCAGGAAAGATTCTGCCTGGTCCATCACAAACACGCGCTGTACGTACAGCTTCAGGCCTTTTGGCGCTTCACGCTGGTACAGGTCGAACGGAGCGCGGGCCGGTACGTAAAGCAGCGAGCTATATTCCAGCTTGCCCTCGACCTTGTTGTGGCTCCAGCTCAGAGGATTCTCGTAGTCGTGAGCGATGTGCTTGTAGAACTCTTGGTATTCCTCGTCCTTCACCTCGGTACGCGGACGGGTCCACAGGGCGCTGGCACGGTTGACCACTTCCCATTCCTGGGCAGGTTTCTCTTCGCCCTCGACAGCCGCCTGTTCTTTCGGCAGTTCGATCGGCAAAGCGATATGGTCGGAGTACTTCTTGATGATATTACGCAGACGGTAACCATCGGCGAATTCATCTTCACCAGACTTCAGGTGCAACACGATGCGGGTGCCGCGGTCGGCCTTATCGATCGTGGCGATTTCGAATTCGCCCTCACCTTTGGAAGCCCAGTGCACGCCTTCGCTGGCGTCGAGGCCGGCGCGGCGGCTGAACACTTCAACCTTGTCCGCGACGATGAAGGCCGAATAGAAGCCCACACCGAATTGACCGATCAGGTGCGAATCTTTTTTCTGATCGCCCGACAGGTTCTTCATGAAATCTGCAGTGCCGGATTTGGCGATGGTCCCCAAATGGGTGATCGCGTCTTCACGGCTCATACCGATGCCGTTGTCTTCGAGGGTGACGGTCTTGGCGTCCTTATCGAAGCTCACACGAATTTTCAGTTCGGCGCCACCTTCCAGCAACTCAGGCTTGGACAAGGCTTCGAAACGTAATTTGTCGACAGCGTCAGAGGCGTTCGAGATCAATTCGCGAAGGAAAATTTCCTTGTTGGAATACAGCGAATGGATCATGAGGTGCAGCAGTTGCTTCACCTCGGTCTGGAAGCCCAGGGTTTCCTTTTGAGTTTCCACACTCATGGTCATCAAACTCCAATTGGATGGCAATGGCCGCGCCCTTAAGGGTTGGCGGCGGGTTGTCTTCAAAGTTGGGGGCTAAGACTAGGATTTCAAGGGCGGGCTGTTTCCTCGATCTTGAAATGTGCGCGTGCGGTTGCAATCGGTTCGGCAGCGGTACTTTGCCACGCGGTGATTGCCACATTCGCAACGCGACGGCCCTGGCGCCACACCTGGCACTTGGCGTAAGTATCGCGAAACTGCCCGGCGCGCAGGTAATCGAGCGAGAAATCGATGATTTTCGGGACGCCTGGCGAGCCGGTGAATACCAGCAAGTGCAACGCCGCCGACAGCTCCATAAAACCGGCAATCACACCACCGTGCAGCGCCGGCAATATCGGGTTACCAATGTTGTCCTTGTTGGCCGGCAGACGGAACAGTAATTCATCGCCCAAACGGGTGCATTCAATGCCAATCAGCTTGGCGTAGGGGATCAGGTCGAGCAGCGCTTCATAGTTACCGCGCTCATGGGCCTGCTCAAGGCGCGTTTTGAATCGATGCGTCATGCTTGTTCTCCCTTGATGGTGCTGCCCAGTCCCGGTGTGCCTTTGAGGCGCTTGCCCATGCGCATGAACGTGCCCACCACGTGGGCGATGGGCTGCTCCGGGTCATCCTGGTAGGCGAAGCCACGGGTGAAGATCACGTCGGTGGTCACCCGGTAGCACTGCGCAAAGCCGTACACCGCTTTATGCGGCTCGGCGGGATGCATGTAGTCGACGCGCAGGTCCAGGGTCGGGCACACCTCAAATTCAGGCAATACGCACAGGGTGGCCATGCCACAGGCAGTGTCCATCAATGAGGTGAGCGCGCCGCCATGAATCACGCCGGTTTGAGGATCACCGACGATATGGGTGCTATAAGGCAATGCCAACGTCATGCCCTTCTCGCTCGCAGCATGCACGGTTATGCCCAACACCTGGCAATGGCGCAAGGCCGAAACAAAGCGCGTGGCACGTTCTAACAGGGGATTTGCGGTCATGTGATCTAGACTCTTATTAGTGTTGATCCGCGGAGTAGGTGGTGCGGGTGAAAGTTCCTTGAACGCCTTGGTTTATATATCTGGGGAATAAAAGGAACTAATGCTGACCCCCTAGGCTCGAAAGGCCAGTAGATATCTTCAATAAGGAGAAACACCCAATGCGCAAGACTTTAGCTATTTCCATGATGCTCGCCGCTGCCCTCGGTCTCGCTGCCTGCGATAAAAAATCCGAAGACAAAGCTCAAGATGCACAATCGCATTCTGAGCAAGCTCAGAAAGACATGGCCAAAGCTCAGGATAAAGTGAACGACGCTGCGAAAGAAAACGCCGATGCTGCCAAAGCTCAGGCTGAAGCGAACGACGCCAAAGCGAAAGAAGACGGAACGGCCACGCCAGCAGCACCTGCCAAGCCTTAATAGCCTGGTCCTGCTGTAAAAAGAAAGCCCGCTTATAGAGCGGGCTTTACTTTGTCTGCCGTTTCATTCTGGGCCAAAAGTTGCACTAACCTTGGAGCCTCTAGTTAAGGCACCGCTTCTGTCGACACCTGCGCCGTCGGCAAATCGGTCGGGGTATATACCATCACCTGCAGTACGTCGGAATGAAACTCCCGGCGATACAGCACCATCACGACTCCGCTGCTCATTAACATGAACAACCAAGGGCTGACAAACCAAGCCAGCATGGTCATGCCGAAGTAATAAGCGCGCAGGCCAAAGTTGAACTGGTTGGCCGCCATGGAAATAACCCGCGCCGCCCTGAGAGCAAACGCCTTGCGCTCCTGCTCCGAGACCTGCCGTTCACCGACCATCGGCGCCGACCCCACCAGCACCGCCGCAAAGTTGTATTGGCGCATGCACCAGCTGAACGTGAAGAATGCATAGACGAACACCAGTGCCAGGCACAGCAGCTTGATTTCCGACATGCCTTGGGACGCCTGCTGCACCATGGGAATATCCGCCAGCAACGACACTGCCCGCTCGGAAGCCCCCAATACAGTGAGGATACCAGCGAGGATGATCAGCGTGCTGGAAGCGAAGAACGAGGCGTTGCGTTCCAGGTTGCCGATCACGCTGGCGTCGGCGATACGATTATCACGCAGCAACATGCGGCGCATCCAATCTTCGCGATACAGATGCAGCACGCTGGCCAGGCAGGCGGTATCGCGGGCTTTCCAGATAGCGTAACGGGTGTAGCCGCCCCAGCAGAGGACGAACCAGAGCGCGGCGAGCAGGTGGATCTGATTGGTTTCAACGAACGACATGCGGGTCCTTAGACACTGTGGGTAAAGGCGACGTTTAAATGTAGGAGCGGGATTGCTTGCTCCCACATTTACCGAATTGCAACTCTAGAAGGTTGTCGTCTCTTACGCATAAAAAATGCCCCGTATCGATTGATACGGGGCATTTCAGTGAAGCGCGGAAGCGTGCGTTATGCGATGGCTTCGCTACGTTTGCCGAGCATGCGGTCAACCACGACAGCGACCACCAGCGTCATCACCGACGGCACCAGCCACGCCAGGCCTTGCTCACTCAGCGGCAGGTGCGCCAACTGCGTCGGCATCCAATCCGCCAGACCCGCGCCTTTGAGCGCATCGATGCAGCCAAAGATGAACGACACCAACATCACCGGACCAACGATACGGCCTTGCTCCAACCAGAAGTCTTTGCAAAAGCTCAGTGCCACTAACACGATGCACGGCGGGTAGATCGCCGTGAGTACCGGGATCGAGAAGGCGATCAGCTTGGTCAGGCCCAGGTTGGACACGAACAGCGAGAACAGCGCCAGGATCACGACCAACGTCTTGTAGGACAGCGGCAGGATTTTGCTGAAGTACTCAGCGCACGCACACGTCAGGCCCACGGCGGTCACCAGACATGCCAGGGAGATCAGCACGGCGAGGAAGCCGCTGCCCAGAGAACCGAACGTGTGTTGCACGTAAGCGTGCAGCACGGCGGCGCCGTTGCCAGCACCGGCGGCCACGGCATGGCTGCCCGAACCCAGGCGGAATAGGCTGATGTACACCAGCGCCAGGCCCACACCGGCAATCAGCCCGGCAATGATCGCGTAGCGGGTGATCAGTTGTGGCGACTCGACGCCACGGGAACGGATGGCATTGACGATGACGATACCGAATACCAGCGCGCCCAGGGTATCCATGGTCAGGTAACCATTGATAAAACCTTGGGAGAATGGTGCGGCGACGTACTCTGGCGTGGCAACACCCACATCACCGGCTGGCAACGCAAACGCGGCCATGCCAAGAATGGCCAGGGCAATGATTTTCAGTGGTGCCAGGAAGCGACCGACGGTGTCCAGCAGTCGACCTGGGTACAGGGACACGAAGAACACCACCAGGAAATACACCGAGCTGTAGAGGAACAGCGCCAGCGGGCTTTCGCCGGTCAGCGGCGCCAGGCCCACTTCAAACGAAACGGTCGCGGTACGCGGGGTGGCGAATAGCGGCCCTACCGCCAGGTACGCCGCTGCCGCGAGCAGGCCGCCGGCGATCTTGCCGATCGGGCTGCTCAGCGCGTCCATGCCGCCGCCAACTTTGGCGAGGGCGATCACAGTAACCACCGGCAGACCGACCGCAGTAATCAGAAAGCCCAGCGCCGCCATCCAGACGTGAGGCCCGGACTGCAAACCAACGATAGGCGGGAAGATGATGTTGCCGGCGCCCACGAACAGGGCAAAGGTCATAAAGCCTAACGCCAGGATATCCTGGCTTTTCAACACGTTCATTTGAGGAAATACCACACTACCGAATCGGAATTTAGAGAGGGATTCCCTATGGATGAGGGAACTGCTGCCGGCCCTGATGGGGACCGACCGATCTAGCGCGCGGCTTCCTTTTGAGATGCGGACGCATAAAGAGGCGGCAAGAGTACAGAATTAGGCTGACAAACGCACTGTTGCGGGGCGAACTGTCCGATAAGCGACATCCAAATGTCGCATTTTCATACTTAAATTTGGCACGCCAGCTCCCACAGGTGGACGGGGCATCCAATCTGATGAGAATACCCAGAATGCACAAAGGCCACCCGAAGGTGGCCTTTGTGTTGGTGAAGCGTCAGCTAAGCGCGAGGCTTACTTGACAGCCCAACCGGTCAGCTCGGACAAAGCCTTGCCGATGTCGGCCAGCGAACGCACGGTTTTAACGCCTGCGTCTTCCAGGGCAGCAAACTTCTCGTCTGCAGTGCCCTTGCCGCCAGAGATGATTGCGCCAGCATGGCCCATGCGCTTGCCAGCAGGGGCAGTCACACCAGCGATGTAGGAAACAACCGGCTTGGTCACGTGTGCCTTGATGTAGGCAGCCGCTTCTTCTTCAGCCGAACCGCCGATCTCACCGATCATGACGATCGCTTCGGTCTTCGGGTCTTCCTGGAACAGCTTCAGGATGTCGATGAAGTTCGAACCTGGGATCGGGTCACCGCCGATGCCGACGCAAGTCGACTGACCGAAACCGGCGTCAGTAGTTTGCTTCACAGCTTCGTAAGTCAGGGTGCCGGAACGCGAAACGATACCGACTTTGCCTGGCAAGTGAATGTGACCTGGCATGATGCCGATCTTGCATTCGCCTGGGGTGATCACGCCTGGGCAGTTAGGGCCGATCAGGACAACACCCAGATTGTCACACTCAACCTTGGCGGCCAGCATATCCAGGGTAGGAATGCCTTCGGTGATGCAGACGATCAGCTTGATGCCGCCGAATGCTGCTTCCAGGATGGAGTCCTTGCAGAAAGGCGCTGGAACGTAGATCACGCTGGCGGTGGCGCCAGTGGCTTGTACTGCTTCTTTCACAGTGTTGAACACTGGCAGGCCCAGGTGCTCGGTGCCGCCTTTGCCCGGAGTAACGCCACCCACCATTTGGGTGCCGTATTCGATGGCTTGCTGGGTGTGGAAACTACCTTGCGAACCGGTAATACCCTGGCAGATAACTTTGGTGTCTTTATTGATCAGGACGCTCATTATTTGCCCTCCGCAGCTTTGACAACTTGTTGAGCAGCGTCGGTCAGGCTGGTAGCCGCGATGATGTTCAAACCGCTTTCTGCCAGTACTTTAGCGCCCAGTTCAGCGTTGTTACCTTCAAGGCGAACAACAACCGGGATTTTAACGCCAACTTCTTTCACTGCACCGATGATGCCTTCGGCAATCATGTCGCAACGAACGATGCCGCCGAAGATGTTGACCAATACTGCTGCGACGTTGGAGTCGGACAGGATGATCTTGAACGCTTCGGTAACGCGTTCTTTGGTAGCACCGCCGCCCACGTCGAGGAAGTTGGCTGGTTTGCCGCCATGCAGGTTGACGATGTCCATGGTACCCATGGCCAGGCCAGCACCGTTGACCATGCAACCGATGTTACCTTCCAGGGCTACGTAGTTCAGTTCGAACTTGGCAGCGTGCGCTTCGCGCGGATCGTCTTGCGACGGATCGTGGAAAGTTTTCAGCTTAGGCTGACGGTACATGGCGTTGGCGTCGATGTTGATCTTGGCGTCGAGGCAGTGCAGATCGCCGTCAGCCTTGATCACCAGCGGGTTCACTTCCAGCAGGGCCAGATCGTGATCCTGGAACAGTTTGGCCAGACCTACGAAGATCTTGGCGAACTGGGCAACTTGCTTGCCTTCCAGGCCCAGCTGGAAAGCCAGCTCGCGACCCTGGAATGGCTGAGCGCCAACCAGTGGATCGATAGTGGCTTTCAGAATTTTTTCTGGGGTTTCTTCGGCGATCTTCTCAATGTCCACGCCACCTTCGGTGGAAGCCATGAACACTATGCGACGGCTCGAACGGTCAACGACAGCGCCCAGGTACAGCTCTTTAGCGATATCAGTGCACGATTCAACCAGGATCTTGGTGACTGGTTGGCCATTGGCATCAGTCTGGTAAGTCACCAGACGCTTGCCCAGCCACTGCTGTGCGAAGGCCTTGGCGTCTTCTTTGCTGCGAACCAGCTTGACGCCGCCCGCTTTACCGCGACCACCGGCGTGGACCTGGGCTTTGACAACCCATTCGGTACCACCGATTTTGTCGCAAGCTTCTGCTGCTGCTTCCGGGGTGTCTACTGCGTAACCCTTGGATACTGGCAGGCCGTATTCAGCGAACAGCTGCTTACCCTGATACTCGTGAAGATTCATGCTTTTTACCGTCTTCGTTAGGTACTGCGCATTCGGCGCTGCGCTCATTATGAGTGCCGCACCACCTGTGACTGCTGCTTGCACAACTTGTGGGGCTTAAAGCCCGTAAAGCTGCGCAAGACTGCGTCCAGCGGATATTCCGCGGTGAGTCTTGCGCGCAAGGCTCACGACGGGCAACCGCCGTGGTTTCTTATTATCTCGCTTAGCGCTTCTTCTTGTTAGCGATGTGAATGGCGCCGCCATTCACTGCCAACGCTGCTTCGTGCAACGCTTCGGACAGAGTCGGATGGGAGAAGACCATCATGCCCAGGTCCTCGGCACTGGTGCCGAATTCCATACCGATCGCGCCTTGCTGAACCAGTTCTGCAGCGCTTGGGCCAATCACGTGGACGCCCAATACGCGGTCAGTCTTGGCATCAGCGATGACTTTGACAAAACCGCCGGTGTCGTTGGCTGCCATGGCACGGCCAGAAGCGGCAAACGGGAAGGTGCCGACGTTAACGTCAACGCCTTCAGCTTTCAACTGCTGTTCGTTCTTGCCGACCCATGCAATTTCCGGGTGGGTGTAGATAACCGATGGGATCAGGTCGTAGTTCATCTGGGTTTTGTGACCCTTGATGCGCTCGACAACCATAATGCCTTCTTCGGAAGCCTTGTGCGCCAGCATCATGCCGCGAACCACGTCACCGATGGCGTACACGCCTGGCACGGTAGTAGCGCAATGATCGTCAACGTGGATGAAACCACGCTCGTCGATGTTCACGCCGCTGTCGGAAGCCAGCAGGTCGGTGGTCACTGGACGGCGACCCACGGCTACGATCAGCTTGTCGAAGGTGATGGTCTGCTCGCCTTCTTTATCGGTGTAGGTCACAACGACTTCTTCGCCGTTGACCTTGGAACCGGTAACACGGGCGCCCAGCTTGATATCCAGACCTTGCTTGGTCAGGGTTTTCAGCGCTTCTTTGGACACTGCGGTGTCGGCAGCCAGCAGGAAAGTATCCAGGGCTTCCAGCACGGTCACTTCGGAACCCAAACGGGACCATACCGAACCCAGTTCCAGACCGATCACGCCAGCGCCGATCACGCCCAGACGCTTAGGTACGGTTTGGAATTCCAGGGCGCCGGTCGAATCAACGATCACCTTCTGGTCAACTGGAGCCGGTGGAATATCGATTGGGCGCGAGCCTGGCGCCAGGATCACGTTTTCGGCTTCGATGACTTCTACCGAGCCGTCCGGCTTGGTGATTTCGACTTTCTTGCCGGCCAGCAGCTTGCCGTGGCCTTGCAAGGAAGTAACACCGTTGGCCTTGAACAAGGTGGCAACGCCGGAGGTCAGGCCTTTAACGATGTTGGCTTTACGGCCAACCATTGCTGGCACGTCCATGGTCACGCCAGCATGGTTGATGCCGTGGATCGCGAAGCCGCTTTGGGCTTCGTGGAATTTCCAGGAGCTGTCCAGCAGCGCCTTGGAAGGAATGCAACCAACGTTCAGGCAAGTACCGCCCAGCGCCAGCTTGCCTTCCTTGTCGGTGTATTTTTCGATGCAAGCAGTCGAGAGGCCCAGTTGTGCGGCCTTGATGGCGGCAACGTAGCCGCCAGGACCTGCACCAATCACTACAACGTCAAATTTCTGCGACATGAAAATAGTTCCTCTATTTAGCAGCAAGCTTTCAAGCCGCAAGCCCCGAGCCCAACTGCCTTATCCGGCAGCCTGTCACTCGAGGCCTGCAGCTGCTTCTATCAGATATCCAGCAGCAGACGAGCCGGGTCTTCCAGCAGGTTCTTGATGGTCACCAAGAAAGTCACGGCTTCTTTACCATCGATCAGGCGGTGATCGTAAGACAGTGCCAGGTACATCATTGGGCGGATCACGACTTGACCGTTGATGGCCATCGGACGCTGGATGATATTGTGCATGCCCAGGATTGCAGCTTGTGGCGGGTTGACGATCGGCGTCGACATCATCGAACCGAAGGTACCACCGTTGGTGATGGTGAAGGTACCACCGGTCATCTCGTCGATGGTCAGCTTGCCATCACGGGCTTTCTTGCCGAAGCCGGCGATGCCACCTTCGATTTCAGCCAGGCTCATCAGTTCGGCGTTACGCAGAACCGGTACTACCAGGCCACGGTCGCTGGACACGGCAACGCCGACGTCTGCATAGCCGTGGTAAACGATGTCGCTGCCGTCGATGGAAGCGTTGACTGCCGGGAAGCGTTTCAGCGCTTCGGTGGCCGCTTTCACGAAGAACGACATGAAGCCCAGGCGTACGCCGTTGTGGGACTTCTCGAACAGATCCTTGTACTTCGAACGCAGGGCCATGACTTCAGTCATGTCGACTTCGTTAAAGGTGGTCAGCATCGCCATGTTCGACTGTGCTTCAACCAGGCGCTTGGCCACGGTGGCACGTACGCGCGTCATCGGTACGCGCTTCTCAGTGCGGTCGCCAGCGGCGAACACAGGTGCAGCGGCAGCCGGAGCAGCAGCCTTGGCAGGAGCGGCAGCTGGAGCGTTTTTCTTAGCTTCAACCGCAGCAACTACGTCTTCCTTGGTCACACGGCCGTCTTTACCGGTGCCTTTGATGGAAGCCAGGTTGATGCCGTTCTCTTCAGCCAGCTGACGGGCAGCCGGTGCAGCGATTGGATCTTCGCCAGCGGCAGCTGGAGCAGCAGTTGGAGCGGAAGCGGCGGCCGGAGCAGCAGCGGCCGGAGCAGGCGCAGCAGCGCCGCCCGCTTCGATCGAGCCCAGGATCTGGTTGGACAGGACGGTAGCGCCCTCTTCAGCAACGATTGCGCCCAGCACGCCGTCAGCCTCGGCCAACACTTCCAGAACGACTTTGTCGGTCTCGATGTCGACGATCAGGTCATCACGCTTTACGGCGTCGCCTGGTTTCTTGTGCCAGGTGGCAACGGTGCCATCGGCAACCGATTCCGGGAATGACGGGGCTTTGATTTCGATAGCCATTATCTGTGGGTCCTTAAAATTCGGTTTCAGTCAGCGCGAAGGCGTTAAACAGTGAAAGCATCTTGCAGCAGTTTTTCCTGCTGCTCGGCGTGCATCGACGCATAGCCACACGCAGGTGCAGCAGAAGCATCACGACCGGCGTACTCAAGGCCGAGGCCTGTCTTGTGGTTACCGACGCTGCGACGCAAATGATGCTGGCTGCTGTACCACGCGCCCTGGTTCATCGGTTCTTCCTGACACCACACCGCTTTGGTGAGGTTGCTATAAGGCGCGATAGCCTCCATCAGGTCGTCTTCCGGGAACGGGTAAAGCTGCTCGATCCGCACGATGGCAATGTCTTCGCGGCCTTCGGCACGACGTTTTTCCAGCAAATCGTAGTAAACCTTGCCGCTGCACAGGATCAGGCGAGTGACCTTGGCTGCGTCGAGGGTGTCGATTTCTGAAATAACGGTCTGGAACGAACCGTCGGCCAGATCTTCCAGCGTCGAGATGGCCAATTTGTGACGCAACAGCGATTTCGGAGTCAGCACTACCAGCGGCTTACGCAGCGGGCGGATCACCTGACGACGCAGCAAATGGTAGATCTGGGCCGGGGTAGTCGGCACGCACACCTGGATGTTGTGCTCGGCGCACAGTTGCAGGTAACGCTCCAGACGAGCCGAAGAGTGCTCCGGCCCCTGACCTTCATAACCGTGTGGCAGCAACATGGTCAGACCGCACAGACGGCCCCACTTGTGCTCGCCGCTGGTGATGAACTGGTCGATCACCACTTGGGCGCCGTTGGCGAAGTCGCCGAACTGGGCTTCCCAGATCACCAGCGCCTGAGGCGTGGTGGTCGAGTACCCGTATTCGAACGCCAGTACGGCTTCCTCGGACAGGAACGAATCGTACAGGTCGAAACGTGGCTGGCCTTCGTACAGGTGCTGCAGCGGAATGTAGGTGCCCGCGTCTTTCTGGTTGTGCAATACCGCGTGACGGTGCGAGAACGTACCGCGGCCGATGTCTTGGCCGGTCATGCGGATCGGGTGACCTTCGAACGCCAGGGTCGCGTACGCCATGGTTTCAGCGTAACCCCAGTTGATCGGCAGGCCGCCAGCTTGCATCTTCTGACGGTCTTCGTAGATCTTCGCTACTTGGCGCTGCACCACAAAACCGTCTGGAATTTCCAGCAGTTTGGCAGACAGTTCCTGCAGGGTTTTCAGATCGAACGAAGTGTCATGACGCGCAGTCCAGGCGTGTCCCAGGTAAGGACGCCAATCAACGAACAGCTCTTTGTTCGGCTCTTTAACCAGGCTTTTTACTACATGCAGACCATTGTCCAGCGCGTTGCGGTATTCATCGACTTTCGCCTGAACACGCGCATCGTCAACTACGCTGGCCTTGATCAGGCTTTCGGCGTAAAGCTCACGGGTGGTGCGCTGCTTGGCGATTTGCTGGTACATCAACGGCTGGGTACCGCTAGGCTCATCCGCTTCGTTGTGACCGCGACGGCGGTAGCAAACCAGGTCGATCACCACATCACGCTTGAACTGCATGCGGTAGTCGATAGCGAGCTGGGTCACGAACAACACGGCTTCCGGATCATCACCATTCACATGGAGGATTGGCGCCTGGATCATCTTGGCAACGTCGGTGGCGTACTCGGTAGAGCGCGCGTCCAGCGGGTTGCTGATGGTGAAGCCAACCTGGTTGTTGATGACGATGTGAACCGTACCGCCCGTCTTGAAGCCGCGAGTCTGCGACATCTGGAACGTTTCCAGAACCACGCCTTGACCGGCGAACGCCGCGTCACCGTGGATGGAAATCGGCAGGACCTTTTCACCCGTGGAATCGTTACGACGATCCTGGCGAGCACGGACCGAACCCTCGACCACTGGAGAAACGATTTCCAGGTGGGATGGGTTGAAGGCCATGGCCAGGTGAACTTCACCGCCGGTGGTCATCACGTTGGACGAGAAGCCCTGGTGGTATTTAACGTCACCGGAACCCAGTTCGACCTTCTTCTTGCCTTCGAACTCGTCGAACAGCTCGCGCGGGTTCTTGCCGAAGGTGTTGACCAACACGTTCAGGCGACCACGGTGAGCCATGCCGATCACGACTTCCTTGGTGCCGTAGGAACCGGAGCGCTGGATCAGCTCGTCGAGCATTGGAATCAGGCTTTCGCCGCCTTCCAGGCCGAAACGCTTGGTGCCCGGGTATTTGGTACCCAGGTATTTCTCGAGGCCTTCGGCTGCGGTCACACGCTCCAGCAGGTGGCTGCGCACATCGTCGGACAATACCGGACGGCCACGCACGCCTTCCAGTCGATGCTGGAACCAGTGGCGCTGCTCGGAATCGGTGATGTGCGTGAACTCAGCGCCGATGGTGCGGCAATATGTCTGCTGCAACGCTTCGTGAATTTCGCGTAGGCTCGCTTCCTCTTTGCCGATGAACAGGTCGCCGGCACGGAAGGTCGTATCAAGATCGGCATTGGTCAAGCCGTAATGATTGATCGACAGGTCTGCAGGTGCAGGACGCTGCCAGAGCCCCAGCGGGTCAAGCTGGGCCGCCTGGTGGCCACGCATCCGATAGGCCTGGATCAGTCGCAGTACTTCAACTTGCTTCTTCTCGTGCTCACTGCTCACGCTCCCGGCGGAAACCGGCTGAGCGCGGCGCTGGTTCTTTGCCAGCAGCACAAACTGATCGCGAATTGTTGCGTGCGATACATCGGTGGCAGCGTTGCCGTCTGAA
This sequence comes from Pseudomonas sp. 1152_12, assembly GCF_052850675.1. Lineage (NCBI taxonomy): Bacteria > Pseudomonadati > Pseudomonadota > Gammaproteobacteria > Pseudomonadales > Pseudomonadaceae > Pseudomonas > Pseudomonas sp. 1152_12. The sequence goes on along the minus strand of NZ_VXCW01000005.1, from coordinate 393,261 downwards.
GACAACGTCTGAAATTTGGTGCGCCATTCTTCTGGCACAGCGTTAGGGTCGTGCAGGTAGAGCTCATAAAGCTCTTCCACATAGGCAGCGTTACCACCTGAAAGATAGCCGCTGTTCCACATGCGCTGCATCACGCTTTCTTGCATGCTTGGTCACCCTCGATTTGGGGACACCACCGGCGAAAACACCGAGTTTGCTTGCAAAAGGCCAAGTGCAGCGACCAAAACAAGCCACTTAGGATCACGCTGATAGTTCGGGTACCAACCCGAATGCCCCTGCTTGTCTCATTTCTTCAAAATAAGAGCCGCGGCTTTGTAAGTCGCTGCTCAAGTTAAAACTACGGCGCCGGTTGAAGCCTGCGCCGTAGCATTTACGGGCACAACGGTCCTGCTTTGCTACAACGTCGCTTACACGCCGCTTTGCAGCAGCATGTTACGAATGTGACCAATGGCCTTAGTCGGGTTCAGGCCTTTGGGACATACGTTGACGCAGTTCATGATCCCACGGCAGCGGAATACGCTGAACGGGTCATCCAGTGAAGCCAGGCGCTCGGACGTCTTGGTGTCACGGCTGTCTGCCAGGAAGCGGTACGCTTGCAGCAGTGCAGCTGGACCCAGGAACTTGTCCGGGTTCCACCAGAAGGACGGGCACGAAGTCGAGCAACAAGCGCACAGAATGCACTCGTACAGACCGTCGAGCTTTTCACGTTCTTCAGGGGACTGCAGACGTTCGATGGCCGGAGCCGGCGTGTCGTTCTGCAGGAACGGCTTAACTTTTTCGTATTGCTTGTAGAAGATGCTCATATCGACGACCAGGTCACGGATAACCGGCAAACCTGGCAGAGGACGAACGATCAGCTTGTTGCCTTTGACGACGGCGGACAGCGGCGTGATGCACGCCAGGCCGTTTTTGCCGTTGATGTTCATGCCGTCGGAACCGCACACACCTTCACGGCAAGAGCGACGATAGGAGAAACCTTCGTCCTGCTCTTTGATCAGTGCCAATACATCCAGCACCATCAGGTCTTTACCACCGGTATCGACCTGGAATTCCTGCATGAACGGCGCAGCGTCCTGATCAGGGTTGTAGCGGTAAACACTGACTTTCAACATGGCAGCCACCCTTAGTAAGTCCGAATCTTCGGTTCAAACGTCGGAACCGTCTTCGGCGAGAAGTTCACGGCACGCTTGGTCACGCGCTTGTCACCCGGGAAGTACAGGGTGTGGCACAACCAATTTTCGTCATCGCGATCTTCAAAGTCTTCACGAGCGTGAGCACCACGGGATTCTTTACGAACCTCGGCGGCGATCGCAGTCGCTTCAGCCACTTCCAACAGGTTTTGCAGCTCAAGGGCTTCGATACGAGCGGTGTTGAACGCCTGGCTCTTATCGTTGATCTTGACGTTGGCGATGCGCGTACGCAGGTCAGCCAGTTGGGCAATACCCTTCTGCATGTATTCGCCGGTACGGAACACACCGAAGTAGTTCTGCATGCAGTTTTGCAGCTCACGACGCAAGGTCGCTACGTCTTCGCCATCGGTACGCTCGTTCAGAGCGTTCAGGCGCGCCAGGGCGGCCTCGATATTGGCGTCGGTAGCGTCATCGTATTCGATGCCGTCGGTCAGGGCTTTTTCCAGGTGCAGGCCGGCCGCGCGGCCGAACACCACCAGGTCGAGCAGCGAGTTGCCGCCCAGACGGTTGGCACCGTGAACCGATACGCAAGCCACTTCGCCTACCGCAAACAGACCATGAATGATCTCGTCCACGCCTTCGGCGTTCTGGGTGATCGCTTGGCCATGAATATTGGTCGGCACGCCGCCCATCATATAGTGGCAAGTCGGAACAACCGGAACCGGCGCAACCACCGGGTCAACATGAGCAAAGGTCTTGGACAGCTCACAGATACCTGGCAGGCGGCTGTGCAGGACTTCTTCGCCCAGGTGATCAAGCTTCAGCAGTACGTGGTCACCATTCGGGCCACAGCCGTTGCCGGCGATGATTTCTTTAACCATCGAACGCGCCACAACGTCACGACCGGCAAGGTCTTTCGCGTTCGGAGCATAACGCTCCATGAAACGCTCGCCGTGCTTGTTGATCAGGTAACCACCTTCACCACGGCAACCTTCTGTAACCAGTACACCGGCGCCGGCAATACCGGTCGGGTGGAACTGCCACATTTCGATGTCTTGTACCGGAACGCCTGCACGCAGGGCCATGCCGACGCCGTCACCGGTGTTGATCAGGGCATTGGTGGTCGATGCGTAGATACGACCTGCACCGCCGGTCGCCAGCACAGTAGCCTTGGCGCGGATGTAGGTGGTTTCACCGGTTTCGATGCAGATGGCGATAACGCCGACGAATGCGCCGTCAGCGTTCTTCACCAGATCCACCGCGTAGTACTCGTTCAGGAACGTGGTGCCGGCTTTCAGGTTGCCCTGGTAAAGGGTGTGCAGCAGCGCGTGACCGGTACGGTCGGACGCAGCACACGTACGGGCAGCCTGGCCGCCTTTACCGTAATCCTTCGACTGGCCGCCGAATGGACGCTGGTAGATGCGACCTTGTTCTGTGCGCGAGAACGGCAGACCCATGTGGTCGAGTTCGAACACGGCGGCCGGGCCTTCCTGACACATGTATTCGATAGCATCCTGGTCACCGATGTAGTCGGACCCCTTGACGGTATCGTACATATGCCAGCGCCAGTCATCGTTTGGATCGGCAGAGGCGATGGCGCAGGTGATGCCACCCTGGGCCGAAACGGTGTGCGAACGCGTCGGGAACACCTTGGTGATCACGGCAGTCTTGTGACCGCCCTGGGCCAGCTGCAGCGCTGCGCGCATGCCAGCACCGCCGCCACCAATAATGATGGCGTCGAAGGAAATAGTTGGAATGTTAGCCATGACTCAGATACCCCAAAGAATCTGCACACCCCAGACGAAGTAAGCGAACATCGCGACGCCGCATACTGCCTGGAAGAGGAAACGGACTGCAGTCGCGGACTTGCCCAGCGCCATCGGCGTCAGGTAGTCAGTCGCGATGGTCCACATGCCGACCCAGGCGTGTGCGCCCAGGGCTACAAGTGCCAGCAGACTGAAGATTCGCATCGCATTGTGGGAAAACAGCCCGTGCCATTGCTCATAGCCAATGCCCGGGTTTGCGACGAGGTATCCGATCAGGAAAATGAAATAAGCCGCGAGAACGACCGCAGACACACGCTGCGCCATCCAGTCATAGAGGCCTGAACGCGAAAGGTTCGTAACGCTGGTTACCATATCCAAACTCCTGCCAGAACGATCAGCACCACGGAAATGGCGATGATGATTTTCGAGCCCAGGCGGCCGCCTTCCAGCGTCTCGCCGATGCCCATATCCATGATCAAGTGGCGCACGCCGGCTACCAGATGATAAAGCAGAGCGGACAGGAGGCCCCATGCTACGAACTTGGCCAGCGGGCTGGTCAAGCATGCCTTCACCTCGGCGTAACCCTCCTCGGAACCCAGGGATTTGCTCAATGCATAAAGCATGATGCCCAAGCCCAGGAACAGGATGATGCCGGAAACACGGTGCAGGAACGACGTAACGCCGGTGATGGGGAGTTTGATGGTCCTTAGGTCTAGGTTTACAGGTCGTTGGCTATTCACGGCTTTTTTTCACACTGAAGAGCCCCTAACAATCAGGGCAAAGTTGTTGGGGAGTGCACTGGTCAGGTAAGCACCACCCAGGGAGTGCGACCCCCAATGAAAGCAAGCCCAAAAGCCCTTGGCGGTCGGTGGCCGAGTATAGACAGTTAGGCTACTAATGACAACGCGCACACCTCACCCTAATAGCGGATTGCGCTGGCAGGATAAAAGGCGTAAACGGCGTTCAATTTCGAGGAAAAAGTATAGTTAAAGCCTTCTGGAGCAAGACTTTAGGCAAATTGACATCTGAATTTATCTCACTATAGTGGTGCGGGCCCTGCGTGGGGGGTCTGTCTGATGATTTGAAGCATAAATAGGAGGCCACATGGCTGACAAAAAAGCGCAGTTGATCATCGAGGGCGCAGCCCCCGTCGAGCTGCCCATTTTAACCGGCACCGTTGGTCCCGATGTTATCGACGTACGGGGCCTGACGGCCACGGGCCGTTTCACTTTCGACCCAGGTTTCATGTCGACCGCCTCTTGCGAGTCGAAGATCACCTATATCGATGGCGATAATGGCATTCTGCTTCACCGAGGCTACCCGATCGAGCAACTCGCCGAACAGTCGGACTATCTGGAAACCTGTTACCTGCTGCTAAATGGCGAATTGCCAACGCCTGAGCAAAAAGCCCAGTTCGTCAGCACCGTGAAGAACCACACCATGGTTCACGAGCAGTTGAAGACCTTCTTCAACGGCTTCCGTCGCGACGCCCACCCGATGGCCGTCATGTGCGGCGTGGTCGGCGCCCTGTCGGCTTTCTATCACGACTCCCTGGACATCAATAACCCGCAGCATCGCGAAATTTCCGCGATCCGCCTGGTTGCCAAGATGCCGACCCTGGCCGCAATGGTTTACAAGTACTCCATGGGCCAACCCATGATGTACCCGCGCAACGACCTGACGTACGCGGAAAACTTCCTGCATATGATGTTCAACACCCCGTGCGAGATCAAACCGATCAGCCCGGTGCTGGCCGCGGCAATGGACAAGATCTTCATCCTCCACGCCGACCACGAACAAAACGCCTCCACCTCTACCGTGCGCCTGGCCGGCTCTTCGGGTGCCAACCCGTTCGCCTGTATTGCCGCCGGTATCGCCGCACTGTGGGGCCCTGCCCATGGCGGTGCGAACGAAGCCGTATTGACCATGCTCGATGAAATCGGCGATGTCTCCAACATCGACAAATTCATCGCCAAGGCCAAGGACAAGAACGATCCGTTCAAGTTGATGGGCTTCGGTCACCGGGTCTACAAGAACCGCGACCCGCGCGCCACCGTGATGAAGAAGACCTGCGACGAAGTGCTGAAGGAACTGGGCATCAAGAACGATCCGCAACTCGAACTGGCCATGCGCCTGGAAGAGATCGCCCTGACCGACCCGTACTTCATCGAACGCTCGCTGTACCCGAACGTCGACTTCTACTCGGGGATCATCCTCAAGGCGATCGGCATTCCAACCAGCATGTTCACCGTGATCTTCGCCCTGGCCCGTACCGTAGGCTGGATCTCCCACTGGAAAGAAATGCTCTCCAGCCCGTACAAGATTGGCCGCCCGCGCCAGCTGTACACCGGCTACGAGTCGCGTGACATTACCAAGCTGGAAGATCGCAAGTAAGCACTTAGCGGCTTGCTTGTAATGAGAACGGCCTCCCTTAGCGGAGGCCGTTTTTGTTTGTGGTGCCTGGTTTACCGCCATCGGGAGCAAGCCCCCTCCCACATTTGACTGTGTTCACAAGTTGAAATCTGCGAACCCAATCCAGTGTGGGAGGGGGCTTGCTCCCGATGAGGCCAGCCCACCCAACACAAATCTTCAGGCAAAAAAATACCCCGGCCTTTCGACCGGGGCATTTTCTATCCAGCTATAACCTTAATGGTTAACCGCCCCACTCGCTCCCAGGCCAGTTTGCGAACGCACAAACTGCGGGAAGTACAGCGCACGCTCCTTCTCTGCCGCCGCCGACTTGTCGGTGATGGAGAAGAACCAGATACCGATGAACGCAATGATCATCGAGAACAACGCCGGGTATTCGTACGGGAAGATGGCTTTTTCGTGATGCAGGATCGACACCCAGATGGTCGGCCCAAGGATCATCAGGCCAACGGCACTGATCAAGCCCAGCCAGCCGCCAATCATCGCGCCACGGGTGGTAAGGTTCTTCCAGTACATGGAGAGCAGCAGCACCGGGAAGTTACAGCTGGCAGCAATGGAGAACGCCAGGCCGACCATGAACGCAATGTTCTGGCTTTCAAACAGGATACCCAGGCCGATTGCCAGCACCGCCAGGGCGATGGTGGTGATCTTCGATACGCGAATCTCATCCTTCTCGTTGGCTTTGCCTTTCTTGATCACGCTGGCATACAGGTCATGGGACACCGCCGAAGCACCCGCCAGGGTCAAGCCAGCAACCACCGCCAGGATGGTGGCAAACGCCACGGCCGAGATGAAGCCCAGGAAGATACTGCCGCCCACCGCGTTGGCCAGGTGCACCGCCGCCATGTTGTTACCGCCCAACAAGGCGCCTGCCGCATCCTTGAACGCCGGGTTGGTGCTGACCAGCAGGATCGCGCCGAAGCCGATGATAAAGGTCAGGATGTAGAAGTAGCCGATAAAGCCGGTGGCATACAGCACGCTCTTACGCGCTTCCTTGGCGTCGCTTACGGTGAAGAAGCGCATCAGGATATGCGGCAGGCCTGCGGTGCCGAACATCAGCGCCAGCCCTAAGGAGAATGCAGAGATCGGATCTTTCACCAGGCCGCCGGGGCTCATGATCGCCTCACCTTTAGGGTGAACCTTGATCGCCTCGGAAAACAGCATGTTGAAGTCGAAGTTGACGTGCTTCATCACCATCAGCGCCATGAACGAGGCACCGGACAGCAGCAGGACCGCTTTGATGATCTGCACCCAGGTCGTCGCCAGCATGCCGCCGAATAGCACGTACATGCACATCAGGATGCCCACCAGGATCACCGCCACATGGTAATCAAGGCCAAACAGCAACTGGATCAACTTGCCCGCACCAACCATCTGCGCGATCAGGTAGAACGCCACCACCACCAGCGAGCCACAGGCCGACAGGCTGCGGATCTGAGCTTGCCCGAGGCGATAAGACGCCACATCGGCAAAGGTGTACTTGCCCAGGTTACGCAGACGCTCGGCGATCAGGAACAGAATGATCGGCCAGCCCACCAGGAAGCCGATCGAGTAGATCAAGCCGTCGTAGCCAGAGCTGAACACCAGCGCGGAAATCCCCAGGAAGGACGCCGCCGACATATAGTCGCCGGCAATCGCCAGGCCGTTCTGGAAACCGGTGATCTTGCCGCCGGCCGCGTAGTAGTCGGCCGCCGATTTGTTGCGCTTGGATGCCCAGTAGGTGATGCACAAGGTCGCACCGACGAAGGCCACGAACATCAGGATTGCGGGGATATTCAGCGGTTGTTTATGCACTTCACCGGTCAATGCGTCCGCCGCCCAAACAGCAGGTGCAAAGACCGAAGCGCCGAGTACAGCCAATAGACGACGGATCATTGCGCAGCCTCCTTGAGAATCGCATTGTTCAGGTCGTCAAATTCGCCATTGGCGCGTCGTACGTAAATCGCAGTCAGGACAAAGGCCGAAACAATCAGCCCGACCCCAATCGGGATTCCCCAGGTGATGGACGAACCGGGGCTGAGCTTGGCCCCCAGTATTTGCGGCCCATAGGCAATCAGAAGAATGAAACCGGAGTACAGCCCAAGCATGATCGCCGAGAGAATCCAGGCGAACCTTTCCCTTTTTCTTACCAGCTCCTTGAAACGCGGGCTGTTTTGAATCGAGAGGTAAATGCTGTCGTTCATTGTTTTTATCCTCGCAGCACAGCTTTTTTATTATTGGAACGTATCCACTGTATGCGGCTGCAGAACAGGTTCCAGACGACCTTAGTAGTAGAACGAGATAGCAACTTCGCAAGTTTTTCAGTCAACAAATAAATGGCAGCCTGAATACAAACAAAAAAATGTGGGAGCGGGCTTGCTCGCGAATGCGGTGTATCAGTCAATAAATGTGCTGACTGACACACCAGATTCGCGAGCAAGCCCGCTCCCACATTAGGTCTGCGGCGTAACTTCTACAGGGTTAACGGTTATTTACTGATCCACTCGGCCACACGCTCTGGGTGCTTGGCAACCCAGTCCTTGGCCGCCGCATCAGGTTTGGCGCCCTCTTGAATCGCGAGCATGACTTCGCCGATTTCATCCTTGGAGGCCCACTGGAATTTCTTCAGGAAGGCGGCGACTTCCGGCGCTTTCTTCTCCAGGCCCTTGCTGCCGATGCTGTTGACGGTTTCCGCAGCACCATAAATCCCTTTTGGATCGTCCAGGAAACGCAGTTTCCACTTGGCGAACATCCAGTGTGGCACCCAACCGGTCACCGCAATCGAGTCCTGCTTGTCTTCGGCACGGGTCAGCTCGGCGATCATCGCGGCGCCCGAGCTGGCTTGCAGCTTGTAATCCAGGCCGTAGGCCTTGATGGCTTCGTCGGTTTTAAGCATTACGCCTGAACCGGCGTCAATGCCGACGATCTTGTTCTTGAAGGTAGTGTCGGTCTTGAGGTCTTCGATGGACTTGGCCTTGACGTACTCCGGCACGATCAAGCCAATTTTTGCATCCTTGAAGTTGGGGCCGTAGTCGACCACCTTGTCCTTGTTCTTGGCCCAGTATTCACCATGGGTCACAGGCAGCCAGGCGGAGAGCATGGCGTCGAGTTTGCCGGTGGCGACGCCCTGCCACATGATCCCGGTGGCGACGGCTTGCAGTTTCACGTCATAACCGAGCTTTTCCTTGATCACTTCTGCTGCCACATGAGTGGTGGCAACGCTGTCGGACCAACCGTCTACATAGCCGATGCTCAGGGTCTTGCTGTCGGCGTTGGCCAGTGTGGAGCTCATCGCAACTACCAGAGTGGCAGTTGCGCCCAAGAGTCGTCGCATCTTCATCGTACTTCCCCGAAAGTGCTGCGCCCGACGGATGCCGAGCGACGTCAACCTGTTGTTATGTGGTGCACCGCGCCCCCTTCACGCGCATCGATCCGGAGGCTGTGACATCAGTGGAGTGCTGACACTTCGATCATCAACCCGCCGGGGCCTTGGACCTGCTCTGACTGCGACCTCAGGTGAGCAAGAAACGACATCACATCGCCAGCAGGACGATTTGTAGGACATAGCAACAAAATCCCGCCCGAACTTTGCATGTCTAAATTATGCTGCCCCACTGGACGGGCTAAATCCGGGTAAGATGCGCGCCTTTGCTCCCCCAGATAAGCCGACTATGCCTGCCACTGCCCGCCTCCCTGCCCTGCCCTATGTTTTCGCCTTGATCCTCGGCGTGCTTGCCCTTGTCGGCTATTGGTACGGCCTCGGCCGGCCCGTGGTGTTGCCGGACGTGGCCAGCGCCAGCCACAAAATGCAGTGCGCGTCCTACACGCCATTCGACAAGGACCAATCGCCGTTCGACCAGCCATTCCAGCTGCGCCCCGAGCGTATGGATGCCGACTTGGCACTGCTGGCCACCCGTTTTGAATGTATTCGCACTTACTCCATGACCGGTCTGGAAGCCCTGCCAGGCATGGCGCGCAAGCATGGGTTGACGTTGATGGCCGGCGCCTGGGTCAGCAGTGACGCGGTTGCCACCGAAAAAGAAATCGACGAGTTGATCACTGCGGCCAACGCCAACCCTGACGTGGTCACCTCGGTCATCGTCGGCAACGAAGCCCTGTTGCGCAAGGAAGTCACCGCCAAGCAACTGGTGACGCTGATCCATAAAGTCAAACGTCAGATCAAACAGCCGGTCACCTATGCCGATGTGTGGGAGTTCTGGCTGCAACACCCGGAAATCGCCCCGGCCGTGGATTTCCTGACCATTCACCTGCTGCCGTACTGGGAGGATGACCCGTCCGGCATCGACCAGGCGCTCAAGCACGTGGGTGATGTACGCCAGACCTTCGGCAACAAGTTCGCCCCCAAAGACGTGCTGATCGGCGAGACCGGCTGGCCCAGCGAAGGTCGCCAGCGCGAAACAGCCGTGCCGAGCCGCGTTAACGAAGCCAAGTTCATGCGTGGCTTTGTGGCCATGGCCGAAGCCAACGGCTGGCGCTACAACCTGATCGAGGCGTTTGACCAGCCGTGGAAACGCGCCAGTGAAGGCGCGGTCGGCGGTTACTGGGGGCTGTTTGATGCTGATCGCCAGGACAAGGGCATCCTCGCCGGGCCGGTGAGCAATGTGCCGTACTGGCCGCTGTGGCTGGGCGTGGGCGGGATTATCCTGCTGGGCACCTTGGCCCTCGGCGGCCGCGTTCGCAGCACTCGCGCAGCGCTAATGCTGCCACTGCTCGGAGCGGTCGCCGCCTGCTCAATCGGCACCTGGGCCGAACTGACCCGCGTCACCGCACGCTTCAACGATGAATGGGTGTGGGCAGGCTTGCTGATCGTGCTGAACCTGCTGGTGCTGGCCCATGCTGCGCTGGCCCTGAGTGCGCGGGACGGTTGGCGCGAACGGGCATTCAACTGGCTGGAGCAACGCGCAGGCTGGCTGGTGGCAATCGCCGGCTTTGCCGGCGCGGTGATGATGCTCGCACTGGTGTTTGACCCGCGCTATCGCAGCTTCCCAAGTGCGGCACTGGTGTTGCCGGCCCTGGTGTATCTGGTTCGCCCGGTAACCGGGCCACGCCGGGAGATCGCGCTGCTGGCCTTCATTATCGGTGCCGGCATTGCGCCGCAGCTCTATCGCGAAGGGTTGCTGAACCAGCAGGCGTGGGGTTGGGCGGTGCTCAGCGTGATGATGGTTGGAGCGTTGTGGCGTTGCCTACGGGTGCGTAGGGCTTAAAAATGCTATCGCAGGCAAGCCACACATTAGACCGCATGCCAAAGAGTCCACTCGGTCTGATGTGAGAGCTGGCTTGCCTGCGATGAGGTCCTATCAGGCAGCCCGTGGCTTCCTGACCAACCGCAGCCCCGCAATCACCACCGCAAACACCGCGAACGTGGTGTTGTACAACGCCAGCGCGGGAAAACCGAACACCAGCCCCAGTACCGCCAGGCCCCATCCCGCACGGCCAGGCACAAAGAACGCTAGCACCGATGTAACCAATGCCGCCCAGCCCAACACCTTGAAGTGAATCATCAGCCCCAGGTTCGAGCGCAGCTGGCATTCCCAGCGGCTGGCCTCATCGACGCAGACTCCTACCCAGCGGCCATCCTCCATAAAACCGTATCGGGCGCCATAACTGGCGGCCAGCCATAACGGCAGAGCAATGAGCAGCAGAATCAACGGCAAACGACGGGACATGGAGCACTCCGAAAGGCAAAAACGGCGCTCAGCTTAATGCGCCGGCAGCCGTTAGCAAGGCACCTGCGCACAATTAGTGTTCATCGACGCGCGGCAACGTGTATCTTCTGGCTGCTATAACCCCGATTCCGACGTTTTTTTCCGACTTTTCGTGCCGAAGGCTGGCACTTCGGTGGCAACGCGGTGGTCATAGCCTGCGAACTTCATTCAGCCCGTTTCCTCTTAGGGATTAAGTCATGCTCCGTTCCTTGCGCTGTGCTGCCTTACTCGGCAGCCTTTTTTTGAGTGCGTCAGCACTGGCCGTCGACATCGACCAGGCCACCTATGGCTACCCTTTGACCAACCCGTTCGAAGCGACCATCGCCACCACCCCGCCTGATCTTCGGCCCAAATTACCGACCAACGATGAGATCAACCAGTCCGACTACACCCTGAACATGCGCCCCGAGCGCGAATTCAGTTTGCCGGACAATTTCTGGGCAGTGAAGAAACTCACCTACCGTATCGCCAAACAAGACCGCGCCGCGCCGTTGATCTTCCTGATCGCAGGCACCGGTGCGCGTTTTGACAGCAGCATCAATGAATACCTGAAAAAACTGTATTACCAAGCCGGCTACCACGTGGTGCAGTTGTCTTCACCGACCAGCTTCGACTTCATCGCCTCAGCGTCGCGCTTCGCCACTCCCGGTATCAGCCAGGAAGACGCCGAGGACATGTACCGCGTGATGCAAGCTGTGCGCGCACAGAACGCCTCTCTGCCAGTGACCGACTTCTACCTCACCGGCTACAGCCTGGGCGCCCTGGATGCGGCATTTGTCAGCAAGCTCGACGAGACCCGTCGCAGCTTCAACTTCAAGAAAGTGCTGCTGCTCAACCCGCCGGTCAACCTCTACACCTCGATCACCAACCTCGACAAGCTGGTACAGACCGAGGTTAAGGGCATCAACAACACCACCACCTTCTACGAGTTGGTGTTGAGCAAACTGACCCGTTACTTCCAGCAAAAGGGCTACATCGACCTCAATGACGCCCTGCTCTACGACTTCCAGAACTCCAAGCAGCACCTGACTAACGAACAGATGGCCATGCTGATCGGCACCTCGTTCCGCTTCTCGGCGGCCGACATCGCCTTTACTTCGGACCTGATCAACCGCCGCGGCCTGATCATCCCGCCTAAATACCCGATCACCGAAGGCACCAGCCTCACGCCGTTCCTCAAGCGTGCGCTGCAATGCGACTTCGACTGCTACCTCACCGAACAAGTGATTCCGATGTGGCGCGCGCGCTCCGACGGCGGCAGTTTGCTGCAACTGGTTGACCAAGTGAGCCTGTATGCGCTTAAGGACTACCTGCACGACAGCCCGAAAATCGCAGTCATGCACAACGCCGACGACGTAATCCTCGGCCCGGGCGACCTCGGTTTCCTGCGTAAAACCTTCGGCGATCGCTTGACCGTCTACCCGCTGGGCGGCCACTGCGGCAACCTCAATTACCGCGTCAACGCCGACGCCATGCTGGAGTTCTTCCGTGGCTAAATATCTTCTGCTGCTCGCCGCCCTGATGTGCGCGGGCGTCGCCAATGCCGACAACAGCAAGGCGCACGAACCGGTCAAGGTCGACTCTGACGGTTTCAAGGAGCCGCTGACCAAGCTCAAGTTCAACCCGGGCCTGGACCAGCGCGAGTTCGAACGTTCATCGCTCACCGCGCTCAACGTGTACGACCCACTGGAATCGTGGAACCGCCGCGTATACCACTTTAACTACCGTTTCGACCAATGGGTGTTCCTGCCGGTGGTTGACGGTTACCGCTATGTCACGCCGAGCTTCCTGCGCACCGGTGTGAGCAACTTCTTCAATAACCTGGGTGATGTGCCCAACCTGCTGAACAGCCTGCTGCAATTCAAGGGCCACCGCTCCCTGGAAACCACCGGGCGCCTGCTGCTCAACACCACCATCGGCGTCGCCGGTCTGTGGGACCCGGCCACCGCGATGGGCCTGCCGCGCCAGAGCGAAGACTTCGGCCAGACCCTGGGCTTCTACGGCGTGCCCGGCGGTGCGTACTTGGTGCTACCGATCTTCGGTCCGTCAAACCTGCGCGACACCACCGGCCTGATCGTCGACTACGGCGCCGAAACCGAAATCAACTTCCTCAACGTGTCCAAGGTCAGCGAAAACCACCCGGAAATCTGGGCCCTGCGTGCCGTCGACAAGCGCTACCAGACCAGCTTCCGCTACGGCCAGATGAACTCGCCGTTTGAGTATGAGAAGGTGCGCTACATCTACACCGAATCGCGCAAGTTGCAGATTGCCGAGTAAACGCCATCCAGATACGAAAAAGCCACTCACCTAAGTGAGTGGCTTTTTTGTTTCTGCTCCAACAATCACTCAGCAGTGCGTGACGTATCCACAGAGCGGCTAGCCGGTTGTTCCTTAGCGCCCGGGTATAACCCAAAACCAACCCAGAAGAGCGACCCGACAACAGGCAACAACGTCCAGAACGAGTTGACTTGGCTAATACCGTTATCCGTGAGCCTACGGCATAACAGAGTGACCTTGGCTGGCAGCATCAGCAGCAAGTAACCCAAGCCCGCCCTGGATAGGCCAAACAGAGCTGCAGATCTTAGGAAGGATTAAATCGGTCCTCTATAACGCTAGCAGCGCGGCCAGCCTGTACTGCCGTGAATACGTTCAAACACCCGACGCGCAAGGGCTGCGCCTGTATCATTGAGCGCTGCGCCAAGCCGGTGCTACCATGCCCGACCGCCTGTCTTGGCAAGGATATTCCTAGTTTATGAGCACCATTCGCGAGCGCAATAAAGAACTGATCCTGCGGGCGGCCAGTGAGGAGTTTGCCGACAAGGGCTTCGCCGCGACTAAAACCAGCGACATCGCCGCCAAGGCCGGGCTGCCCAAGCCCAACGTTTACTACTACTTCAAGTCCAAGGACAACCTGTATCGCGAGGTGCTCGAGAGTATTATCGAGCCGATCCTGGCCGCGTCCACGCCGTTCAATCCCGACGGTGAGCCGGCGGTGGTGCTGAGCAATTACATCCGCTCGAAAATCCGCATCTCCCGCGACCTGCCGTTTGCCTCCAAAGTATTCGCCAGCGAAATCATGCACGGCGCGCCGCACCTGAGCAGCCAGCAAGTCGAGCAACTGAACGCCCAGGCCAAGCACAACATCGACTGCATCCAGAGCTGGGTAGACCGTGGCCTGATCGCGGCCATTGACCCTAATCACCTGATGTTCAGCATCTGGGCGGCGACGCAGACGTATGCCGATTTTGATTGGCAGATCTCGGCGGTAACCGGGAAAGCCAAGCTGGATGAGGCAGATTATGAAGCAGCGGCGCAGACGATTATTCGGTTGGTGTTGAAGGGGTGTGAGCCGGACTGATAAACCGTGGTGTGGCCATCGCAGGCAAGCCCGCTCCCACATTTGCTACTGTGCCAGACACACGCTGTATGAACACCGCAAAGCCAATGTGGGGGCGGGCTTGCCCACGATGGCAAGCTATCGGTCACCTAATAATCAAGCAGACACCCCCGCATCCGCCAACAACCCGACCCCCTCAATCGCCGTAATCGCGCACTGCTCATCAATGTCCGACGTGTCCCCACTGATCCCGATCGCCCCCAGTACCGCCCCCGCCTGATCCCGAATCAATACCCCGCCCGGCGCCGGCACCACGCTGCCCTGCCCCAGGCTGTTCAACGCCGCGATAAAGGCCGGGCGTTGCTGCGCGTCCAACGCCAGCAAACGTGAGCCCTTGCCTAGGGCAATCGCGCCCCAGGCTTTGCCAATGGCGATTTGCGGGCGCAGCAGGCTGGCGCCGTCTTCGCGCTGCAGGGTGACCAAGTGTCCGCCATTGTCGAGCACTGCAATGGTAAGCGGCGCGGCGGAAATGGTGCGACCTGCGGTGATGGCCTGACCGGCCAGGTTGACTGCGATTTTCAAGGTTAAAGCGCTCATAGCTGCCGTCCTTATCTTGTTATGGGTAAAGCGGTGGAGGTCTGATTGATCAGAAGCTCGATCAAACAAATAGAACACAATAAAGTTTATTTCTGTATACAATATTTTCGCACAAAGGCTCCATACGTCGAAAAAAGCCGTTCCGACGAACGCAAAGGTCAGTGAATGAAATGGATTGACCTGCGCCGCTCGCCGTGAATACACTTTGAGCAGACACCACTTGTATACAATTACAAAACGCAAGAGGCACCAAAACCATGAGCAAAATGAGAGCAATCGAAGCCGCCGTCCTGGTGATGCGCCGTGAAGGTGTCGACACTGCCTTCGGTATTCCAGGCGCCGCCATCAACCCGTTGTATTCGGCCTTGCAGAAGGTCGGTGGCATCGATCACGTCCTTGCTCGCCATGTTGAAGGCGCCTCGCATATGGCCGAGGGCTACACCCGCACCAAGGCCGGTAATATCGGCGTGTGCATCGGCACCTCGGGCCCGGCGGGCACCGACATGGTCACGGGTCTTTACAGCGCCTCGGCCGACTCGATCCCGATTCTCTGCATCACCGGCCAAGCCCCGCGTGCACGCATGCACAAGGAAGATTTCCAGGCGGTCGATATCACCAGCATCGTCAAGCCGGTGACCAAGTGGGCGACCACCGTCCTCGAACCCGGCCAGGTGCCCTACGCGTTCCAGAAAGCATTCTATGAAATGCGTTCCGGCCGCCCCGGCCCGGTGCTGATCGACCTGCCGTTTGACGTGCAGATGGCCGAGATCGAATTCGACATCGACGCCTACCAGCCATTGCCGCTCGCCAAGCCGCTGGCCACGCGCATCCAGGTCGAAAAAGCCCTGGCGCTGCTCGACCAGGCCGAGCGCCCGTTGCTGGTGAGCGGCGGCGGCGTGATCAACGCCGACGCCAGCGAACTGCTGGTGGAGTTCGCCGAGCTGACCGGCATCCCGGTGATCCCGACCCTGATGGGCTGGGGCACGATCCCGGACGACCACCCGCTGATGGTGGGCATGGTCGGCCTGCAAACCTCGCACCGTTATGGCAACGCGACGATGCTCAAGTCGGACGTGGTGCTGGGCATCGGTAACCGCTGGGCCAACCGCCACACTGGTTCGGTGGAGGTGTACACCGAAGACCGCAAATTCATTCACGTGGACATCGAGCCGACGCAGATTGGCCGCGTGTTCACCCCGGACCTGGGCATTGTTTCGGACGCCGGTTCTGCGTTGACGATGTTCATTGAAGTGGCCCGCGAGTGGAAAGCCGCAGGCAAGCTCAAGGACCGCAGCGCCTGGCTCAATGACTGCCAACAACGCAAAGCCACCCTGCACCGCAAGACCCACTTCGACAACGTGCCGGTCAAGCCGCAACGGGTGTACGAAGAGATGAACCAGGTGTTCGGCAAAGACACTTGCTACGTCAGCACCATCGGCCTGTCACAGATTGCCGGCGCGCAATTCCTGCACGTCTATAAGCCACGCCACTGGATCAACTGCGGCCAGGCCGGCCCGTTGGGCTGGACCATTCCGGCGGCGCTCGGTGTGGTCAAGGCAGACCCGAGCCGCAACGTGGTGGCGCTGTCAGGCGACTATGACTTCCAGTTCATGATCGAAGAGCTGGCCGTGGGCGCGCAGTTCAAGCTGCCATACATCCACGTGGTGGTGAACAACTCCTACCTGGGTTTGATCCGCCAGGCCCAGCGCGGGTTTGAAATGGACTACTGCGTACAACTGTCCTTCGACAACCTCAACGCTCCGGAGCTCAACGGCTACGGCGTGGACCACGTCGCGGTCGCTGAAGGCCTGGGTTGCAAGGCCCTGCGCGTATTCGAACCGGGCCAGATTGCGCCGGCGTTGCGCAAGGCCAAGGAGATGATTGAAGAATTCAAGGTGCCGGTGATTGTTGAGATTATTCTGGAGCGCGTGACCAATATTTCTATGGGCACCGAGATCAACGCCGTCAACGAATTCGAAGATCTGGCCCTGGTCGGCAATGATGCGCCGACTGCCATTTCCCTGCTCGATTAAGGAGAACCCTATGCCGCGTTTTGCCGCCAACCTGTCCATGCTGTTTACCGAGCAGGACTTTCTCGCCCGTTTCAAAGCGGCTGCCAATGCCGGCTTCCAAGGTGTCGAGTACCTGTTCCCGTACGAATTCAGCTCCGCCGAGATCAAGGCACACCTGGATGCTAACGGCCTGACCCAAGTGCTGTTCAACCTGCCGGCCGGTGACTGGGCTCAGGGCGAACGTGGCCTGGCGTGCCACCCGGACCGAGTCGAGGAGTTCCGTGCCGGGGTCAAGCTCGCCATCGCCTATGCCCAGGTGCTCGGCAACACGCAGATCAACTGCCTGGCGGGCATCCGTCCGCAAGGCGTTGACGACGACACCGTGGAAAAAACCTTTGTCGCCAACCTCAAGTACGCCGCCGACAAGCTGCAAGCGGCAGGCATCAAGCTGGTGATGGAGATGATCAACACCCGCGACATTCCTGGCTTCTACCTCAACAACACGGCGCAAGCCCTGTCGATTCGCGAGCAAGTGGGCAGCGCTAACCTGTTCCTGCAATACGACATCTATCACATGCAAATCATGGAAGGCGACCTGGCCCGGACCATGGCCGCGCACCTGGGCGAGATCAATCACATCCAACTGGCCGACAACCCAGGGCGTCACGAGCCAGGGACTGGGGAGATCAACTATCGCTTCCTGTTCGAGCATTTGGACCGCATCGGTTACACCGGTTGGGTGGGCTGTGAATACAAGCCGCTGACCACCACTGAAGCGGGGTTGGGTTGGCTCAAAACCCATAACGCGATCTAACAGACACACCCCACATTGGGATCGCCTGTGTTTGGCAGGTCGCGCCAGGCCTGCCCACCTAATAAAAAGAGGATTTTGATCATGGCTAAAATCGGATTTATCGGCACCGGCATCATGGGGGAACCGATGGCTGCAAACCTGCAGAAAGCAGGTCACCAACTGTTCCTGTCAGAACACCACGGCAAAGCACCTCAAACCCTGATCGACGCTGGCGCCGTGGCCTTGGCCAACCCGCAGCAAGTAGCGCAGGAAGCCGAATTCATCATCGTCATGGTGCCCGACACCCCGCAGGTCGCTGACGTGCTATTGCGCGCCGACGGCGTGGCTGCCGGCTTGTCACCGAACAAGGTGGTGATCGACATGAGCTCGATCTCGCCCACCGCGACCAAGGCCTTCGCCGCCAAGATCAACCAGAGCGGCGCACAGTACCTCGACGCCCCGGTGTCCGGTGGTGAAGTGGGCGCCAAGGCTGGCACCTTGAGCATCATGGTCGGTGGCGAACCGCAGACGTTTGAACGCGCCCTGCCGCTGCTGCAGAGCATGGGTAAGAACATCACCCTGGTCGGTGGCAATGGCGATGGGCAGACCGCCAAGGTCGCCAACCAGATCATCGTCGCACTGAACATTCAGGCAGTGGCCGAGGCGTTGCTGTTCGCCTCGAAAAACGGCGCTGACCCAGCCAAGGTGCGTGAAGCGCTGATGGGGGGGTTTGCTTCGTCAAAAATCCTCGAAGTGCATGGCGAGCGGATGATCAAGGGCACCTTTGATCCGGGCTTCCGTATCAACCTGCACCAGAAGGATTTGAATTTGGCGCTGGCCGGGGCCAAAGAGCTGGGTATCAACCTGCCGAACACCGCCGGTACGCAGCAGGTGTTCAGTACGTGCGCGGCGATTGGCGGCAGCAATTGGGACCACTCGGCGCTGATCAAGGGGCTGGAACATATGGCGAATTTTTCGATTCGCGATAAGTAAACCGACACCGCAGCCGCTTTGAAATTGATGCATCTCTAATAACAAAAACTCCCCGGGAGCCCGCTTATGTCGGTCGATCCGCAACACCTGCTTCGCGAGCTGTTTGCCACAGCTATCGACGCCGCCCACCCCCGGCAAGTCCTTGAACCTTACCTGCCCGCCGACCGCAGTGGCCGGGTGATCGTGATCGGCGCGGGCAAAGCCGCCGCTGCCATGGCACTCGTCGTCGAAAATTGCTGGCAGGGCGAGGTCTCGGGCCTGGTAGTGACCCGCTACGGCCACGGCGCACCGTGCAAAAAAATCGAAGTGGTCGAAGCTGCGCACCCCGTACCCGATGCGGCCGGCCTGGCGGTAGCCAAGCGCGTGCTGACACTGATCAGCAACCTCACCGAAGACGACCGCGTGATCTTCCTGCTGTCCGGTGGCGGTTCCGCCTTGCTGGCCCTGCCCGCCGAAGGCATCACCCTGGCCGACAAGCAAGCCATCAACAAAGCCCTGCTTAAATCTGGCGCAACCATTGGCGAGATGAATTGCGTGCGCAAGCACCTCTCGGCGATCAAGGGCGGGCGACTGGCCAAGGCCGCATGGCCGGCGACGGTCTACACCTATGCGATCTCCGACGTGCCGGGCGATCAAGCCACCGTCATCGCTTCCGGCCCCACCGTCGGCGACCCGAGCACTTCGCCACAAGCCCTGGCGATCCTCAAGCGCTACGGCATCGACGCGCCCGCCTCGGTGCGCAGCTGGTTGCAGAACCCGGCCTCGGAAACCGTTAAACCCGGCGACCCGGTACTCGCCCGCAGCCACTTCCAATTGATCGCCCGCCCGCAGCAGTCGCTGGAAGCGGTGGCGGTGAAAGTACGCCAGGCCGGGTTCAGCCCGTTGATCCTCGGCGACCTCGAAGGCGAAGCGCGGGACGTGGCCAAGGTGCACGCTGGCATCGCCCGGCAGATCGTCCAGCATGGCCAACCGCTGGCAGCGCCGTGCGTGATTCTATCTGGCGGTGAAACCACGGTCACCGTGCGCGGCGGTGGCCGTGGTGGGCGCAACGCCGAATTCCTGCTGAGCCTCACTGACAGCCTCAAGGGCCTGCCCGGCGTTTACGCCTTGGCCGGTGACACCGACGGCATCGACGGCTCGGAAGACAACGCTGGCGTGATCATGACCCCCACCAGCTATGCCCGCGCCGAAGCCTTGGGGCTGTCGGCCAGCGACGAGCTGGACAACAACAATGGCTACGGCTACTTCGCCGCGCTCGACGGTTTGATCGTCACCGAACCGACCCGTACCAACGTCAATGACTTGCGCGCCATCCTGATTCTTGAGACTGCCAAACATGACGCCTGACAAGAAGGTCAAAATCCTCGCCACCCTGGGCCCGGCCACCGACGGCATCGATGACATCCGCGAGCTGGTGGAGGCCGGGGTGAATATCTTCCGCCTCAATTTCAGCCATGGCGACCACGCTGATCACGCCCAGCGCTACCAGTGGATTCGCCAGGTAGAACGCCAACTCAATTACCCCCTGGGCATCCTCATGGACCTGCAAGGGCCGAAGCTGCGCATCGGGCAGTTCGCCGAGGGCAAGGTGCAACTGGTACGCGGCCAGGCTTTGCGCCTGGACCTGGACCCGACGCCAGGCGATCAGCGCCGGGTTAACTTGCCGCACCCGGAAATCATCGCGGCCTTGGAGCCAGGCATGGACCTACTCGTCGACGACGGCAAGCTGCGTCTGCGCGTGATCACCAAACATGCCAACGCGATCGACACCACCGTACTGAATGGCGGCGAACTGTCTGACCGCAAAGGCGTGAATATCCCACAAGCCCTGCTGGAACTCAGCCCGCTGACCGCCAAGGACCGCCGCGACCTGAGCTTCGGCCTGGAGTTGGGCGTGGACTGGGTGGCGCTATCGTTTGTGCAGCGCCCGGAAGATATCCGCGAAGCCCGCGAGTTGATCGGCGACAAGGCATTTCTGATGGCCAAGATCGAGAAGCCTTCGGCCGTGCAACGGCTGCAGGAAATCGCCGAACTGAGCGACGCGATCATGGTGGCCAGAGGCGACCTGGGCGTTGAAGTGCCCGCCGAGAGCGTGCCGCAGATCCAGAAAGACATCATCAGCACCTGCCGCCAGTTGGGCAAGCCAGTGGTAGTGGCCACGCAGATGCTCGAGTCCATGCGCTTCTCTCCGGCGCCGACTCGCGCGGAGGTGACGGATGTGGCCAACGCCGTGGCGGAAGGTGCGGACGCGGTGATGCTGTCGGCGGAAACCGCCTCGGGTGAGTACCCGCTGGAAGCCGTGCAGATGATGAGCAAGATCATCCGCCAGGTGGAAAACGGCCCGGACTACCAGACACAGCTGGACGTCAGCCGGCCCAAGGCCGATGCCACGGTGTCGGATGCGATCAGCTGCGCGATTCGCCGTATCAGCAGCATCCTGCCGGTGGCGGTGCTGGTGAACTACAGCGAGTCCGGCAGTTCCAGCCTGCGCGCGGCACGGGAACGGCCGGTGGCGCCGATCCTCAACCTTACGCCCAACCTCTCTACCGCGCGCCGCTTGAGCGTGGCGTGGGGTGTGCACTCGGTGGTCAATGATCGGCTGCGCCAGGTGGACGAGGTGTGTTCCACAGCGCTGGAGATTGCTCAGGCGCAGGGGATGGCGCAGCGCGGGGATACGTTGGTGATTACGGCGGGGGTGCCGTTTGGGCAGCCGGGGTCGACCAACTCGCTGCGCATCGAGACGTTGATTTAGCGCCTGTAAGGGCCTCATCGCGGGCAAGCCCGACTCCCACATTTTGATGTGCAATACATTCAAATGTGGGAGCTGGCTTGCCTGCGATTGGGGGCGACTCGGTCTCACTGACTAAGCCACCATGCACAACCCTACCTGCCCCGACTGGGCCGAGGCCCTGCTCAATGGCTTCAGCCAGATCTTCCTGCAACGCCAGCCACTGTGTGGCCTGTTATGCCTGCTGGCCATTCTGATCGGCGCCCCGGCCTTATTCGGCGGAGCTCTGCTAGGTGGCGTGGCGGGTTTGCTCACGGCCCAGCGCCGGGGTTATCCCAAGGCAGAGCGCCAGGCTGGTCTGTATAGCTACAACGGCGTGCTGCTGGGCTTGTTGATCAGCCAGCACTTCGCCTGGTCGGCCTTGTTGCCGCCGCTGATCCTGGCGTGCGGCGGCTTGAGTGCGATGCTCACGCGCCAATGGTTGAAACAGGCCACGCAAGCGGATGACTTGCCCGCCTACACTGCGCCTTTTGTCGGCCTCGCCTGGTTGCTGCTGGGCACAGCGCCTGCAAGCACGCTCACCTTGACCGAACCCGACAGCCTCGGCGTGCTCACTGCGCCCTTCACTGGGCTCGCGCAAATCATGCTGCTGGACCAACCACTGGCCGGCGCCCTGATCGCGTTTGGGCTGTTGCTGGCCGACCGCCGTGGCGCGCTGTGGGCGCTGATCGGCGCCGCCAGTGGCGTGTGGTTCGCCCTGCTGATGGGCGAAACCAGCAGCGCCCTTCTCGGCCTGCACAGCTACAACCCGGCGTTGGCCGCGCTGGCGTTGAGCCAGAAGCGCCGCCAACCTTGGTTGCCGCTGCTCGGCATAGGCCTGGCGATCATCTTCACGCCGGGGTTCAGCGCCCTGCAGCTGCCGACGCTGACCGCACCGTTTATCCTCGCCTGCTGGCTGGTACGCGCCAGCCAGCGGTTGTTCAAAGCCCGCGTGGACAGCCCGTTCGAATCCCCCTAGGCTTGCTCGATATTCAATTTGGGCGGGTTCTATGGACAGTAACAACGACTGGCGTCAACGGCTCTACGTCATGGTTTTCCAAAGTGATACAGCGGCAGGGCGCCGCTTTGACGGCATCCTGTTGCTGATCATCCTTGCCAGCATTGTGATCGTGATGCTCGACAGCATCGACCAGATTCACCAGAACTACGCGAATCTGCTGGCCTATATCGAGTGGGGCTTCACGCTGATCTTCGCCATCGAATACGGCTTGCGCCTGTATTGCTCGCCCAAACCTTTGCGCTACGCCTTCAGCTTTTATGGATTGGTTGACTTGCTGGCCATCGTGCCCGGCATCCTCGCGCTGTATTACAGCGACGCGCAGTACCTGCTGATCATCCGCATCATTCGGATGCTGCGGATCTTCCGCGTGCTCAAACTCAGCCCGTACCTCAAGCAAGCCAACTATCTGATGGCGGCATTGCGCGGCAGCAAGCAGAAGATCGTGGTGTTCCTAGTGAGCGTGTGCACCCTGGTCACGGTGTTCGGCACCCTGATGTACGTGATCGAAGGCCCCGAACATGGGTTTACCAGCATTCCCAAGGGCATCTATTGGGCGATTGTGACCCTGACCACCGTGGGCTTTGGCGACATCGTGCCGAAGACGCCATTGGGCCAGGTGATCTCGTCGCTGGTGATGATCACCGGTTATTCGATCATCGCCGTGCCCACCGGGATTTTCACCGCAGAGCTGGCGAGCGCCATGCGCGGCGAACAGCTGCAACACGACTGCCCGGTGTGCAAAAAAGACAGCCATGAGCCCAACGCGGCGTTTTGCTCGCGCTGTGGCAGCAAGCTTTTTTCATAAAGTGGAATAAGCAAAGTCCGTTTTAATCTTTAAACGTCTATGCGCGCCCGGCTATAGTCGCTGGCAAATTGCCCTCACTCAATCGAACGCCTTCTCGAACAACAAGGAATGAGCAGTGAAAAAACTCGTTAGCGCCTCTCTTCTGGCCGCCGGCCTTGCCCTGGCGGGCGCCGTCCAGGCGGCCCCCGTCACACTGCTCAATGTCTCCTATGACGTGATGCGCGACTTCTACAAGGACTACAACGCCGCTTTCCAGAAACACTGGGAAGCCGAGCACCCGAATGACAAGCTGACCTTGCAGATGTCTTTCGGCGGGTCCAGCAAACAAGCCCGCTCGGTGATCGACGGCCTGCCGGCTGACGTGATCACCATGAACATGGCGACCGACATCAACGCGTTGGTCGACAACGGCAAACTGGTGCCGGACAACTGGGTGACCCGCCTGCCGAACAACAGCGCACCGTTCACCTCCGCCACCGTGTTTATCGTGCGCAAAGGCAACCCAAAAGCCCTGAAAGACTGGCCGGACCTGCTCAAGGATGGCGTGCAAGTGATCGTACCGAACCCGAAAACCTCGGGTAACGGCCGCTACACCTACCTGTCGGCGTGGGGTTATGTACTGAAAAACGGCGGTGATGACGACAAGGCTAAGACCTTTGTCGGCAAGCTGTTCAAACAAGCGCCGGTGCTGGACACCGGCGGCCGTGCCGCCACCACCACGTTCATGACCAACCAGATCGGCGACGTGCTGGTGACCTTTGAAAACGAAGCGGAAATGATCGCCCGTGAATTCGGCCGTGATCAGTTCGAAGTGATCTACCCAAGCGTCTCCGCCGAAGCTGAGCCGCCGGTGTCGGTCGTCGACAAAGTGGTCGAAAAGAAAGGCACCCGCGTGGCCGCCGAAGACTACTTGAAGTACCTGTGGTCGCCTGAAGGTCAGGAAATCGCAGCTAACAACTACCTGCGCCCACGTGATCCGAAGGTGCTGGCCAAGTACACCGACCGCTTCCCGAAAGTCGACTTCCTGTCGGTCGAGAAGACCTTTGGCGACTGGCGCACCGTGCAGAAAACCCACTTCAATGATGGTGGGATTTTTGACCAGATCTACAGCGGGCAGTAAATCGCTCTAACTGAAAAAATGCAGTCAAGTGTGGGAGCTGGCTTGCCTGCTCCCACATTTGTTTTGTGTTGGGTCCGTTACATCGGCGGTGTAACCCCATCCTTGCCGGCTGAGATCGCCTGGGCCGTAATGGTCCCATCCGCGCCCTGCGCCGCAAACAACACCACCTTCACGCCCGTCTTGAGCAAGCTGCGATCGCCCGGCTCCAGGTTCACGATCGGCACATCATCCGGCACCACAATCTTCTGCTCGCCGCCTTTGTACTTCACGGTCAAGGTACGCCCGTTGCTGACCACCAGGTCGCCGACGGTGCCGTTGGTCATGCTGCTGCCTTCTTTCAAGTCGAACGCACGGTGGCCGTCGCCCGTGCCGGCCATGGCCGGCGGGAACACGTGGACTTCCAGTGCCGTCAGAGTGCCGTCAGCATTTGGCATGGCGGCAGAACCGATATAGCTGCCGGGCTTGATCTCATCAATCTTGGCCAAGGTCACGGCGCGCACTTGGGTGTCTTGGGTCAGGTGCACGGTCACCTCTTCACCGCTGTTGACCTTGACGTGCATTGCATCGCCGTCGATCGCCGTGATGGCGCCGCGCACACCCATTCGTGGAGCATCGGCGGCCTTGGCGGCGTTGGCCAACCCAATGGCCATGGCCGCAGCAAGCGTTGAAGCCAGGATCATCTTGTTCAGCGTGATTTTCATGAAAGTGGATTTCCTGTTTCGGCAGTTGTGACTGAATGTATCATTGCCGTTCAACCCAAAAGTTAACGTTTCAGTCATTAATTTGCGGCATGAGTGATATCACTGACAGCGCCCTACTACGGCCCTGGCGTTGTCTTTACTCTCGCACGCCATCTTCCTTCGCTTTTACGAGAACACCATGCACGCTACCCCACACGCTACAGGCACCATGACCCGAGGCATGGTCATGCTTTTTGCGTTCTGCTGCGGCGCCATTGTCGCCAACATCTACTACGCCCAGCCGATCATCGAATTGATCGCGCCGGACATCGGCCTGACCCCGGCGATGGCCAGCCTGATCGTGTCACTGACGCAAATCGGCTACGCCTTGGGCCTGTTCTTCTTGGTGCCGCTGGGCGACCTGCTGGAAAACCGCAAGCTGATGATCGCCACCACGGTACTGGCCATCGCCAGCCTACTGGGTGCCGCCTTCACCGAGCAGCCGAATTTGTTCCTTCTTGTGTCGTTGCTGATCGGGTTCAGTTCCGTCTCGGTTCAAATTCTGATCCCGCTGGCCGCACACCTGGCGCCTGCCGAGTCCCGTGGCCGCGTGGTCGGCAGCATTATGGGCGGCCTGCTGCTGGGTATCCTGCTGGCACGGCCGGTGTCCAGCGTCGTGGCTGACCACTTTGGCTGGCGTGCGATGTTCATGGCCGCCGCCGCGTTGATGGCGTTCATCAGCGTGGTATTGCTGATGACCATCCCCAAACGTCAGCCCGACCATAGTGCCAGCTACGGCCAGTTGCTGCGCTCGCTGGGCACCCTGCTGCGTGAACAACCGGTACTGCGCCAGCGCGCGTTTTACCAAGGCTGCATGTTCGCTACGTTCAGCCTGTTCTGGACCGCCGTCCCGCTGGAACTGGTGCGCAACCATGGCCTGAGCCAAACCCAGATTGCGATCTTCGCCCTGGTGGGTGCCATCGGCGCCATCGCCGCGCCCATCGCTGGCCGCCTGGCCGATGCCGGCCACACCCATCGCGCCTCGCTGCTGGCGATGCTGTTGGGTGCCTTGAGTTTCCTGCCGGCCTTTGTACACCCGTTGTACAGCGTGATCGGCCTGGCGGTGACAGGCGTGGTGCTGGATTTTTGCGTGCAGATGAACATGGTCCTCGGCCAACGTGCTATTTACACCCTCGACGCCAACAGCCGCAGCCGCCTGAACGCGCTGTACATGACCAGCATCTTCATCGGCGGCGCGTTCGGTTCGGCAATTGCCAGCAGCGTGTATGAACACGGCGGGTGGCTGGGCGTAATGCTGGTGGGCAGTGTGTTCCCGCTGGTGGCGTTGCTACGCTTCCTCAGTGCCTCGCGTGGCGCCTCGGTCGCAACCGCCTGAGTGCCCTCAGGAGCGCACCAACGTCTCCAAGGCCGCCTTCGCCAGATATGGTGGTCGACGACAACTGGGTTGCCTCTGCCGACTTGTTGGCCCAAGGCAGCCGCGTTTGTCGAGTACGTCGAAACGCTGAGCAACGCGTAAGCTTGTCAGCGCCTCAACAGGTCGCTTTTCAGCGCTAGCGGGCAGCCAGGCCGAGCACGTCCTGCGGCTTGATCAACCGCGAGCTTTGAATCAGGAAATCCGAATGCCGCCGCCCCAGCAGGTCGACGCCCACAAAGGAACGGCCGCTCTGTGGGTCATACGTGACGACGGTATCGCCAATACGACCCGTATAGTTCTCCACCAGGCGCAAGGAGACTCCTAGCTCTTCTGCCAGTGTCGTCAGATCAATCGTATCTTCGCCACTGACGAAATCCATGAGCCGGTCAGGGTCGTAAGCGCTCGAGTCACTGACCTTGTCATATTTGAACGTATTTCTACCGCCCACGCCCCAGAGCTCATCACCACCGCCACCGCCGGTGATGACGTTGTTCACAGCGTTGCCTATGATCCGATCTCGGCCTGAGCCGCCGATCGCATTCTCCAGCGTGACGCCTTCAGCTATGGCGACGTTATTGCGCAAGCCGCCTACGCTGGAGGCTGAGTTATGGCGCAAGTCGATGACCTGGTTCTGCGTGAAACCGGAAAAGTCCAGGGTGTCATTGCCGCCGGTGTCGCGAATGTCGAAGTTGGGGGCGCTGCTACCGGCATGCAGGCTGCTGGCCGTATCACCGGTGTTGGCGTTGAATCCATAGACGGTATCGTGCGGGTCGGCGCGACGCTGAGGTGTCGGCTTGCGACTCAGTTTGGGTTTCAGTTTCGTCACTGCCTCGCCGGTGACGATGTCACTGGCCTGAATGCCCCCCACGCTCTTGAGGAAAAAGTCGGCTTGGCCTCGCCCCGTCAGGTCAAGGCTCAAGCTGCCGTTGCCGCTGCGCGGGTCATAACTCAGGACGATCTCGCCTGCGCCCCCCGTAAACTGCTCAACCACCTTGAAATGCTTGAGTGAGGTGTTTTTAAACAGGCCGCGCAGGTCAATCTTATCCACCCCGCTGGCGAAGTCGAGGATTTCATCAGGTCGGCTGGGCGTGGAGTCACTCGCCCTCTCGTAAACAAAAATATCCGCGCCGCCGCCGCCTCTTAGCCGGTCTGCACCGCCGCCGCCACGGAGCCTGTTGCCAACCTCATTACCCTGGATGTCGTCGTCGCCCGGACCGCCGATGGCGTTTTCCAACACAACGCCCTTGGCAATGGAAACGTTGCCCTTCAAGCCACCCACACTGGAATACGATTCAGCGTGCAGATTGATTTTCTGATTCTGGTAAAAGCCGGAGAAGTCCAGCGTGTCATTACCACCACCGTCCCATATTGAAAATAGAGCGGTGTCGTTCGCGTCTTTAAGATTGAAGGCACTGGCGCCGGCAGTGGCGTTAAAACCATAGGTGGTGTCCGTATTCCGGGTCGTTAAGTTGGCACCGTAGGGTTGCTGCGCCGCTGCAATATCATCTTTCATAAGCATGGAAGGTTCACGGCACAGAAAATCATGACCCGGTTGATTGGTTTCGCGCCAATAACTCATTACGCTGTGGGCTCTGGTGTCTTGCTCATAAGGCGTATCGGCATAACTGCCCACACCTTTACCATAGTTACCGGGGTGCCCGAGACCAATGGCATGCCCCACTTCATGAACAGCGGTTAATAAAAAATAATCGCCATTTTGCGGCGTATCAGAAGCGCCCTTAGTTCCGATAGTGGTGGTCATGTCAGCGTGATACCAATCAGGCAAGTGTGACCTCCCACCACTGGTTTCAGGGTTCGCTTTGATTGTTATTGAACCGTCCGCGGACGCTGAGGATTCTTTGAATACAATGTTGATCACCTCTTGCCAGGCCTGCAGCGCTTTGCGAATAGCGGCTTTCTGTTGTGCAGAGAACGCTGGGTCAAGGGTGAAAGACAATTCGATTCTTCCGTCCCCATTACGATCGTAATGCCGGTATCCACCTCGCAGTATCTGCCTGGCGGCCTCATCTGTAGTGAAAGAGGCTTTTTTGACCGAACCTTTAAACATCGGTGCATGATGGTTAACAACCGAATTGGCAATTCTCATAAACATCCTTTGAAAAACTTTATAATCAGCCTGAACAATAGGCCATGGCCGCGACGCCCTAACTAACCGCGGCCTTAAACTCCCACAGAGAAACACCTAGCACCAACCCGATAGTATTTCACTTTCAAACATCCAAACGCCCACCAACACGCCCATCGCCCGCAAACATAGGAATAGGTAGAACGGGGTGCACATAAAAACCTACAATTACACATCAACTTAAACATCGCCCGAACCCAAAACCCGACGCCTCGTTTTCATATAAAAGCGTCACCGGTTCAGGTCGTCTTGTTGAAACCGCGGGATACGCCCATTCAACGACGGCCAGTACCCGTACTGACCCGCCCCCGCCCATACACTCGGTTCGCGCAGTAAGGCCAGGATCGCTTGCGAAGCGATGGCCACCGCGAGTGTTTGGCCAGGGCATTGATGGCTGCCCGCACCGAAGCTGAAGATTCGCCGATGGGGGCGTTCAAGCACAAAACGGTCTGGGTCGGGGTTCGCCTCGGGGTCCCGATTGGCAGCAGCCAGTAACACCAAGATGGTGTCGCCCTCGTGTAAAACGCTATTGCCAATCGAGCAGCGTGCGGCCACAAAACGCCGGGTGTTCTGTACCGGCGAATCGTAGCGGGCAACCTCTTCCACCAATGCTGTCACCGAGACCGGCACGCGCTGAAGGTATTCAAGCAGGTCGGGCCGCCGAGCCAGTGCTACCAACGTATTACCAATCAGTCCGGCACTCGCTTCGCACGTTTGGCACAGCAACCCGATCAGGTTGGCGGTCAGTGCGCCCGGGTCGGCCCAGGCGCCGCCGATAAGCGTCTTGAGTAAACCTGTCTGCTCAAGCCCAGCACTGACCATCTGCCGCAGGTACACAGCAGCCGCGTCGGCATGACGCAATTGCGTTGTGCTGCTCAGCGGCGAAAGGCAAGCGACAAACATGCGTGTCTGATCGGCGACGGTGCTTAACCGATCACTGGGCACGCCCAGCAGAGACCCGACCACCGCGACCGGCAACGTGAACATCCAATCGTCCAGGTTATGCATGCAAGCCCCGAGTAGCTTTACCACCCCGGCAATACGCTGCGCATCCACAGTGGCCAGCGCGGGCTCGACCACGGCCCTCGGGCACTGGTGGGCCACCCCTTCGTTCATACGCATTAGCTTTGAGAACACCTGCCCAGCCGCACCGCTCGCGATCGCCGCAGGTACCGGCTCGTGTGACGGGCGCACCCGACAGTCGGGATGCATCAGCACGGCTTCGACCGCCTTTGCCGTACTGGCGACCCACAGTCCAAGGGAAGCATCGAACCCCAGCGGCGCGTTGCGTCGCAGGCTTGCGTAGTAAGCGTAAGGATCTGCGTGGGTAGCAGCTTGCAGCGGGGTCATTTGGCACTTCCTGTTCACAAAAGAAGCGTTACTATCGGCTCTCACACACGGTAACGATTCGCCCAGGAACGAAATATGAACGCCCATGACGATGACGCCGCGCTCTCACAAGTAGCGGGCGCGATTGCAGAGCCTGCGCGAACGAAAATGCTCTGTTCGCTGATGGACGGCCACGCGCGTACCAGCACCGAGATGGCGGCGGTTGCCGGAGTGAGCACGTCCACCGCCAGCGCCCACTTGGCCAGGCTAAAGGACGATGGGCTGCTTAAGTTGCACACGCAGGGGCGCCATCGCTACTACAGCCTGGCCGGCCCGCCAGTAGCACATGCCATCGAGGGTTTGATGGTGATCAGCCGCACTGCCAGCAAAACGTTCGTCTCAAAGACACCCAATCGCCTGCAATTCGCTCGCACCTGCTACGACCACATGG
The DNA here is from genome assembly GCF_052850675.1 of Pseudomonas sp. 1152_12. NCBI lineage: Bacteria > Pseudomonadati > Pseudomonadota > Gammaproteobacteria > Pseudomonadales > Pseudomonadaceae > Pseudomonas > Pseudomonas sp. 1152_12. The sequence continues at coordinate 362,744 of NZ_VXCW01000005.1, read as the reverse complement.
CAGGCACACTCGCGGTACAACTGCATGACCATTTCATCGAGGCCGGCTGGCTGATGGGCGACGGGGTTTATCAGCTCAGCGTGCCCGGTGAAACAGCGATGATCGAACTGGGCGTCGATGTGGCGGCATTACGTACGCAGCGCCGACATTTCGCCTGTGCGTGCCTGGACTGGAGCATGCGCCGCCCACACCTGGCCGGTGCGTTGGGCGCGGCATTTCTGCAGAGTGTTATCCGCCGTAAATGGGTGACCCAGGACCTGGACAGTCGAGCATTGGGGTTAACAGCCAAGGGACGCAAAGCCATCGCAGAGCGCTTTGGAATTGAGACCGTGGGGCAATAAAGATCAACAGAGGGTGATGCCGTGTTCAAAGAATCCGGCCATCCCACGCCACCGTCACATGCCTGGGCAACGCCTGCTGATGAGTCAACAACCATGCATCCAGCGTATGCCCCACGTGCGTCAGCACGCCCAATTGTGCGCCGGTGTCCTCAATGCTCTGTAACGCCAGCGTCAGGTCATTGTGATTGCGCGGTGCTTGCCGCTGCGGCGGCATGGCGCAATCGAGCACCAACACATCCAGCGGCTCGTGTTGCAACAGGGCCAACGTGGCCGGCAGGAAGCGCTCAGTGAGTTCGGGCAACCCGCTGTCGATCAACCAGCGCTGATCGCCAACGCGCTGCACGGCTGGCGGCGCAGGCTTGCATCGCTGCGCGCAAGATCGCAGGCAGCGCACTCGCAGCCATACGCCGGAACTTGGCGCGCGTCGCCCGTGCCGAGCAAGGTCAGGCGCATGCCGAGTGCCCATGGTCAAGGCAGCACAGCAAGCGCTCGACGGTGTGTTCAAGCGGGCCGGAATTGTCCAGCACAAACAACCCCGAACCACTGCCCGCAATCAGCTCAGCGGTGAACCGCGCATTGCGCGCCAGGCGCTCTTCGATCTGCGCCTCGGACTCACGCCCGCGCGCCATCAGGCGCTCACGTAACACAGCTTGATCAACCGTCAGCAGCAACACCAGGGATGTCGGATAGCGCTCGCGGGTCTGCGCCAAATGCGCGCGGGAGCCATTGACCAGTACGTCGTCCCCCGCTGCCAGCCACGCGTCGACTGCCTTGGGAATGCCATAGCACAACCCATTGGCGTGCCAGCTGAGAGCAAACGCGCCCTCGGCCTGCATCGCGGCGAACTGCTCCGGGCTCACGCCTTGGGCCGCCTCGCCCACCGCCTCGGCCGAGCGAGTGATCACACGGCGCACAATGTGGCAGCCGCGCTCGACCAAACGCGGGCGCGCGGCATCCAGCAGGCTGTCCTTGCCCGAACCCGATGGCCCGATGAGATAGATCAACCTGCCTGCCATCAAAACAACCTCTTGGCTTATTTCACCACGATCAGTCAGGCCCGCTGCATGTGCAGGCGCCAGGCCGATCATCTTGACCGCCCGCGACAAGCTGCCGCCGTCCCGTTGGTCGGCCAGCGCGAACAGAGCCTGTAACAGGCTGCCCGGCGGCGGCCACATTACCCGAGTGCGCCCCACCGCGCACCACGTTCGGCGCGACCATCAAGACTTTCATGTTCAGCGCCTGACAGCCCTTCGCCGCTTCAAGCGTAGTGGGGAATTTGGCGATGGTCATGCCGTAGCGCACCGACGCTTCAACATGAGTCAACGTCGCGTCGTCAGAGGCTTGGTGCTGACGCACGCTGAACAAGACTTTCCCTACGCCGAGTCGTTTAACCGCTCTGCATTATATGGACCGAGCCGTACGCACGGGGGGCCAAGCCCTGCCGGGTTTCCCATTGCCTGGTCGACCAACCTGCGTACGGCTCACCTGTTTGATGCAACGTTGCCATTAGGACCTGCCCTACACAGATTTCGGGGTGCGTCCGATCAACCTCGCCGTGAACCTTCGCGGGTCGCTGCAAAATCAGCGAACGGGTGTGGAAGTGATCGTGGCGACTCCTTTAACGCCAGGAGTGACCGCATGAAAAAAGTCACACCTACGCCCTCCGCCCTCCGCCTCGGATAACCCCCCGCCCCGACCTCAGCACCGAAGTTGCCTTGAGCAGTGCCACCGAGATGCTCGAGTCGGCGACTGCGCACGCGTACGACTGCGCCGAACACCTGGATGGCTCAAGCCGCAAGCAGGTGCTGGCGGTGGGTCAGGCAACAAATGCCTGGCTGATAGGCCGCCATCGCGGGACAGCCCGGCTTCCACATTGGCTTTCCTGGGTTAGCGAGATAGCATTCCGAATCGAAAATAAAAAAGGCGACCTATCCAGGTCGCCTTTTGTCATTGCGCGTACTGCTTGCTCAGCCCCGGCGGCACGCCGTGCACGTCGGTCTCCTCCCATGGCCCATTCGGGCTGATGGAGCGGCTCCAGCCGTTGCTCCAGCGGTAGTAAGTGCGCTGGCGATAGAAAGTGTCGGGTTGTTCTTCCAGCACGTACACCTGCATCTTGCCGTCCCAGTGGCTGGCGGCGCCCGGTGGCGGGGCGAAGGTCGGCGATTTGCTCGGCAGCGGTTTCGGCGACGGGGTTGCCGGGCTTGAAGGTTGGGTGCCCGGCTGGGTCGACGGGCCCGACGGTGGGATGGTCGGGCCGGTAGGCGCGGGAGGTGGCCGGTGGACCGCACAAGCGCTCAAGCCGAGTACCAGGCTGAGCAAGGTGATGCGTGCAAATGCGGTCATAGGCGTTTCCTCAAGTTACTTGTCCGGACTGTCGATGGTCAGCTTCTGCAAAGCAGTGGTGGAGCTGGCCAGGGGTTGGCTGCGGCCGATCCACTCGCCAGTGGTCGGTTGACCGGCCCGGGATATGCGCGCAACCAGTTGGACTTCGGCGAAGTTCGACAGTTTCAACTGCGGCATCATCGCGTCCGCATCGCCCAGTTCAACGGTAACCGGCAACTGCGCGACGGTGACGCGCTTGGCCGCCAAAGGCGCCGGTGGGCCGGAGACCGCGCGAGCAAAGATGAAGACGCTGTCGGTTGGCAGGGCTTTGGCCTTCACTTCGGCGGACAGGTCCACACGTACTTTCAGAACAGTCTTAGGCGCTTGAGCGACAGTGCCACCGCTCTCCTTGAGTTTTTCCGCTGCGCGATCAATCCCGCCTTGCAGCGCGATACGGGAGCTATCTTCCGCTGGCAACTGCGCCAACAGGCGGTTCCAGTAGTCGATAGCCTCCTGATAGCGCTGGCCTTCAAAGGCAGCAATACCCAGCAGGCCAAGGCTGGTGACTTCCTTCGGGTCCAGCTTCAAGGCTTCATCGGTCAGCGCCTGCACCTTGGGCGACCACTGCTTGTTGTCGGCAAAGTACTGCGCTTGCGCCCATTGGCCGAGCAGTTCCGGCTGGCGGCCAGCCAGGGCCACGGTGCGCTCGAAGACTTTGGCTGCATCGGCCGAACGGTCCTGGGCCATATAGGCGCGCCCAAGGAAGTACAGGCCTTGCGGCGAATCCGGCTGGGCCACCGCAGCGCGCTCCAGACGTTGGGTCATGTCTTGCATAGACACCGGCGGTTGGGAGAACTCGCGGGTCAGTTCGACCTTGTCGCTGGACCCATAATGCAGGTACAGCGCAACGCCCAAAATCGGCACGAGAAAAGCCGCCAAAAAAGGCAACGGCTTACCCAAGCGCGATTCGCGAGGTTTTTCCACACCTTCAGTGTCGGCCAACAATTCCCGGGCCGCTTCGGCGCGGCCGGTGTCGAGTTGCGCGGCATTGAGCACGCCCTCGTCCTGCTGCACTTGCAACTCGGCCACGCGTTCCTGGTAGAGCGCCACGTTCAGCGCGGTGCGATCCTCTTCGCGTTGGGCGCGGCGGCCGCGCAGTACAGGGATCAACAGGAAACTCAGGGCAATCAGGAGCAGCAACCCTGCTGCGAGCCAAAAATCAATCATCAGTCTTGGTGTCCAGCAATTGGTCGAGGCGTTTGCGCTCATCAGCGGAGAGCGCGTCGGAACCATCAGTAGGTGCGGCGCGGCGACGGCGGATAATCACGGCCATGACCACCACACCGGCTAACAACAGCCCGGCAGGGCCGAACCAGAGCAGCGCGGTCTTGCCAGTGAGGGCCGGTTTATAGCGCACAAAATCGCCGTAGCGGTCGACCATGAAGTCGATGATCTGCTGGTTGTCCTTGCCCTCCCCCAACATGCGGAAGATCTCTTTGCGCAGGTCGGCGGCGATGGGCGCGTTGGAGTCGGCGATGTCCTGGTTCTGGCACTTGGGGCAGCGCAGTTCCTTGGTCAGTTCGCGAAAACGTTCACGGTCACCGTCCTTGGCAAACTCGTATGTGTCGATGGCGGCGTGGGCCATGCCGGCCAAGCCCAGCGCCAGCACGGCAGCGGCTAACAAACGCTTCATGGCTTGGCCTCATCGACCAGCGCCTGGTACTTGGCGGCCAGCTGCTCACGCCAGACCACTTCGTCGATCACGCCGACGTACTTGTCACGGATCACGCCCTTGGCATCAATAAAGAAGGTTTCCGGGGCGCCGTACACGCCAAGGTTCAAACCGAGGTTGCCGTCTTCATCGCGGATATCCAGCTGATATGGGTTATGGAATTGCGCCAGCCATTTCAAGGCCGCTGCATTATCGTCCTTGTAGTTGATGCCATAGATCACCACGCCCTTCTCGGCGAGTTTGTTCAGCACCGGGTGTTCGACGCGGCACGAGATGCACCAGGTCGCCCACACGTTGACCAGCGCCGGTCTGCCCAGCAGGTCGGCCTGGGTGAGGGTCTTGTCACCCTGCACGGTCTTCAGGCTGAACGCCGGAAATGGCTTGCCGATCATTGCCGAGGGTAGCTCGGCCGGGTCCAGGTACAAGCCGCGATACAAAAACACCGCCACCACCAGAAAAGCCGCCAGCGGCAACACCATCAACCAACGCTTCATGCCGCCGCTCCTGAAAGGCCGAGGGCTTCACGCACCCGGCTCTTGACCTTGACCCGATAACGCCGGTCCAGCGCGGCCAGCAAACCACCGAAACCTGTGAGCAAACCGCCGAACCAGATCCAGCGCACGAACGGTTTGACGTGCACGCGCACGGCCCAGGCGCCGTCGCCCAGCGGTTCACCCAGCGCCACATAGAGGTCGCGGGTGAAACCGGCGTCGATGCCGGCCTCGGTCATCATTGAGCTTTGCACGGTGTACAGGCGTTTTTCCGGATGCAACACGGCCACTTCCTTACCCTTGCGCACGACACGCACAGTGCCTTTGTCCGACGTGAAGTTCGGCCCTTCAAAGTGCTTGGCGCCTTCGAAGATGAAGTGGTAACCGGCCAGGTCCATGGACTCACCCGGTGCCAGCCGCAGGTCGCGCTCGGCGCTGTTCTGGCTGGAGAGCACCACGCCGAGGGCGCACACGGCGATGCCGATATGGGCGATCTGCATGCCCCAGTAGCTGCGGGTCAGGGTTGGCAGGCCTTTGATCAGGCCTTTGTGGCGGGTCTTGTCGGCGATATCGCGCACGCCAGCCAGCAATACCCAGGCAGCGAGCAGGAAGGTGGCGAGCACCGCCCAATTGAAGTCGCCGTAGGCAAAGCCCGCGATCACCGCCAGGGCCACACTGCCGAGCAGCACCGGCATCAACATGCTCACCAGCCATTTCACCGGGGTGTCTTTCCAGCGCACCAGCATGCCGACTGCCATCACCACCATCAACAGGCCCATCAACGGGATAAACAACGCGTTGAAGTACGGCGGGCCCACGGACAGCTTGGCGCCGCTCAGGGCATCCAGCACCAGCGGGTACAAGGTGCCGAGCAGGATCATCGACGCGGCCACCACCAGCACCAGGTTATTGCCCAGCAGCAGGGTTTCCCGCGACCACAGGTTAAAGCCGACCTGGCTCTTGACCACTGGCGCGCGCAGGGCGAACAGGGTGAGTGAGCCGCCGACCACAAACAACAGGAAGATCAGGATAAACACGCCGCGCGCTGGGTCGGAAGCGAACGCATGCACCGAGGTCAACACACCCGAACGCACGAGGAAGGTGCCGAGCAGGCTGAGGGAAAATGCGGCGATGGCCAGCAATACAGTCCAGCTTTTGAACACGCCGCGTTTTTCGGTGACCGCCAGCGAGTGAATCAGCGCGGTGCCCACCAGCCATGGCATGAACGAGGCGTTTTCCACCGGGTCCCAGAACCACCACCCGCCCCAGCCGAGTTCGTAATAGGCCCACCATGAGCCCAAGGTGATGCCGATGCCGAGAAAGGCCCAGGCGACGATGGTCCACGGCCGCGACCAGCGTGCCCAAGCCGCATCGAGGCGCCCGCCGAGCAAGGCGGCGATGGCGAAGGCGAAGGCCACCGAGAAACCGACGTACCCCATGTAGAGCATCGGCGGGTGCACGATCAGGCCGATGTCCTGCAGCAGCGGGTTGAGGTCATGCCCGTCCACCGGGATCTGCGGCAACATGCGGCTGAACGGGTTGGAGGTCATGATCAGGAACAACAGGAAACCGATGCTGATCATGCCCATCACCGCCAGCACCCGCGCCAGCATGACTTGCGGCAGTTGGCGCGAGAACACTGACACAGCGAAGGTCCAGCCGCCGAGGATCAACGCCCATAGCAGCAAAGAGCCCTCGTGAGCGCCCCACACAGCGCTGAACTTGTAGTACCACGGCAAGGCGCTGTTGGAGTTGTTAGCGACATAGGCGACGGAAAAATCGTCGGTCATGAAGGCGTAGGTCAGGCAGCCAAATGCGAACAGCAGGAACGCAAACTGGCCCCAGGCAGCGGGCTGCGCCAGGCTCATCCACAGGCGGTCGCCGCGCCAGGCGCCGAGCAGTGGCACGATGGCCTGGACGACGGCAAAACACAGGGCGAGGATCATCGCCAACTGGCCCAGCTCCGGAATAAACAGTGCGGACGTCATTAACTCAGCCCTCCTTGGCAGGTGTTGGAGCCGACTGGCCGCTGTCTTTCAGGGCCTTGGTCACTTCCGGTGGCATGTATTTCTCATCGTGCTTGGCCAGCACCTCATCGGCCACCACCACGCCGTCGGCGTTGAGCTTACCCAGGGCAACGATGCCTTGGCCTTCGCGGAACAGGTCCGGAAGGATGCCGCGATAGGTGATGGTCACAGCCTTGTTGAAGTCGGTGACCACGAAGGTCACGTCGAGGGAATCGCCGGAACGCTTCAGCGAGCCCTTTTCGACCATGCCGCCAGCGCGGATGCGTGTGTCGACAGGTGCTTCGCCATTGGCGATCTGGGTTGGGGTGTAGAACAGGTTAATGTTCTCCCGCAGGGCACTCATCGCCAGGCCCACGGCAATACTCACACCCGCCAGGATGGCAAGGATGATCAACAGACGCTTTCTACGCAGCGGATTCACTTATCGGTCTCCCGGCGCAAACGACGCGCCTCTTGTTGCAGGTAACGCTTGCGGGCCAGAATCGGCGCGGCGACGTTGAGGGCCAGCACTGCCAGGCAAATGCCATAGGCCGTCCAGACATACAGGCCGTGATGGCCCATGGCGAGAAAATCACTGAAAGAGGCAAAACTCATCCACGCGCTCCCAGGCTGTTGTGCACTTCGGCCTTGACCCAACTGGTGCGGGCTTCACGTTTGAGCACTTCCAGGCGCATGCGCATCAACAACACGGCGCCGAAGAAGCAGTAGAACCCCAGCACCATCAGCAGCAGCGGCGCCCACATTTCCACGGGCATGGCCGGCTTCTCGGTGAGGGTGAAGGTGGCGCCCTGGTGCAGGGTGTTCCACCACTCCACCGAGTATTTGATGATCGGGATGTTGATCACGCCGACAATGGCCAGTACCGCGCAGGCCTTGGCGGCGCTGTCGCGGTTACTGATGGCATTGCCAAGAGCGATCAAGCCGAAGTACAGGAATAGCAGGATCAGCATTGACGTAAGGCGCGCATCCCACACCCACCACGAGCCCCAGGTCGGTTTGCCCCAGATCGCGCCGGTGACCAGCGCCACGGCGGTCATCCAAGCGCCGATGGGCGCGGCGCATTGCAGGGCCACGTCGGCCAGTTTCATCTTCCACACCAGGCCGACCACGCCGCACACGGCCAGCATCACATAGCAGGACTGCGCCAGCATCGCCGCAGGCACGTGGATATAGATGATGCGAAAGCTGTTGCCTTGCTGGTAGTCCGGGGGCGCGAAAGCCAGGCCCCAGACCAGGCCGGTGCCGATCAGCAAGAGGGCGGCGATGCTCAACCACGGCAGCAGCTTGCCGCTGATGCCGTAAAACCACTTGGGCGAGCCGAGCTTGTGAAACCAGGTCCAGTTCATTGCTGTTTCCATCACGGTGGCCTCTTGTCTTGGCAAGAAGCTCTCAGGGTCTTTACTGGCCAGGGTTAACCCTTAACCAGACCTCATTATTCGCCGACGCTGATCTTCAGGCCAGCCGCTATAGCAAAGGGTGTCAGGGTTACCGCCAGGGCGGCCAGGCTGCCAAGCCACAGCAGGTAACCGGTCGCCGGCATGCCCATGAGCGCGGCCTGCAAGGCGCCGCTGCCCAGGATCAACACCGGGATATACAAAGGCAGAATCAGCAGGGCCAGCAACAGACCGCCCCGCTTCAAACCGACGGTCAACGCTGCGCCCACCGCCCCCAACAGGCTGAGCACCGGCGTACCGAGCAACAAGGAAAACAGCAACACCGGCAGGCATTCGACTGGCAAGCCGAGCATCATCGCCAGCAGCGGTGAAAGCAAGACTAGCGCCAAGCCGGAAAAAGCCCAGTGTGCCAGTACCTTTGCCAGTACCAGAAGTGGCAAAGGGTGCGACGAAAGGACCCACTGTTCCAAGGAACCGTCCTCGAAATCACTGCGAAACAGCCCGTCCAGCGAGAGCAGGACGGATAAAAGCGCGGCCACCCACACGAGTCCTGGGGACAAGGTTTGCAACAGTTTAGTCTCGGGGCCGACCGCCAACGGGAACAACGCGATGACAATAGCGAAGAACACCAGCGGATTGGCCAATTCAGCCGGGCGACGGCACAACAAGCGCGCTTCACGGGCGACCAACAGGGCGAACACACTCATACCGACCACCGGCCCAAGTTCAGGTCGCGGTAACCGGCAGGCATACGCGTCAGGGTGTGGTGAGTCGTGAGCACAACCAAGCCGCCCTGCTCGCAGTGCCGGGCAAGGTGCTCTTCGAGCTGGGCGACACCTTGTTTGTCGAGGGCGGTGAAGGGTTCGTCGAGAATCCACAAAGGCGGGCCGGGCAGATACAAACGCGCCAGCGCCACGCGACGCTGCTGACCAGCGGACAGGGTGTGACAGGGCACGTCTTCAAAACCCTTAAGGCCGACCGCCGCCAAGGCCTGCCAGATGACGTCGCGGGAAGCCGGGTGATGCAGGGCGCTGAGCCAGCTGAGGTTTTCTTCCGGCGTGAGCACATCCTTGATACCGGCGGCGTGGCCGATCCAGACAAGGTTGCGGGCCAACTCCGTGCGTTGTTCGTTGAGCGGCTTGCCGTTCAGTCGCACCTCACCGGCCGTCGGCTGCATCAAACCGGCCAGCAGGCGCAGCAAACTGGTTTTGCCGCTGCCGTTCGGCCCGCTGATTTGCACCATGTCGCCGGCCGTCAGACGCAGTTCGAGGTGCTCGAACAGCAGTCGCAGGTCGCGTTCACAGGCAAGCGCTACGGCTTCAAGAAGAGGGCTGGTCAAGAGATCGCGGGCCTTTACGGTTCAAGTCGGCGGTGCAGTGGCCGTTATAGAGAGATGCACAATAACGGCTTTGGCGACCGATTTTAGAGAGCTGGATCAAATAGTTGTGAGGTTTTTACCGCTCTCTTTGCAGACGGGCGGCATTATACATGTGATGCCCTACTCTAAAGAGGGCAATTTCCCCAGAGACGACGCGCACGATGACCGGTGAGATCAACCTTCCTCCGCTGCCTCCAGCCCCGGCGCCCGCGCCTGCCCCACTGCCGCCGACCGGTGAGTTGCTGAAACTGCTGCAGCCGCAGACCGGACTGATCGACCCTGGGAAAACCGCCAACGCTGAGGTGATCGCGCTTAAACAAGGCGGCGATGCCTTTCAGCTGTTGCTGAAGTTGACCCTCGAAGGCGGTCGCCAGACCCTGGTGCAAGCCAGCAGCACCCAGCCTTTGCCGTTAGGCAGTAACGTGGCGGTGAGCCAGACCCCAACCGGTAACCTGACCATCACGTTGCAGCAAGCCTTGAGTGCCAATGTTGCCGCCCTCACCCGCATCGACACCACGCAAATCCCGGTGGGCACGCTGTTGCAAGCCAAGGTGCTGACCACGCAGATGCTGCCGCAGGGCAGTACGCAACCGGCCATCTACCGCTCGCTGGTGACCGTGCTGAATAACGCCCTCGCCGGTGCCACGCTGACTTTGGAAAGCCCGCAACCGCTGCGGGTCGGCAGCTTGCTCAGCGCCGTAGTGCAGAGCGCGCAGACCTTGAACTTCGTGCCGTTGAGCGGGCTCAAGGATCAGTTGGCCGTCACACAACAGCTATCGACTCAGCAAAGCCGCCAGGGCTCGCTGGATGCGGTCTTCACGGCCCTGCAAAACCTGCCACGTGGCGACAGCACCTCGGCCGACCTACGCGCAGCGGCCGAGCGGTTACTCGCGGCCTTGCCCGACCTGGCCCAAGTCAGCAACCCCAAGGTGTTGGCGCAAGTAGTCCAGAACAGCGGCGCCTTTTTAGAAGCCAAATTACTCGCTGGGCAAAACCCGCAGATCCCGCCACTGGACATGAAGGGCGCACTGTTGCGCCTGGTCGCCGACCTGCTGCCAGCGCTGCCAGCCAGCACGAATCTGAATGCGATCCTGGCCGCCAATACCCTGGCACAGGTGTTGCCCAACTTCGTGCGCAGTCCGCTGAACACGCTCGGCCAGCTCAGCGCCAAGCAGATACCCGCCGGTTTCCCGCTGCCGGAGCGGCTGATGGCGAAATTGGAAGGCGAAGGTGACCTGGAGAACCTGCTGCGCTTGGCTGCCGGAGCGATTTCGCGTCTGCAGAGCCACCAACTGTCGAGCCTGGAGCAGACGGGCACCACCGCCGATGGCCGCCTGCAAACCACCTGGCAGCTGGAAATCCCCATGCGCACCCTGCAGGACATCGTGCCGTTGCAGGTCAAGTTCCAACGCGAAGAACCGGCCCCGGATAAAGACCAGCCCGAGCGTAAAGACAAGAAAGACCCCAAGCAGATGCTCTGGCGCGTCGAGCTGGCGTTCGACATGGAGCCGCTGGGGCCACTGCAGGTTCAGGCGCAACTGACAAAGGGCAAACTGTCCAGCCAGCTATGGGCGACTCGGCCGTTTACTGCCAGTTTGATCGAAAGTCATCTGAGCAGCCTGCGTGAGCGTCTGGTGACCTCGGGCCTCAACGTCGGCGACCTGGATTGCCACCTCGGCACCCCGCCGCGCGGGCCAAGAACCGGCCTGGAACAACGCTGGGTGGATGAAACCGCATGAAAACCCCAACCCCACCCCGCCAGGCGATTGCCCTCAAGTACGACGGCCAGCAAGCGCCGACCCTGACCGCCAAGGGCGACGACGCACTGGCCGAGGCCATCCTGAAGTTGGCGCGGGAAAATGAAGTGCCAATCTATGAAAATGCCGAGCTGGTTAAGCTGCTGGCACGCATGGAACTGGGGGACAGTATCCCGGAGGAGTTGTACCGCACAGTGGCGGAGATCATTGCCTTTGCGTGGACGCTCAAGGGCAAATTCCCGGTGGGGTATGACCCCGACGCGGGGCCCGTGGAACGGGATGTGACCGAGCGTGGAGACGATTACTAACAGCCCGGCCCCATCCCCCTGTGGCAAGCCCGCTTGCCACAGGAAGCCCTCCCACATTTAGACCTCTATTGTCAGTTCAGGACTTCGCTCAGGGGGATGAAATTGACCCGGTCCCCGATAGCCAGCGTCGTGCCTTCCAGCACCTCCACAAACCCTTCCGCCCAGGCCGCGCTGCGCAGCACGCCGGAACTCTGATTGCGGTAGATAATCGCCCTGCCCTGCTCGATACGCCCGCGCAGGTACTCGCGCCGGTTGCCTGGCTTAGGCCAGACGAACCCCACCGGCACTTCGAAACGCAGCGGTTCCACGTCGCGCACACCTTGGCGACGCAGCAGATACGGGCGGGCCAGCAGCGCAAACGTCACCAGCGTCGAGGCCGGGTTGCCGGGCAAGCCAATCACCGGCACACCCCGGAAATGGCCGAAGGTCAGCGGTTTACCCGGTTTGATCGCCAGCTTCCACAGGGCCAACTCGCCCTCTTCGCGCAGGGCAATGCCGAGGAAATCCGCCTCGCCCACGGAGACACCGCCAGTCGAGAGGATCAGGTCGACACCGCCCAAGCCCGCCAGGCGTTTGCGGGTCTTTTCCAGGTCATCCGGCAAAATACCGGCATCGATCACGTCACAGCCCATGCGTGCAAGCCAGCTGCACAGCACGCGGCGGTTGCTGTTGTAGATCTGCCCCGGGCCCAGCGGCAGGCCGGGTTCGATCAGCTCATCCCCCGTGGACAGCACGGCCACGCGCACGCGGCGTACGACGCTCAAACGATCGTGGCCAAGCGACGCGGCCAGGCCCAGTTCGATCGGACCCAGGCGGGTGCCGGCGGTTAGCACTAACTCGCCGACAGTGGTTTCCTGGCCTTGCGGGCGGATGTTCTGGCCGACCTTCAAGGGCTCGGTAAAGCTCGCGCGTTCGTCGGTGTGGACCCTGGCGTTTTCCTGCATCTCTACACAATCCGCGCCTTCGGGCACCGGTGCACCGGTAAAGATCCGCGCGCAGGTGCCAGCGGCCAATGGCTGCGGCGCTTGCCCGGCGAAGATGCGCTGGCTGACCGGCAAGGGCTCGCCGACCCAGTCCGAGAGGCGCAGCGCGTAACCGTCCATGGCGCTGTTCGGCCAGGGCGGCAGGTCGAGCGTGGAGATCAGGTCGTGCGCCAGCACACGGCCATCGCACTCGTCCAGAGGCAGCACTTCCTGCTCACGAATAGGCGCCGCTTCGGCCATGTCCAGCAGTTGGCGCAGCGCGTCTTCCACCGGCATCAATGTGCCGCTCTTGCCAGGCTTATCCACGGGATACGCAGGGTTCGGCCTGCTTTAAGTGAGGGACGAAATTACACGGGCGGTGGCGGTTATCCAGTTGCTCGGCGAGAATGCCATCCCAGCCGGTGCGCACCGCGTTAGTCGAGCCCGGCAGGCAGCACACCAGCGTGCCATTGGCCAGCCCGGCCAGGGCGCGTGATTGCACGGTGGAGGTGCCGATATCGGCGACGGAGATCTGGCGGAACAATTCGCCAAAGCCATCGACCTGTTTGTCCAGCAGGCAGCTGACCGCTTCGGGCGTGCTGTCGCGGCCGGTGAAGCCGGTGCCGCCGGTGATCAGCACCACTTGCACCACGTCTTCGGCGATCCAGTGGGCGACCTGAGCGCGTATTTTGTAGAGATCGTCCTTGAGCAGCACGCGCTCGGCCAGGGTGTGGCCAGCGGCGGTCAGGCGGTCAACGAAGACCTGGCCCGAGGTGTCGGTGTCCAGGGTGCGGGTGTCGCTGACGGTCAGCACAGCGATATTCAGGGGTACAAAGGGCGCATCGGCCTTGGCGGTCATGGCTCGGTCCGGTTGTCGAAGGAACAGCCCAATGTTATATCACAGGGCCCTAATTACCTGCCGCAGCGGAACCGCCATGTCTCTCGACTCTTCGCCCCTGCCCTGTTCGATATTGCTGCTGGCCGGTGGCCGTGGCCAACGTATGGGCGGCCAAGACAAAGGCTTGCTGCCCTGGCGCGGCCAGCCACTGATTGCGCATTTGCAGTGCCTGGCCCGGCCGCTGACGGATGAGCTGATCATCTCGTGCAACCGCAACCATGACCTCTACGCGCCCTATGCCGACCAGTTGGTGAGTGACGATAGCCCCGACTTCCCTGGCCCCTTGGCAGGCATCCGCGCGGGGTTGGCCGCCGCGCGGCATGCGCATCTGCTGATATTGCCGTGCGACGTGCCGAATATCGACGTGAGACTGCTCAACGACCTGCGTGAGACTGCACGTCGCAATCCGCGGCTGCCGGTGATGGTGCGCCAGGGTGAATTCTGGGAACCCTTGATCTGTATCATCCCCACCCAGCTGAAAACCGAGGTAGAACGGGCCTGGGACGCCGGTGAACGCAGCCCGCGCAAGCTCCTGCTGCAACTGGGCGGGGTGGGCCTGCAATGCCCGGCCGAAGACCCGCGCCTGGCAAACCTGAATACGCCGCCGCTGTTGCACCCGGTGTTCGGCGTGTCAGAATGAACCTCGCACAAGGAACTTTGTCGACGCCGCGCGCGTCACAAGGTCAGCAATTTAAAAGAATTCTCTCGGAGACACACTCATGACTCAACGGACCATCGCCGCTCTCATGCTTGCACTGGGCCTCGCTACTCTCGCCGGTTGCGCTTCGCCTACAGTGATCACCCTGAATGACGGTCGCGAAATCCAGGCCGTCGACACCCCTAAATACGACAAAGCGTCGGGCTTCTATGAGTTCGAGCAACTGGACGGTAAGCAAACCCGCATCAACAAAGATCAGGTTCGCACCGTTAAAGACCTGTAAGTCTTAGCGTCGCCAACAAGGCCCGCCTCGCGCGGGCCTTGTCGTTTCCGGGGGTTACCAGTCGAGGGTAATCTGGCTGCGGAAATCGCGTTGTTCACCTGTGACCGGGTCGATAAACCGTACGCCCTGAGCCAGCAGCTTAAGTGGGTTGGCGTAGTCGTCCTCGGCGTCCTTGATCACGTCGGGGTAGAACGGGTCATTGCAGATACTCGCCCCCAGTGCAGTCATGTGCACGCGCAGCTGGTGCTTCTTGCCCGTCACGGGGAACAGGCCGTAGCGCCACAAGTCGGCATTTTTTTCGCGCACTTCCACGGCCGTTTCGGTATTGCTGGCGCCCGGCCCTTCCTGCATGCGGAAGAATGGCTCGCCATCCACCAGGCGGCTTTTGTGCAACAAGGGGAAAGTCAGGTTCGGCAAGGCTGGGGCGATGGCTTCGTAGAATTTTTCGATGCGACGCGTAGGGAACAGCTGTTGATACGCCGAACGGCTTTGCGGGTTGGCCGAAAACAGCACCAGCCCTGCGGTGTGCCGGTCGATACGGTGCAAGGGCACCAAAGAAGGGTTATCAAGGCGACGGATCAAACGGCGCAGCAGGGTCTGCTCGACGTACTCACCGGCTGGGGTCACCGGCAGGAAGTGAGGTTTATCGGCCACCACCAGATGCTCGTCGGCGTACAGGATGGTTTCCTGCACCGGGATCACCTTTTCATTCGGCACTTCACGAAAGTAATAAATGCACAGGCCTTCCTTGTAGGCCAGGCCGAGGTTGATCGGGTGACCGTGGATGTCGAGCACACGGCCGCGCGCGATGCGGTCCAGCCAGTGTTCACGGCTGATCGCCGGAAAATGCTCGCACAGGCAATCCAGCACTGTCGCCCAGGGGCCAGGTGGCAAATACAACGTGCTGGCTTGGTGCTGGGACGCGGAAAAACCGGATGTGGACATGACAATGCTCGGAGCCTGGAAAATCAGGCAGGCATTATCCCGCATGGAGCGGGATTGAGCCTAGGGCGGATCTCAGGCCTTTGCCAATTCGGCCCGCAGGATCGGCGAGGCGCTGGCGGCGTCGGTGAACTCCTTGAGCCAACGCAGCACGTCCACCGCTTCCCAGCGGCCGGGATCGTAAAGTGCGTACAACAAACCCTGGTAACCCACGACATCCAACTGCTTGTGGTAACCAGCGCGCTGGAACAAGGCCTCGATTTCGGCGAAGCAGGTATTGAAATGCACTTTGTTAAACGGCGTCTTGCCTTCCGTGACCAGGCCATCCAGGCGCAGCTCGTTCACCGCGTCGCGCACGACATCGGCGGACATGCGATTGACGCTGCTTTTTAATTGTTCAACATTCACCACGGGCGATTCCCCTACTCAATCACTGTACAGGCATACAGTAACGTAATAATTGGAAACTCGCCATCGGTGACGGACATCTGTTTCACCGAGACTCAACCGTGGTGGGTCGCAGGCACCACCGACTTGAAAGGCGTTTTAGAGACTTCCCAGGCGAGCGCTTATCTGCTGGCAATTGCTTCGTAGAACATCAACAAATTGCTCCACGCTAGACGACTCGGGGCGATGCAAGGGGCGTACGCCGCTCACACAGTAAGAAATTGAGTGGGAAAAGCGACGGATCTGCAAGCCCCGGCCAACATAGTCGAGGGCTGTCAGCGGGTTCACAGTGGCAACGCCGACCCCCAGGTTGACGGTCGCTCACACGGCGCTTGCGTTATGCGTTTCTACCACCAGGCGCCGTTCAATGCCTGACTGCTGAAAGATCGCGTCCGTTCTGACTCTGTAGGGGGTCATCTGCAGCGAGGTAAACAACGTTTTGCTCCTCGAAGTCTGGTGGTGTGAGGACGGTTTTCGCATTCAACTCGTGATCAGACGGCAAGACACACACCACGTCGAGGTTTAATGATCGTGGGTTGCGAGGTATGCAGAAGAGCAGCGGCAGCTGTCGAATATATTAAACACGGCTGGGATCGCAAGATCGCTATTGTGGATGCGGGCATGAACGTACTGCTGCGCCCCTCTCTATATGGCGCTAACCATGTCATTTGGCCGACCCATTTTGACAACTTTTCGGGCCATTGGACTACTTTAACGCAGAGCGCTCAACGTTCCGATGTCACCCCCATGGAAGAGACCGATATTGTCGGACCCATTTGTGAAACAGGCGATCATGTTGCATTGGGCCGAGCATTACCTGCATTTGGCGATGGCAGCTTATTGGCGATTTTTTCATGTGGCGCCTATGGCATGAGCATGGCCAGCCCACCGGGTTTTCGAGTTCCCACTGGCGGGGTAGCCAAAAATCGGTGGGTATTTCAGCCTGTTCCTAAAGCAGAAACGAGACCACCTGTTTCGTGTCGAACGGCCAGCCCAACTCAGCCCCTGTATCCACGCGTCGAAGCACCGGAATACGCAGGCCGTAGGTCTCGAACAGGGCTTTGGAGTCGGCGATATCGACCAGCTCGACCATCAACCCGTGTTCGACGAGCGGCATGATTTCTTCTTCGGCGAGCTCACACAGATGGCAGCCCAGCGTGGTGAACAACTGACATTCAGGAGGCATGACAGAGTAACCTGATCGGAAGTAGGTCACTATTCTATGCTCACCCCAGCACGACCAACAGCCCACAACCCCTGATCCAGATCACCATGGCCTCTCACTGATTGGGCGACTCTCGCGGCTTTTTGTTCGCTCAACCTGCAAGGAAACTGCTCGTGTTCGCCAACCTGCTGATCATTCTGGCCTCATCCCTGGTAGTGATTGCGCTGTTTCGCCGGCTACAACTGCCGCCCGTGCTGGGTTATCTGTGCGTAGGCCTGGCTGTAGGGCCTACCGCGCTAGACTGGGTAAATGACAGCGAAGACCTGCCTGACCTCGCCGAACTTGGGGTGGTATTCCTGCTGTTTTCCCTCGGGTTGGAATTTTCCCTGACCAAGATGCTTGCGCTGCGCAGCGTGGTGTTTGGCCTGGGCAGTTTGCAGGTACTCGGTTGCGGGGTGTTGTTGGGCGGCGTGCTGATGGGCTTCGGCCTGGCACCCGGCGTCGCGCTGTTGCTTGGCGCAGGCTTGGCGCTGTCCTCCACGGCCATTGTCAGCAAGGAATTGACCAGCCTCGGGGAAATCTTCAGCAGCCATGGCCAGAACGCAATTGGCGTGTTGCTGTTTCAGGACGTGGTAGCGGTGTTGCTGCTGACCTTGGTGCCGGTGTTTGCCGGTAGCAGCGAGCAAGCCTGGTATTGGGCGCTGCCGCTGACCCTGGGCAAAACCGTGTTGTTGTTCGTCGGCCTGCTATTGGCCAGTCGCTGGTTACTGCCACGCCTGTTCCATGAAGTCGCCGCTTCGCACTCGGCAGAGTTGTTTGTGCTGTTGGCGCTGGTGATCGTGTTGCTTACCGCCTGGCTCACGCATTTGCTGGGCCTCTCCCCTGCGCTCGGCGCTTTTCTGGCCGGCATGCTGTTGGGGGAAAGCCACTACCGGCATCAGATCGAAGCGGATATCCGGCCGTTTCGCGACATTCTGCTGGGGCTTTTTTTCGTCAGCATCGGCATGCTCATCGACCTGCAGTTATTCATCAGCCACAGCCTGCTGATCCTCGGGCTGACCCTCGCACTCATGCTGATCAAAGGCTGCGTCGTGGCGGCCCTGGTCAAGTTGCGTGGCAGCGACACTGAAACCGCGTGGCGCAGCGGCCTGGCCCTGGCGCAAGGCGGCGAGTTCTGTTTTGCGCTGATGGCGCAGATGCAACAGAGCCAGCTGATCCCGGACGAATTCAACGGGTTGCTGCTTGCCGCCACCTTCTGCTCGATGCTACTGACCCCGCTGTTATTGCGCGCGGCCCCCACGCTCGCCCTGCGCCTGCACCGCAAGCCCAATCAGCAGGTGCAGCTGGAAGAAATCACCGCACTCAATGCCGAGTTACGCGGCCACACCGTGATTTGCGGGTACGGCCGGGTCGGGCAGTCCATCGGCCGATTTATACGCCAGGAACAACAGGCGTTTATCGCCTTGGACGACAACCCCGAGCGTGTGAAAGAAGCCGCCACCGAAGACAGCAGCGTGCATTATGGCGACTGCCGCCGTGGCGCTCTGCTCAGTGCGGTCGGCCTGCAACGTGCGCGGTTGGTCGTGATCGCGGTGGACAAATCGGATGTGGCGCTGACGGTGTTGAAGGAAGCACGCAGGATTAACCCGCACGTGCCGATCCTGGTGCGCACCCGCGATGACAGCCAACTGGCTGAGCTGAAAGCGGCAGGCGCCAGCGAAGTGGTGCCTGAGCTGCTGGAGTCGAGCTTGATGCTCGCCTCCCACGCCTTGATCCTGCTGGGTCTGCCGGAACAACAGGTGCAGGCACGGGTGGACGAGGTGCGGCATAACCGGTATCGGCTGCTGCACGGCTTCTCCCCGGAGAGAGAAGCACCGATTAATCCTGACTGACCGAGCCAATCTTGTGGATCGACAGGTCCGCGCCGTAGTACTCCTGCTCCTGGCTCAGGCGCAGCCCGTGCACGCGCTTAATCACGCCATACACCAGCAGGCCGCCGAGCAGCGCCACCACCACGCCAAGGGCGGTGCCAATCAACTGGCTGATCAGGCTTACGCCACCCAGGCCACCGAGGGCGGTTTGGCCGAAGATGCCGCATGCAATGCCGCCCCACACGCCGCACAGGCCGTGCAACGGCCAGACACCCAGCACATCGTCGATCTTCCAGCGATCCTGGGCCGCGATAAAGCACCACACAAACAAACCGCCAGCGACCGCACCGGTGACCAGCGCGCCCACCGGGTGCATCAGGTCGGAACCGGCACAAATCGCCACCAGCCCGGCGAGCGGGCCGTTATGCAAAAAGCCCGGGTCATTGCGGCCGATCACCAAGGCGGCGACGGTGCCGCCGACCATCGCCATCAGCGAGTTGACCGCCACCAGCCCACTGACGCCGTTGAGAGTTTGTGCACTCATCACGTTAAAGCCGAACCAGCCGACAATCAGGATCCACGAACCCAGCGCCAAAAACGGAATGCTCGACGGCGCGAAGGCCACCAGCCGCCCTTCGCGGTATCGCCCGTTACGCGGCCCCAGCAGCAACACCGCCGCCAGCGCCAGCCAGCCGCCCATGGCGTGCACCACCACGGAGCCGGCAAAATCATGAAAATTGGCACCAAAGGTCGCGAGCAGCCAGGCTTGCAGGCCGAAGTTGCCGTTCCAGACAATGCCTTCAAAAAACGGGTAGATAAACGCCACGATCAGCGCGGTGGCGCACAGCTGCGGGGCAAACTTTGCCCGTTCGGCAATGCCCCCGGAAATGATCGCCGGGATCGCCGCCGCGAACGTCAGCAGGAAGAAGAACTTCACCAGGCCATAGCCATGATCGGCACTGAGCACCGCGGCCGGTTGCATGAAGCTCACGCCGTAGGATATCCAGTAGCCTATAAAGAAATAGGCCAGGGTGGAGATGGCAAAGTCGCTGAGGATCTTCGACAAGGCATTCACCTGGTTTTTCTGGCGCACGGTGCCGACTTCCAGGAACGCGAAGCCGGCGTGCATGGCCAGGACCATGACCGCACCGATCAAGATGAACAGGGTGTTGGAGCTGTGGACGAGGGTGTCCACTGCACTTTGCAAATTTTCCATGGCGGTTGGCAGGCCTGCAAATAAGGCAAAAAGCACCAAAGCGGTTCAAACCAGGGTTTCGCGCACTAAATTAGCACCACCTGGCCCATCCCTCTTCAGAGGGCGTGAACCGTTTTAGCGCAGCGATCGACACCACAGGCCGTTGCCGTCAGGGTTTTTCCGCGAGTTTCAGTTATTTAGGGTAAGGTTTTTGTAGGCATTTGCCCTGACCGCCCGGATTCAGCGCAAGCCCCAGGGCTTGCGCACCAAGGCAAAGCAAAAGCTGTACCAGACAATTGCAGTGAACCTTCACCGATACCGGTGACTCGAAAACACACACAGATCAGCCAATCACGGAGATACTCATGGCCAGAAGAACTGCAAAGACTGCTCAAGAAATACTGATGGCGGATTTTCAAACCCTGGTCAGTGACACAGAAAAGTTGCTGGACGATACCGCCGTATTGGCCGGCGATCAGGCCGATGAGCTGCGTACCAAGATTCACGAAAGCCTGCTCAAGGCCCGCGAAACCCTGCAACTGACCGAAGACTCACTGCGTGAGCGCGGCCAGGCGGCGGTCACTGCGACGGAAGATTACGTGCAAGCCAACCCTTGGCAGTCGGTGGGCATTGCCGCCGGCGTGGGCTTTTTGATCGGCCTGCTGGCTACAAGGCGCTAATACCATGTCTATCGGCGAATCCGGCTCGTCCACGAGCTCAAGCTCCACCTCCCGACGCCTGGGCGCGGCCGTTCTGGGCTTGCTGCACAGCCACGTCGAGTTGTTTGGCATAGAGTTGCAGGAGCAGAAATCCCGCACGGTCAGCTTGTTGTTGTTTGCGGGCTTGGCATTGGTGTTTGCTCTGCTGCTGTTGGTGGGGTTATCGGCGCTGGTGATGATTCTGGTATGGGACACCTACCGTCTCACCGGGATTATCAGCCTCTGCGTGTTCTACACCCTGGCCGCGGCGTTCTGCGGAGTGCGCTTGAAGGCGGCGATCTTCGATGAGTCCACGCCCTTCCACGCGACCCTTGAAGAGCTGGCCAATGATCGGGAGCGCCTACTGCCATGAGCATGACTGAAATCCCGCAAAACACCTCCCGCCGGGAAATGCGCAAGGCGTTGATCCGCCTGCGCATGGAAATGCACCGCCAGGAGATCCGCCACGAGTCCCAGCAACTCATGGCGCCCCTGAACAAAGTGCGCGACCTGCGTCACAACTGGCAGGACAGCCTGGGCATCAAGCACGCGCCGCTGTGGGGCGTGGCAGCGGTGACGCTGATGGGCTTTTTCACCGGCAAAGGTGCCAAGGGCGGCAGTATCAGCAGCCTGACGCGCCTGGTGCGGTTGGGGGCCGGTTTGATCCCGCTGATCAAATTGGCCATGGCAGGACGCAAGGGTTAAGCGCTGCTGGCTGCATTCTTGCAAACAGAATCGGCCCGGCCCTCGTTACTGAGGGCCGGGCCTTTTTTCGCCGACGCTTTTAAGGAGGCCCCGTGATCGACGGGCAACCGCTCGCCTGTTTCCAGCCATTTATCGACACTGCCACTGGGCGCATCGCCGGCGTCGAGGCGCTCGGCCGCCTGCGCCAGGCGGATGATCGCTTACTGTCGGTTGGCCCGCTGTTCGCAGACCCGCGCACCCCTGGCGTGGCCTTGCGCCGCCTCGACCGGCAAATCCGCGACAATGCCTTAAGCCGCTTGCACGAGGCGCCCGCAGACTGGTTCCTCAGCCTGAACATCTCCCCACGCTGGATCAACCGCCTGCGCCCCGGCCAGGCCTTGCCCAGCCTGAAACAAGTGCACGCGCATGGAGTAGATCCGCAGCGCATTGTGTTCGAGATCACCGAACTGGGCGGCGACATTCAGCGCCTGGCCGACGTGGTCGCACGTTATCGTGATGCCGGCGCACGCATTGCCATTGATGACTTCGGCGCCGGCTATTCCCAGCTCGATCGAGTGCTGGCGTTACAGCCGGATATTCTCAAGTTGGACATGCGCCTGTTCCAGGACGCGGCCAAGGGTGGGCCGAGCAGCGAAGTGGTGCGGGCGCTGGCGCAAATGGCCGAAAAAACCGGCTGCTGGATCATCGCCGAGGGGGTGGAAACCGAGGCACAACTGAGTTTCGCCCTGGAGTGCGGCGCGCGGTATGTGCAGGGTTATCTGTTTGCCCAGGCGCAACTCGATTGGTTTGCCACCGATACTTTCGTACCGCGCTTTGCTCAACTGCGCAGCGTTTACGTCCAGCAGAAACTGACAGAACGCGGGCGTGTCATGCAGTTACGCCTGCAATTGGCTGAGTTGATGAACATCCTGCAAACCTGGGCGCAGGCCCGGGCGCCGCTGAACCAGTTACCGCAATTGCCGGGCTTCCCCTGGCTGTTGCGCTTTTACCAGTGCGACCGTCATGGCACCCAACTGACGCCCAACTTCGAATGGCGCCAGGACGCCTGGCAGGCCGATAGCCGCTACCTGGGCCACAATTGGTCGTGGCGGCCGTACTTCTACTACCTGCTCGCCGAGGGCTGGGAGGAGCGGCGCCTGACCCTCTCCTCGACCTACCGCGATGCCACCACCAACCAATACTGCCTGACCGCCGGACAATTCTTCGATAACGGTCAGCGTTTGCTGTTAATCGACATCGACGCGGCCGGCCTGTAGATTTTTGCTTGCCCCGCCAAGGCGGAACCGGGAAGCTGGGCACTGTCATTCACCGCACGGAGAGTACCCGCCTTGGATTGGCCCACCCTGCTTAACCGCGAACGGCTTGGAAAGCCCCTGCATAGCCCGGAAGAACTGGGCCGCAGCCCGTTTCACAAAGACCACGACCGCGTTATTTTCTCCGGCGCATTCCGCCGCCTGGGTCGCAAGACCCAAGTGCACCCTGTGTCCAGCAACGACCATATCCATACGCGCCTGACCCACTCCCTGGAAGTCAGCTGCGTCGGTCGTTCACTGGGCATGCGCGTGGGCGAGACCCTGCGCGGTGCCCTGCCCGACTGGTGCGACCCCAGCGACCTGGGCATGGTGGTGCAATCGGCTTGTCTGGCCCATGACATCGGTAACCCGCCGTTCGGGCACTCCGGCGAGGATGCCATTCGCCACTGGTTCCAACAGGCGGCCGGGCGCGGCTGGCTGGACGACATGAGCAGCGCCGAGCGCAATGACTTCCTTAATTTCGAAGGCAACGCCCAGGGCTTTCGCGTGCTGACTCAGCTTGAGTACCACCAGTTCGACGGCGGCACACGGCTGACCTACGCCACCTTGGGCACCTACCTGAAATATCCCTGGACCGCCCGCCACGCGGACTCGCTGGGCTACAAGAAGCATAAGTTCGGCTGTTACCAGAGTGAGTTGCCGATCCTTGAGCAGATCGCCCACAAGCTTGGCCTGCCACAGCTGGAGGAGCAACGCTGGGCCCGCCACCCGTTGGTCTACTTGATGGAGGCGGCAGACGATATCTGCTATGCGTTGATCGACCTCGAGGACGGCCTGGAAATGGAGTTGCTGGAATATGCCGAGGTCGAGTCGCTGTTGCTCGACCTGGTGGGCGACGATCTTCCCCAGACTTATCGGCAACTGGGTGCGCAGGACTCGCGCCGGCGCAAGCTGGCGATCCTGCGCGGCAAGGCCATCGAGCACCTGACCAATGCAGCCGCGCGAGCCTTTGTCGAGCAACAAGACGCCCTGCTAGCCGGCACGCTGCCAGGCGATCTGGTGGAGCACATGCATGGCCCCGCCAAGCGATGCGTGTTAGACGCCAAAGACATGGCCCGCAAGAAAATTTTCCAGGACAAGCGCAAGACCCTGCATGAAATCGGTGCCTACACCACCCTGGAAATCCTCTTGAATGCCTTTTGCGGCGCGGCGCTGGAGCAACATGGCGGACGCACGCCATCGTTCAAAAACCGGCGCATCCTCGACTTGCTGGGTAACAGCGCACCAGACCCGGCCTGGTCGTTGCACGCTTCGTTCCTGCGCATGATCGACTTTATCGCCGGCATGACCGACAGTTATGCAACCGAAATGGCACGGGAGATGACCGGGCGCTCCAGCCCGCAGTGAAATAGTGGTCGCGCCGCCTGCCCCCTGAGCAGAATTTGCCTACGACGGGAACAGAGCGGCCTGATCGAATTCGCACACCCAGTCGAGGAATAATCACGCACGCTTGCGGCGGACCTGGCTAGCGATCCCTACTGCCCACCCTATCGACGCTTGACTGACCCTATGTGCCTCCTATGCCCAGCTCCCGCCTTCGAATCCTATTGGTGGAGGATCATCCCTTTCAGCTCCTGGCCACCCAGTGCCTGCTTAAAAGCTTCGGCTTCGAACGACTGACGCCCGCAGAAAATGCCGAACAAGCCATCCACGTGATGTCTCAGTCCCAGACCCCCTTTGATCTGATGTTATGCGACCAATGCCTGCCAGATTTACCAGGGCTGGAACTGGTAGAAATCGCCAGCCGCCGAAACTTCATAACCGGTGCCATTTTACTGAGCGGGCTCCCCGCTACGGAACTGTCCAACCTGACAAGCCAAGCCCTGCAACGTGGCTTGCCACTCCTTGGTTACTTATTGAAACCCCTGAACAAAGACGAGCTTGAAAAGTTGATTGCGCCAATATACCCACTATAAATGTAGGACGTTAAACGCTACCCATTGAAGAAAGTTAGCCTGAACGGTTCACTTAAATACCTATCACCACCAATCCATGCAATGACTCAATAATTGCTTACACCTACCGCCACAAGGACTTAGAGACCGGTAGGCAGCTGCCTTTATTCATGTAGGAATTATCTTGTTTTATACCTACTCGCCACAAGTCTCATGCGCCCCCCTCTTCATCTGAGCTAATGTGCCCGCTTTATTTGCACTTGCAGGGAACGTGATTATGAATACAGTTTTTATCATTGATGACCACCCCGTTATCCGGCTGGCGATTCGAATGTTGTTGGAACACGAAGGTTATAAAGTCGTCGGTGAAACGGACAACGGGTGTGATGCGATACAGATGGTCCGTGAATGCCTGCCGGACTTGATTATTCTGGATATCAGCATCCCCAAACTTGACGGCCTGGAAGTGCTGTGCCGATTCAACGCCATGAATACATCAATGAAGACCCTGATTCTGACAGCCCAATGCCCGACGCTGTTCGCCACACGCTGCATGCGCTCGGGCGCAGATGGTTATGTGTGCAAGGAGGGCGATCTGAGCGAGCTATTGAGCGCCATCCGCGCGGTACTATCGGGCTATAACTACTTTCCGAGCCAGGCACTGAATGCCGGCGGCACAGACGGCAAAGATGTCCAGGAACTGGAACTGTTCAAAACTGTGAATGATCGAGAACTAATGGTGCTGCAACTTTTTGCACAGGGCCGCACTAACAAAGAAATAGCCAAAGGTATGTTTCTCAGCAACAAAACAGTAAGTACTTACAAAAAAAGGCTGATGCAAAAACTTAAAGCCAAATCCTTGGTAGAACTTATCGAGATGGCAAAACGAAACGCGCTAGTGTGAGAAAGCGGATGCCCAGGTGTATAAAGGACTATTTGATTATATTAATTGCCGGTGTGTGCTTCAGCACGACCGTGCTCGCGACCCCTCAACCCGACCCGGAACACTTCACCTTATTGAGCCGCGCGGGTGCCGTTCAACTGGATGTTCAACTGGATAAGGTTCAGCGCCAATGGCTGCAGAACAAACGCGAGCTGGTATTAGGCGCTGCGGCACCTGACTACCCACCCTTCGATCTCACCTCCAGCGGCCGTGATTATGAGGGCCTAACCGCCGATTACGCAGGGCTGCTGGCCAAAGCCCTGGCCTTGCCGATCAAAGTGCTTCGCTACCCCTCGCGAGAGGCATCGATACGGGCCCTTGAGAGGGGCGAAATTGACCTGCTAGGCACTTCCAACGGCTTTGAGGCCGGCAACCCGAACCTCATCTTGTCGCAACCCTACGCAGTGGATCAACCCGTAATGGTGACCCGCGAGGGCGAAACGCGCAGCCTGAGCGACGGCCTGGCCGGGCTTCGCTTGAGCCTGTTCGACCACTACCTGCCGCTCGACGAAGTGGAAAAATCATACCCGCAAGCGGAAATACAAACCTACCCCTCGTTTCAAAACGCCTTGAATGCAGTGGCTTTCGAACAGGCGGACGTGTTTCTCGGCGATACCATCTCCACCCATTACATGATCAACAAGGGCTACCTGAAGAATATACGTATGGCCAACTTCGGCAAGCATGAAGCCTTTGGCTTCAGCTTTGCGCTGCGTCAGGACGAACACACACTCCTGAGTATCGTCGACGCAGTGCTTGCCGCCGTGCCCATGAATGAGCGAGACAGTATCGCCAAGCGCTGGAGCGCCGGCAGCGACATCTTGTTGACCGATAAAAAACTGCAACTGAGCCAACGCGAAGAGCGCTGGCTGACAGACCACCCGGTGGTGAAAGTCGTAGTCAATGAGACGCTCGCGCCGCTGACGTTTTTCGATGCCGAAGGCAACTTTCGCGGCATTACTGCAGACTTGCTGGAACTGATTCGCCTGCGTACCGGGTTGCGATTCGAGATCCAGCGCAATCGCGAAGTCAACGCGATGATCGAACAACTCGTCACCGGCAAAGCCGATATCATCGGTGCCATCGTTCCCAGCGCCGAGAGGGAAACTCAACTGAGTTTCAGTCGTCCCTACCTGGAAAACTCCTATGTCCTGCTGACGCGCAAAGAGCCCAACGCGCCGTCGAACCTGGAACAAATGGCAGGCATGCGCCTGGCTATCACCGTGGGCAACCCACTGGAAAAAATCCTGCGCCAGGATTTCCCATTGGTTCGCCTGGTGGAAGTCAGTGACACCTTCAAGGCCTCAGAACTGCTGGCGCAGGGAAATGTGGAAGGCGCGGTGAATTCGCTGGTAATCGCCAACTACTTTCTCTCCTCCCTGGTGTTTCAGGACAAGCTGCAAATCAGTTCCAGCATCGGCACCCTGCCCGCCACTTTCGCCCTGGCGACACCACGCCGCGCCGTCGAACTGAGTTCAATACTCGACAAGGCGCTATTGAGCATTGCTCCTGATGAAATAGGCGTGATCAACAGTCGCTGGCGCGGCTACACCGCCGCCTCCGACAGCTACTGGCGCAATTACCACCAACTGATCGCGCAAATCATCATCGGCACGGGGCTATTGCTGCTGATTTCACTGACCTGGAACGCCTACATGCGCCGCCAGATCAAGCACCGAAAAATGGCCGAGCGTGCCCTTAACGATCAGTTCGAATTCATGCGTGCACTGGTCAATGAAACGCCGCACCCGATCTATGTGCGTGACCGAAAGGGCCTGTTACAGACCTGCAACGACAGTTACCTGCAAGTCTTCGGGGTCAAGCGCGAAGAGGTGATTGGCAAGAGTGTGATCCAGATGGACATGGCCTTGGAGCCGGAAGCGGCGCAGTACCACGCCGACTACCAACGCGTGGTGGCCGAAGGTAACCCGTTGATCCTCGATCGCACCCTGCACATCCAAGGAAAACAACTGACGATCTACCATTGGATTCTTCCCTATCGCGATTCGGTCGGCGAAGTTCAGGGCATTATCGGTGGCTGGATCGACATCAGTGAGCGACGCCAACTGTTCGACGAGTTGCGTACAGCCAAAGAGCGCGCCGATGAAGCCAATCGGGCCAAAAGCACCTTTCTCGCCACCATGAGTCATGAAATCCGTACACCGATGAATGCCGTGATCGGCATGTTGGAGTTGACCCTCAAGCGCGCCGACCAAGGCCATCTGGATCGTCCGGCTATCGAAGTCGCCTACAACTCGGCCAAGGACCTCCTGGAGTTGATCGGCGACATCCTGGATATCGCACGCATCGAATCCGGCCGTTTGAGCCTGGCCCCGGAGCGGGTAAATCTGCGCGAGGTGATCGAGTCGGTGGTTCGCGTCTTCGATGGCCTCGCCCGTCAGAAAACCCTCAGTCTGTTGCTTGAGTTTGATCCCGTGATCGACGATACGGCCGTGCTGATCGACCCATTGCGCTTCAAGCAGGTACTGTCCAACCTGATCAGCAACGCCATCAAGTTCACTGAACAGGGGCAGGTGAAGATCAAGGTGAACGTGCAAGCCACCGAAGTGCCGCAGGAAATCCAGATGAAACTGGTGGTCGAGGATACTGGCATCGGCATCAGCCGAGACGACCAATTGCGGCTGTTCGAGCCCTTTGCCCAGGCCGACAACTCCGGGCATCTGGCCAGGAGCGGAGCGGGCCTGGGCCTGGTTATCTGCCGCAGCCTGTGCGCGATGATGGGCGGGCAACTGAGCTTGAGCAGCGTGCCAATGGTCGGCACCCAGGTACACGTCAACCTGAAGATGACACTCCTGCAACCGATCGAAGCGGTGGACGAACTCAAGTCGCAGGCGCCCGCTGCCGCGCCGGTACTCAACGTACTGGTGGTGGACGACCACCCGGCGAACCGTTTGTTGATGTGCCAGCAACTGGGTTACCTGGGGCATCAGTTCACGGCGGCCCAACACGGTGCTGCCGGGTTTCAGGCCTGGCGCCAGGAGCGCTTCGATTTGGTGATAGCCGACTGCAACATGCCCGTCATGAATGGCTACGAGTTGAGCCGTTCGATCCGTGAATATGAGCAACGAGAACAACTGGCGCCTTGTGTGATACTCGGGTTCACCGCCAACGCCCAACCCGAGGAGAAACTTCGCTGTGAACAAGCGGGCATGAACGATTGCCTGTTCAAACCCATCAGCCTCACGGCACTGGAACAGCAATTAGGGCATATCAAGCATCAACCTGCGGACCAGCAAGTGGACCTTGACTGCCTGGACGCGCTGACCGGTGGCGATCCGCAATTGAGCCAACGCTTGCTGAAAGAACTGTTGAGCAGCAGCCGCCAGGACCGAAAGGAACTGGTCGCCCTGCTAACCCGACAGGCTTCGCCGCACGATATTATCGAGCAAGCCCATAAGATCAAGGGCGCCGCTCGCATCGTTCAGGCAAGCTCACTGACGACGCAATGCGAGGCACTGGAGCAAGCCTGTACCCACAGCGATGATCGCACCTTGATCGCAACTTACGTGAAGTCCTTGGAAAAGCTCATGCTCGAACTGGAGAGGACGCTGCATGTGCAGCTCCACAAGCTGGATAGCCAGTAACCGAGGCTCGCCCCCTCCTCGCCGATCAGCAGTCGCTCAAGCGCAGGAAGATCGCCGCCAACTGTTCGATACCCGCCTGGTCCTGAAGGCTGAAACGGGCCAGCGACGGGCTGTCCAGGTCAAGCACGCCGATCAATACACCATCCTTGACCAGCGGCACTACCAGTTCGCTGTTGGACGCGCTGTCACAGGCAATATGACCGGGGAACGCGTGAACATCGTCCACTCGCTGGGTTTGCCTCGAGGCCGCAGCCGCGCCGCATACGCCACGACCAAACGGAATACGCACACAGGCGATCTGGCCCTGGAACGGGCCAAGCACCAGCTCTTCATTGCGATTGAGGTAGAAGCCTGCCCAGTTCAAGTCGTCGAGCTGGTTGTACAAAAATGCAGAGAATTGCGCGCTGTTAGCAATGAAATCACGCTCATCAGCCAGCAGCGACTCCAATTGCGCACAGAGCATGGCATAGCCATCCAGGCCGGTGCCGGCCTGTTGCAAATCGATCATGGTTGACGCTCCAACAATTTAAGACCCACCCAGTAACGGGCGAATTGATACGCGCATCGGCCGTTGCGGTTGCCACGCCCGGTGGCCCAGCGTACGGCAAGGATATCGAGGGCTTCATCACGCTGCCATTGCAGACCGGCTTTGTTGGCCAGCTCGCCGATCCAGTGTTCGACCACATCCAGAAAGTGTTCCTGGCTGAACGGATAGAACGACAGCCACAGGCCAAAACGGTCGGACAGGGCAATCTTGTCTTCCACCGCCTCACTGGGGTGCAGCTCACCATCCACGCGTTTCCAGTTGTCGTTGTCACTCTGGTTTTCCGGTACCAAGTGGCGGCGGTTGGAGGTGGCATACAGCAACACATTTTCCGGCGCCTGTTCCAGCGAGCCGTCCAGAACGCTCTTGAGCACGCGGTAGTCGCCCTCGCCAGCTTCAAAAGACAGGTCGTCGCAGAACAGGATAAAACGCTGAGGCAGTTTGAGCAGTTGTTCGACCACGCGCGGCAGGTCGGCAAGGTGATCGCGCTCGATTTCAATCAGGCGCAAACCGGCCTTGGCGTGCTGGGCCAGCAAAGCGCGCACCATCGACGATTTGCCCGTGCCACGTGAGCCCCACAGCAGCGCATGGTTGGCCGGCAGACCATCGAGAAACTGTTGAGTATTGCGCGCCAGTTGTTCACGTTGCTTGTCTACACCGATGAGGTCGGACAAGCGCATGTCTAGGCTGACTTCCAGCGGCAGCAAAAAGCCACTGCGGCCTTCGCGTTGCCAACGGGCAGCCAGGCAATGGTTCCAGTCGATGGCTTGGCGCGGCGCAGGCAACAAGGGTTCCAAGCGCGCCAATACCGCATCGGCCCGCTCAAGAAAGGCATTCAATCGAGAGTCCACGATTATTCCTCTGGCAACTTCTTGCAAAAGATGGCGTATTGGCAACCCTGCGGCAGACCGCATTAGGCTGCGTAAAAAAACGATTCATGCCGGCCAAGCCAGAGCCTGTGGATGTTCAGCTATGCTTGCCGGGCGAAGGGAAACGTGAAGTGGTTCAACACCCGATGGATATCAAGTTCGCCCACCGCTTGTCTTATAAACAAGCTCGATTGACTGTGCTGGTCGGTTTCGTCTTGGGAACCTTGCTCAGTCTGATCCAAATCGGCATTGATTATGCCAGCGAAGACGCATCCATCAACCGTGAAATACGCTCACTGATCGAAATCAGCCATAACCCTGCTTCACGTATTGCCTACAACATCGACGCCGAACTCGCCCAGGAACTGACCCTGGGCCTGCTTCACTCCCCGGCGATCATCCGTGCGCAATTGCTCGATAACAATGGTGCAGTCCTGGCCGACGTCCACCGCCCGCGCAAGGAGAGTACCTATCGGCCTATCAGCGATTTTCTGTTCGGCGCCAACCGCCAGTTTGAAGACCGGCTATTCCTCAGCCACATGCCTAACGATTCCCTCGGCGTCCTGCGCCTGGACGTGGACACCTACGCCTTTGGCAGCCGTTTCCTGCACCGCGCAGAGATAACGCTGCTTAACGGGTTTGCCCGCAGCCTGCTGCTGACGGGTATCCTGCTGGGCCTGTTCTACGTGATGCTGACTCAACCGCTGGTGCGCATTATCCGGGCGCTGAGCACCAGCAAGCAGGCCCGTCTGGATTGCCCGCCGGGGCACGAAAATGATGAAATCGGCGTGCTGGTCAGTGTCGCCAACCAGCAATTTGAAAACATGGAGACCGAGATCGAACAACGGCGCCACGCCGAGGACCGCCTCACCGAATACCTGGGCCAACTGGAAGATATCGTCTCGGCGCGAACGCTCGAACTCAAAGCCAGCAACCAGCGCTTGAGCCAATCCAACGATGAACTGGAAGCGGCAAAGTTGACCGCTTTGGGCATGGCCCAGGCGCGGGCCGCGTTCCTGGCCAATATGAGCCACGAAATCCGTACACCGCTCAACGGCTTGCTGGGCATGATCGCGCTGTCGCTGGACAGCTCCCTGAACGCCGAACAACGCCAGCAGCTGTCCATCGCCCATGATTCGGGCAAAGTGTTGGTGGAGTTGCTCAACGATATCCTCGACCTGTCGAAATTCGACGCTGGCCAGCTTGAGCTGGAGCACATCCCGTTCGACCTGGGTTCATTGGTGGAAGACACTGCCAACCTGTTGTCCCAGAACGCCGCACCCAGCGTGGAGTTGACCTGCTTGATCGATCCGCTCTTTCCCGCCCAGGTAATAGGCGACCCGACGCGGGTACGGCAGATCGTCAGCAACCTGCTCTCCAATGCGTTGAAGTTCACCCGCTTCGGGCGCGTGGATGTGCGCCTCAGCGCCCTGGCTGACCGGGTCAAAATCGAAGTCTGTGACACCGGCATCGGCATTGCCCAAGACGCGCAGGTCAAGATATTCCAGCCGTTCACGCAGGCAGGCGCGGGTATCACCCGCCAGTTTGGCGGCACGGGACTGGGGCTGGCGTTAACACACAACCTGTGTGACGCAATGAAAGGCCGCTTGAGCATCAGCTCGGAAGTCGGGTTTGGCAGCCAGTTCTGTGTCGATCTGCCGCTGCCCGCACATTTGCCCGCCGCCCGGCAGGCGCCTTTGGCGGGTGAGGTTATTGCCATTACCAGCGCTGGCAGCGGCCTGACGGAATTGCTCACCACCTTACTGCCCCATTGGGGGCTGACACCGCGTGTGTATTCCCAGGACGATGACCTCAGCGGGCAAATGCCCGACCTGCTGATCACCGATTGCCCTGAGTGCCTGTTCCGCTTGCGCCCGGCGATTACCGCGCCAATTCTGGTGGTCACCGCTTATGGCAACTTCATGCCCAGCGAAGAGGTTGCGGCCCTGGCGCCGTTGCAGCAACAGGCCCGCCCGTTGAGCCGCAACGCGCTGTACCAGATCCTGCAACGCAATTTGCGCAGCGACGCGCCACTAATCCTCGACCCGATCCAACTGGAAACCGCGCCCTTTGCGCATCGCGCGCACATCCTGCTGGTGGAGGACAACCCGGTCAATCAGTTGGTGGCCAAGGGCATGCTCAGCAAACTCGGCTGCGACGTGATTGTGGCCGCCCATGGTGGCGAAGCACTCAAGTTCCTCGAGGAACAGCGCTTCGACATGGTGTTGATGGACTGCAATATGCCGGTGATGAACGGCTATGAGGCCAGCCGGCAAATCCGTCGCAGCGGACGCTGGCCGGACTTACCTATCGTCGCCTTGACCGCCAACGCCCTGTCAGAGGAGCGCGAACGTTGCCGGGCCGCAGGAATGGATGATTACCTGGCCAAGCCGTTTCGCCGCGAAGAACTCAAGGCACTGCTGGACCTGTGGGTGCCGCAGACGACAAGCCTTTGATCTGCGCCAGCAACTGGTCCAGGCCTTCACGCAACGCGTCGGCCTGATTCAGGTCGATGCCACTGTCGCACAAGAGGCGAGTCTTCAAGCCACGGGTCTGGTCGCGCAAATGCACACCGGCCTGGGTCAGGCTCAGGTGCACTTCCCGCTCATCCCGCACACTGCGCTGGCGGCATACCCATGTGAGCTGCTCAAGGCGTTTGAGCAGCGGTGTCAGCGTGCCGGAATCGAGCATCAGCCGCTCCCCCAATGCCTTGACCGTCGGTTGCGGCGCAGATACGTCGTGCCACTCCCACAACACCAGCATTACCACGTATTGCGGATACGTCAGGCCCAATTGATCGAGCATCGGCTTATAGGCACGCGTCACCGCGCGGGACGCTGCGTAGAGTTTGAAACACAGCTGATCGTCCAGGGCCAGGGAGACGGTAGGCATCTCGATCATTTGAGCAGGGCTTCGATCTCTTGAGTCAGGTCCTGGGGTTTAGTGGTCGGGGCATAACGTTTGACCACCTGCCCATCACGACCGATCAGGAACTTGGTGAAATTCCACTTGATACCCTTGGAACCCAGCACGCCAGGAGCCTGTTTTTTCAACTGTACGAACAATGGGTGGGCATCGCTGCCGTTGACGTCGATCTTCTTGAACAGCGGGAAGCTGACGCCGAAATTCAGCTCGCAGAACTCCGAAATCGCCCCTTCGTTGCCTGGCTCTTGTTTACCGAACTGGTTGCAGGGGAAACCCAGCACCACCAGGCCCTGGTCTTTGTACTGTTGCCAGAGTTGTTCGAGGCCTTTGTACTGCGGGGTGAAGCCACATTTGCTGGCAGTGTTGACTACCAAAATGGCCTTACCGGCGAAATCAGCCAAGGTCTTTTGCTCACCCTTGATGGTAGTGCACGGGATGCTCAGCAGGTTGTCGCTCATGGCAGTGTCTCGAATGAGGTGTAAGAGGCTGAAAGATAGTAGGCAATTCAATTGTGTGCAATTTAATTGATCGAATTGATGATGCGCACTCGGTTCAAATGTGGGAGCCGGGCTTGCCTGCGATGCAGGCAAGCCAGCCACACAAGTCCACATTGGGTAGGCGTTGCCTGCCCTAGCGCGCGACGAGGTCTAAACACACCGAGTTGATGCAATAGCGCAGGCCCGTCGGCGGCGGCCCATCCGGGAATACATGCCCCAGGTGCGCGTCGCATTTGGCGCAAGTCACTTCGGTGCGGATCATGCCGTGGCTGACGTCACGGATTTCGACCATCGCGCTATCGGCAATCGGCGCGTAGAAACTCGGCCAGCCGCAGCCGGAATCGAATTTGGTTTTGGAATCGAACAGTGGTTTATTGCAGCAGATGCAGTGGTACACACCGTCGGTTTTGGTCTCGTTGTACTTGCCGCTGAACGGTCGCTCGGTGCCCTTGAGACGGCACACGTTGTACTGCTCCGGGTCGAGCATCGCCTTCCATTCATCAACGGTTTTCTGCAACTTATCCATCAATCCACCTCGGCAACTGAAAAAGCCTGATCTGTATCTTTTCCATGGATCAGGCGGCACGTATGATTGCGCCTCTTCAAAACGCCAGTCTGGCACCCGTGCTAACGGCATTCAAACCTATTTATGGGTGCAGGCCTCGCAGGATTCGCAGTACGGTAGTCTCCACGCCGTCTGGATCGTTCATTTTCAGGATCACATCGCCATGCAGGTCAGCAAATCGAACAAGCTCGCCAACGTCTGCTACGACATTCGCGGACCAGTGCTCAAGCACGCCAAGCGCCTGGAAGAGGAAGGCCATCGCATCCTCAAGCTGAACATTGGCAACCCGGCGCCGTTTGGTTTCGAAGCGCCGGACGAAATCCTTCAGGACGTGATCCGTAACCTGCCGACTGCCCAGGGCTACAGTGACTCAAAAGGCCTGTTCAGCGCGCGTAAAGCGGTGATGCAGTACTACCAGCAGAAGCAGGTGGAAGGCGTCGGTATCGAAGACATCTACCTGGGCAATGGCGTGTCCGAGCTGATCGTGATGTCCATGCAGGCCTTGCTCAACAATGGCGACGAGGTGCTGGTGCCAGCGCCTGACTACCCGCTGTGGACCGCCGCCGTAACCCTGGCTGGTGGCCACCCGGTGCACTACCTGTGCGACGAAGGCGCCGACTGGTTCCCGGACCTGGCCGACATCAAGGCCAAGATCACTCCGAACACCAAGGCCTTGGTGATCATCAACCCGAACAACCCGACCGGCGCCGTTTACTCCAAGGAAGTGCTGCTGGGCATGCTTGAACTGGCGCGCCAGCACAACCTGGTGGTGTTCTCCGACGAGATCTACGATAAGATCCTCTACGATGACGCCGTGCACATCTGCACGGGCTCCCTGGCGCCGGACTTGCTGTGCCTGACGTTCAATGGCTTGTCCAAGTCCTACCGCGTGGCGGGTTTCCGCTCGGGCTGGATCGCCATCTCAGGGCCTAAGCACAACGCCCAGAGCTACATCGAAGGCATCGACATGCTGGCCAATATGCGCCTGTGTGCCAACGTGCCGAGCCAGCACGCGATCCAGACCGCTCTCGGCGGCTACCAGAGCATTAACGACCTGATCTTGCCCCAAGGCCGCCTTCTGGAACAGCGCAACCGCACTTGGGAGCTGCTCAACGCGATCCCGGGGGTCAGCTGCGTGAAACCCATGGGTGCACTGTATGCCTTCCCTCGAATCGACCCGAAAGTCTGCCCGATCCTCAACGACGAGAAGTTCGTGCTCGACCTGCTGCTGTCGGAAAAGCTGCTGGTGGTGCAGGGCACGGCGTTCAACTGGCCGTGGCCGGATCACTTCCGCGTGGTGACGTTGCCGCGGGTGGATGACCTGGACATGGCCATTGGTCGCATCGGCAACTTCCTCAAGTCCTATCGCCAGTAACGCACATGTCACTGTACGACCGACGTTAGGTCGTACAGTGAGTATCTGGCAACACTTCTCTGCGCTACAGCCCCTCTTCCCTCGTCGCTGCACACCACGGACCGGTCAGCCCCCGCAATTATGGGAGACTAAGGCCTGAACGCAGTGATCGCAGCATACTTTACAGGTGGGAAAATCCTTTCAAGGCTCTACATTCACGCTGTAGGACACAGTTTGAAATAGTCGCTCGGTTGAATCACCCCAGGCCGCACCTTATATACCCCGCAGTACGCAACATATTAAGCATGAGGAGAACTCTACAACCATGATGCGCATCCTGCTGTTCTTGGCCACTAACCTGGCGGTCGTGCTGATTGCCAGCATCACCCTGAGCCTTTTCGGCTTCAACGGGTTCATGGCGGCCAACGGGGTTGATCTGAACCTCAGTCAGCTGCTGGTCTTCTGTGCAGTCTTTGGTTTTGCCGGTTCGATCTTCTCGCTATTCATCTCCAAGTGGATGGCGAAGATGAGCACCAGCACCCAGGTCATTACCCAGCCACGCACCCGGCATGAGCAATGGTTGCTGCAAACTGTTGAACAGCTGTCTCGCGAGGCCGGTATCAAGATGCCTGAGGTCGGGATCTTCCCGGCCTATGAAGCCAACGCCTTTGCCACCGGCTGGAACAAGAACGACGCGCTCGTTGCGGTAAGCCAGGGCATGCTGGAACGCTTCTCCTACGACGAAGTGAAGGCGGTACTGGCCCATGAGATCGGCCACGTGGCCAACGGTGACATGGTCACCCTGGCGCTGGTACAAGGCGTGGTGAACACCTTCGTGATGTTCTTCGCGCGGATCATCGGCAACTTCGTCGACAAGGTGATCTTCAAAAACGAAGGCGGCCGCGGTATCGCCTACTTCGTGGCGACCATTTTCGCTGAAGTGGTACTGGGCTTCCTGGCCAGCGCGATCACCATGTGGTTCTCGCGTAAACGTGAATTCCGCGCAGACGAAGCCGGTGCTCGCCTGGCCGGTACCGGGGCAATGATTGCCGCGCTGCAACACCTGCGCTCCGAGCAGGGCCTGCCGGTGCACATGCCGGACAGCCTGACGGCGTTTGGTATCAACGGTGGCATCAAGCAAGGCTTTGCACGCATGTTCATGAGCCACCCGCCGCTGGAAGAGCGTATCGACGCATTGCGTCGCCGGGGCTGATAACGGGGAGTGACACTGGAAGGGGCGAACTGATCGCCCCTTTTTTGTGGGTGCTTGAATCGCCATCGCGGACAAGCCCTCCACAAGGACCTGCTCAGGTTCACATAACCTGTGAACGACGCAGTCGCTTAAGAGACGGGCTCGCCTGCGATGGCGTTAGCAGTGTCAGTACTTTGTCAGTTGGTACACACGCTCTTCCAGCCGCGTGACACCGTCCTGCACAAACTTCCAGCTCTCACCCAGGATGTCTTGCTCCTCCACTACCTGTGCAACCCAGTGCGAACCCAGCAACACCTCCACTTCATCATCAGTCACCGCAAAGGGCGGGCCGGCCTTTTGTGCCTGGTCGTAGTCGACAGTGATCAGCAAACCCTGGCAGCCCGGGCGTAACAAGCCATCGAGATGCCCGATGTATTGCGCCCGCATCAACGGCGGCAACGCGATCAATGCCGCGCGATCGTACAGCGCCGAGCAATCGGCCAGCGCCTCGGCGTCCAATGCAAAAAAGTCACCGCACCACACCTCGATCAAGTCTGCCTGGTACACCATGAAGGCACCGCGCCGGCTGATCCTGGGCACGAGCCCTTGCTCACTGAAAAATGCCTCAACCGCCTGCTCAGAGAGCTCTACACCCAACACGCGATACCCGGAACTGGCCAACCACATCAAATCCAGGCTTTTTCCACACAACGGTACTAGCACCTTCGCCCCGTCAGCCAAGCCTAGCCTTGGCCAGTGGCGCTGAAGGTAGGGGTTGACCTCGGGCAGATGAAAACCGATCTGGTTGCGCGCCCAGCGCTCTTGCCAAAACGTTGGCTCCATGGAATCACCCTAAGAATTCGATCAAAAGACGCTAAAACTTATATTAGATTTAGATCAATGATCTGATTGAAGATGAGCTTATGTTAACGCTCAGGACCCCACTTATGCTCCCCAGCCTGTTCATCTCCCATGGTTCGCCCATGCTCGCCCTGCAACCCGGCGCCAGCGGCCCGGCGCTCAAGCGCCTGGCCGCAGAACTGCCACGCCCCAAAGCGATTGTGGTGGTGTCGGCGCATTGGGAAAGCCACGAATTACTCGTCAGCGGCAGCGCCGCCCCGCAAACCTGGCACGACTTCGGCGGCTTCCCGCGCGAACTGTTTGCGGTGCAATACCCCGCACCGGGCAACCCGCAGTTAGCCGCTGAAATTGTCGAATTGCTCAACGCCGATGGCTTGAATGCGCGAATTGATGATCGACGCCCCTTCGACCACGGCACTTGGGTGCCGCTGTCGCTGATGTACCCAGCGGCAGATATCCCCGTGGTCCAAGTTTCCTTGCCCAGCCGTCTGGGCCCTGCCCTGCAGACCCGGGTCGGGCACGCACTCGCCAGCCTGCGCGAGCAAGGCGTGCTGTTGATCGGCTCCGGCAGCATCACCCATAACCTGGGCGAGCTGAACTGGCAGGCCGGACCTGAGAGCATCGAGCCTTGGGCACGGGATTTTCGTGACTGGGTGGTGGATAAACTCGCCGCTAACGATGAAACGGCCTTGCACGATTACCGTCACCAGGCGCCCCATGCGGTGCGCAGCCATCCCAGTGACGAGCATCTGCTGCCGCTGTACTTTGCGCGCGGCGCTGGTGGCGAATTCAGCGTGGCGCACCAGGGCTTCACCCTGGGCGCGCTAGGCATGGACATCTACCGCTTCGGCTGATGGAGATCTACAGGTGGGAGCTGGCTTGCCTGCGATAGCGGTGTATCAGTGAAAGACACGCTTACTGATGTACCTATGGCTATCGCAGGCAAACCAACTCCCCCATTTGATTGAGTGCGGCAAATGTCAGGCAAAAAAATCCCCGAACCAGTCGGGGATTTTTTACGTGCGATCAATCAGCCCAAGGGCGGATCAATCTTCGCGGTAGCGACGCAGTTTCAACTGCTTACCGGCAACGCGAGTGTCTTTCAGCTTGGCCAGCAGTTTTTCCAGACCGTCTTCCGGCAGCTCCACCAGGGAGAAGCTGTCACGGACCTGGATGCGACCGATGGCTTCACGTGCCAGGCCACCCTCATTGAGGATAGCGCCCAGCAAGTTCTTGGCAGCGATACCATCACGCGCGCCCAGCGCGGTACGGCAACGAGCACGACCTTCAGCCAATGGCACCGGAGCACGACGCTCACGATCACCGCGGTCAGGACGGTCGCCGGTACGTTCTGGACGATCACCGCGTGGCGCGTTGTTCGGCACCAGAGGACGCTCTTTCTCAATCGCAGCCAGGGTCAGAGCCTGACCATTGGTAGCCTTGCGCAGCAGAGCTGCAGCCAGGGCACGCGGGGTGCAACCGATATCGGCAGTCAGGCGGTCCAGCAGGTCGCCGTGGGTCGATTCAGCGTCAGCCACCAGCGGCGACAAGCTGTTGGTCAGTTTCTTGATGCGCGCATCGAGAACGGCCTGTGCATCCGGTAGGCGGACTTCGGCAACTTTCTGACCGGTTACACGCTCGATCACCTGCAGCATGCGGCGCTCACGAGGAGTCACCAGCAGCAGTGCACGACCTTCGCGACCGGCACGGCCGGTACGGCCGATACGGTGAACGTAGGACTCTGGGTCGTACGGCATGTCAACGTTGAACACGTGAGTGATACGTGGAACGTCGAGGCCACGGGCAGCAACGTCGGTCGCCACAACGATGTCCAGACGGCCATCCTTGAGGGAGTCGATGACGCGCTCGCGTTGGTTCTGGGCGATGTCACCGTTTAGCGCAGCGGCTTTGTAGCCTTTGGCTTCCAGGGCACTGGCCAGGTCCAGGGTCGCTTGCTTGGTGCGCACGAACATGATCAGGGCGTCGAAGTCTTCGACTTCCAGCAGGCTCAATACAGCCGAGGTCTTCTGGTCAGCGTGAACCAACAGGTGAGCCTGTTCGATCGCGGTAACGGTCTGAGTCTTGGTCTGGATCTTCACGTGTTGCGGATCGCGCAGGTGGCGCTCGGCAATAGCACGGATCGACTGTGGCAGGGTCGCCGAGAACAACACGGTCTGACGGGTTGCTGGCAGCGCCTTGAAGATGACTTCCAGGTCGTCCATGAAGCCCAGCTTGAGCATTTCGTCAGCTTCGTCCAGAACCAAATGGTTCACGGTCGACAGGACTTTCTCGTCACGACGCAGGTGGTCGCACAGACGGCCCGGGGTGGCGACAACGATTTGTGCGCCGTTACGGATTGCTTTCAGTTGTGGGCCCATAGGCGCGCCGCCGTAAACGGCCACAACGGTTACGCCTGGCATTTGCTTGGCGTAGGTTTCAAAAGCGGTTGCTACTTGCAGCGCCAACTCACGGGTTGGCGCCAGGATCAGGGCTTGCGGCTCGCGCTTGGCAGGATCGATGCAGTGCAGGATAGGCAGGGCAAACGCGGCGGTTTTACCGGTACCGGTTTGCGCCTGGCCAATCATGTCTTGGCCGGCCATGATGATCGGGATCGATTGCTGCTGAATAGCCGAAGGTTCTTCGTAGCCGGTCGCGATGACGGCAGCAAGAATGTTCGGATTAAGATTAAAAGCGGCGAAGCCGCCGGTTTCCTGGGTCATGGGTCTGCCTCTAAGTGCATCCGCAAAGACCCATGCTCCAAAGCTGCGCATGCCGTGTTGAGACTCAAGAGTCGCCCTGGCTGCTTTGTCGGCGGGGATTTGCGAAAACGAATGAATGAAAAAGATTCGTCAAGGAAGAGTCCGCTGTACGGACGTGCAGCCGAAGCTGACTTCGGGGAATTGCGCTACCTAAACGCGGCCCGGTTAAAGGCCGGCGCGCACTATACCGGAAATACCTGAAAAAGGGAGCTTTTTTTATCTGAAACTGCCGATAAACCGCGCTGCGTCACAGGCTTTGCGGATACCCGCGCCAGGGTCTATTTTTCAAAGGCCCGGCCCTGTTGGTCAGAAGGCTTAATCGGTTCACCTGTCGAATAAGACCTTTAGTCTGAAACCTAACCCAAGCCCTGAGGGCGCACCCGATGAATCAAGCCAGCAGCAGTCGCGTTAGCCGTGAATTACAGGACCATGTCTTGCTGTTAGGCCTGGACCGAGTAGCCAAGCGCAATGCCTTTGACCTGGACTTGCTCAATGAACTGAGCCTGGCCTATGGCGAATTTGATCGACATGACGAGGCACGGGTGGCCGTGGTGTTTGCCCACGGCGACCACTTTACCGCCGGGCTGGACCTGGCGAATGTCAGCGGCGTGATGTCGGGCGGCTGGCAACCGCCTTTGGGTGGCTGCGATCCGTGGGGCGTGTTTGCTGGCCCCAGGGTCAGCAAACCGGTGATCGTCGCGGCCAAAGGTTACTGCCTGACCATCGGTATCGAGTTGATGCTCGCGGCGGATATCAATATCTGTGCGAGCAACACGCGTTTTGCGCAGATGGAAGTACAGCGTGGGATCTTTCCGTTCGGCGGCGCGACACTACGCTTTCAGCAGGTCGCCGGCTGGGGCAATGCAATGCGCTGGCTGCTCACCGGCGATGAGTTCGACGCCCATGAAGCGCTACGCCTGGGGCTGGTGCAGGAAGTGATGGCCAGCGAAGACTTGCTGCCCCGCGCCATCGAACTGGCTAACCGCATCGCGCGCCAAGCACCGCTTGGCGTGCAGGCGACGTTGATGTCGGCGCGCCAGGCGCGCATGGAGGGCGAGACCGTCGCGGCGGCAGGGTTGCAGACATTGGTGGAGAAGCTACTCAACAGCGAAGATGCCAAAGAGGGTGTGCGGGCGATGATTGAGAAGCGCCCGGGGGTGTTCAAAGGTATTTGAACACCCCCGCGATGGCGCCAGTGGAGACCACTAAGTCGCTGGCCGAATAGCCTTGATCAACGCCTGCAACGAATACCCCAACCGCGGCGCCAGCGCTTCGGCACGGGACGAGAGCGCTGGCAGGTCCAATTCCTGATCAAGCTCCGAAGGCACCAGCAGAATCACATTGCCTTCCTTCACCGGCAGCTCCCAGTAATGCCGGTGATACAAGCCGCGCAATAACGCCGCCCCCAGCGGCTTGCCATCGTCGGTGGCCCACTGGTTGATCACCAGCCACCCGCCGGGGTTGAGCTTTTTCTGGCAGTTCTCCAGGAAGGTCCAGGCCAGGTGGCCGACGCCGGGGCCGACATCCGTATACAGGTCGACGAAAATCAGGTCGGCCGGCTCAGCGGTTTCGAGCAGTTGTAGCGCGTCGCCAATGCGGATGTACAGGCGCGGATCGTCATCCAGCCCCAGATACTCAATGGCCAGGCGCGGCACATCCGGGCGCAGCTCAATGGCTTCGACATCTTCCAGCGGCAGGAACTTGAGGCACGCCTGGGTCAGCGTACCGGCGCCCAGCCCAAGAAACAGCGCGCTCTCCGGCTGCTGATGGCACAACGCACCAATCAACATGGCGCGAGTGTAGTCATACTCCAGCCAGCTCGGGTCGGCGGTAAATACGCAGCTTTGCTCGATGGCGTCGCCAAACTCGAGAAAGCGGTAATCGGCCACTTCGAGCACACGGATCATGCCGAAATCATCATGGACTTCGGCCAGCAGGCGCTCGACACGCTCCTCGCTCATCACTACTCCTAAAGGGTTTACCGCACGGCAAAGGCGCGATTGTCGGCCAACCGGCGGCAACAGGTCACGCACTAATTGCTGATAACATTGGCGCCCGACCGTCAATCAACCAATCGAGTGCATGATGAGCCAACCCTGGAGCCCCGACAGCTGGCGCGCCCTGCCGATCCAGCAACAACCCCAGTACCCGGACGCTGCACACTTGCTGCAAGTGGAGCAGAACCTGGCCAGCTACCCGCCGCTGGTGTTTGCTGGGGAAGCCCGCGAGTTGCGCCGTCAGTTTGCCGAAGTGACCCAAGGCCGCGCGTTCCTGTTGCAGGGCGGCGATTGTGCCGAGAGCTTTGCCGAGTTCTCTGCGGCAAAAATCCGCGACACCTTCAAAGTGCTGCTGCAGATGGCGATCGTCATGACCTTCGCCGCCGGCTGCCCGGTGGTGAAAGTCGGGCGTATGGCCGGTCAGTTCGCCAAGCCACGCTCGGCCAATGATGAAACCATCGACGGCATCACCCTGCCGGCCTACCGTGGCGACATCGTCAACGGCATCGGTTTCGACGAGAAAAGCCGCGTGCCGGACCCGGACCGCCTGCTGCAGTCCTATCACCAGTCCACCGCCACGCTCAATTTGCTGCGCGCGTTTGCCCAAGGCGGTTTCGCCGACCTGCACCAAGTGCATAAGTGGAACCTGGACTTCATCGCCAACTCCGCGCTGGCCGAAAAGTACAGCCAACTGGCCGACCGCATTGATGAAACCCTGGCGTTTATGCGCGCCTGCGGCATGGACAGCTCGCCGCAACTGCGCGAAACCAGCTTCTTCACCGCCCACGAAGCGCTGCTGCTCAACTACGAGCAAGCCTTTGTGCGCCGCGACAGCTTGACCAACGATTACTACGACTGCTCCGCGCACATGCTCTGGATTGGCGACCGTACCCGTCAGCTGGACGGCGCCCACGTTGAATTCCTGCGCGGAGTGAACAACCCGATCGGCGTCAAGGTCGGCCCGAGCATGAACCCCGACGACCTGATCCGCCTGATCGACATCCTCAACCCGGACAACGACCCCGGCCGCCTCAACCTGATCGCGCGCATGGGCGCCGGCAAGGTCGGCGACCACCTGCCCAACCTGATCCGCGCCGTGCAGCGCGAGGGCAAGCAGGTGCTGTGGAGCAGCGACCCGATGCATGGCAACACCATCAAGGCCAGCAGCGGCTACAAGACCCGCGACTTTGCGCAGATTCTTGGCGAAGTGAAGGAGTTCTTCCAGGTACACCAGGCCGAGGGCAGCTATGCCGGCGGGATTCATATCGAGATGACCGGGCAGAACGTCACCGAATGCATCGGCGGCGCGCGGCCGATCACCGAAGACGGCTTGTCGGACCGCTACCACACGCACTGCGACCCAAGGATGAATGCCGATCAATCGTTGGAGTTGGCGTTTCTGATTGCCGAGACCTTAAAACAAGTTAAACGCTGAGTCTTTAGTTACCAGGGCTGACTCCATCGGGGGCTTGCTCCCGATGACGCCCTAGAGGCCACCATCCAAGTTGAGCATTGCGACTCTTAACCGGGCCGCACTCGGCCGTTGGCAATTGAGCTGGACCTGTTCCAGCCCAA
Source organism: Pseudomonas sp. 1152_12 (assembly GCF_052850675.1). Classification (NCBI taxonomy): domain Bacteria; kingdom Pseudomonadati; phylum Pseudomonadota; class Gammaproteobacteria; order Pseudomonadales; family Pseudomonadaceae; genus Pseudomonas; species Pseudomonas sp. 1152_12. Next base: position 318,276 of record NZ_VXCW01000005.1, on the reverse strand, counting down.
GCCAAGTGGCCATTTGCAATAGGCTCAAGGCCAACGCCTGCATCCCTTCCTCATCCAGCCCCGGTTCTTCTTCGTGCACCGCGTGCACCGCCAGACGCCCGTTGGCGCGTTCGGCGCGCAGGTCGACGCGGGCGGCGATCCGCTCATTGTGCAAAAACGGCAGCACGTAATAGCCGTAAACCCGCTTGTCTTGCGGGGTGTATATCTCCAATCGGTAACGAAAATCGAACAGCCGCTCGGTGCGGCTGCGCTCCCAGATCAGTGAATCGAACGGCGACAGCAACGCACTGGCCGGGACCTTGCGCGGTACTTTCGGCTCGGGCAGGCAGTACGCCGGTTGTCTCCAGCCCTGCACCTGGCAGGTCAGCAACTGCCCATCTTCAACCAACTCGGCCAAGCGGCTGCGACTGTCGGCGGGGTCCAGGCGGAAATAATCGCGCAGGTCCTTTTCGGTGCCGACGCCTAAAGCGGTTGCGCTATGTAATAACAAGCCGCGCTGGGCCTCGGCTTCGCTCAAGGCGGTTTGCTGAAGAATGTCGCCGGGGATGACCCGCTCGGGCAAATCATACAGGCGCTCAAACCCGCGCCGCCCCGCGACCGTGACCAGTCCCGCAGCGAACAGCCATTCCAGCGCGTGCTTTTCATCACTCCAGTCCCACCACGGGCCGGCGCGCTCCTCACGGGTCGACAAGCTACCCGCGCCCAGCGCGCCCTGTTGCTCAACGGCGCGCAGTACACGCTGAAGGGTGGCCTGCTGCTCACGTCCGAAACGCGCCATCTGCGAATAGATCCCCTGCCCCAGCTTGGCCCGCTCCATGCGCCAGCGTATCAACGGGTACAGCGCCATGGGCAGCAACGAGGCCTCATGGCCCCAGTATTCAAATAGCGAGCGCCGTCGCCCCTGGCTCCAAGCCGCTTGCTCAAGAATCAACGGGGAATAATTGCCCAAGCGGGAAAACAGCGGCAGGTAATGCGAGCGCACCACCGCATTGACTGAGTCGATCTGCAACACACCCAACCGCTCAATCAAACGATTGAGGTGCGCGGCCTTGACCAGTGCCGGCGCCCGGCGCCCGGAAAAACCCTGTGCTGCCAGCGCCAGACGTCGAGCGTGCTTGAGTGAAAAAGACAGGTTGGCGGACATGGTTTTCTCCGTGTGGGCTCGCCAACCACCCTACTGCATCCTGGGTCACTTTCGCAGCGGGTCTTGCCAGAAATGCAGGTGGCGATCCTGCTCCACGTCGCCGCGATTGAGCCCGATGTCCTTGAGTGCATCGTCGCTCAAGCTCGCCAGTACCTGGCGCTCATGATGCAGCGCCTGCCAACGGGCAACCACCTGAAACAGCCCGAAAAAGGGACGTTTCGCCATCAACACAAAACCTTTCTGACCTTTCATCTTCTCGCCCTCCAGTGGGGATGACGAGAGTGTGGGCCTGGCCTTATGATCAATCCAACGAATGTTTCTTATGCAATACATCTCGGAGATTGATCTATTGTCCGGCTACCCAAGCATCGACACTGAAGTGCTGCGCACCTTCGTCGCCATCGCCGACCAAGGCGGCTTCACCCGCGCCGGCGAGCTGGTCAATCGCACGCAATCGGCGGTGAGCATGCAGATGAAGCGCCTGGAAGAAGACGTACTGCAGCGCAAGCTGTTCGAGCGCGACGGCCGCCAGGTGCGGCTGACGCCCGAAGGCCAGGTGTTGCTCGGTTATGCGCGGCGTATCCTCAAGCTGCACAGTGAGGTGTTCAACACGCTGCGCGAACCACACATGGTCGGGTTGGTGCGCATCGGCACACCGGACGACTACGTGATGCGTTATCTGCCGGGCATTCTCAAGCGGTTTTCCAAGGCCTACCCACTGATCCAGATTGAAATGCACTGCGAGTCTTCCACGGTACTGATGCAGCGCCGGGACCTCGCCTTGACAGTGATCAGCCGTGAACCCGGCAGTGAAATCGGCGAACTGTTGCGCACTGATCGTATGGTGTGGGTAGCCTCGTCGTGTTTCTGCGTGGACGAGCATGAAGCCTTGCCTCTGGCTATTTCCGGCGCAGACTGCCTGTACACCCATTGGGCGCGGACGGCTCTGGAAGCGGCCGGACGCGATTATCGCCTGGCTTATCACAGCTCCAACGTGGCGGCGATTCAGGCGGTGGTCAACGCTGGCCTTGCAGTCATGATCAGCATGGAAAGCCTGGTCACTGAAGACCTGCGAATACTCGGCAGCGGCGAGGGCTTTCCGGCGTTGCCGTCGATGAGCCTGCGGCTACTGCGTAACCCTTCCATGAACTCGCCCATCACCGACTGCCTGGCGGAGTACATCCTCGAGGGCTTCAAACTTTAAAGGTCAGCATCAGCGCACACACCGCCAGAAAGCCGCAGAACAGGCCACGCAATATCCGCTCCGGCAGCGCGTGGGCGACTTTCACGCCCCAACTGATACTCAGCAGGCCACCGACCGCCATCGGCACACCGATCCTCCAATCCACCTCGTGGTGCCAGGCATAAGTCACGAGGGTCACACTGGTGCTGGGCAGCGCCAACGCCAGCGACAAGCCTTGGGCGACCACTTGGGAGGTGCCGAACAAGCTGGTCAGCACCGGCGTGGCAACCACCGCGCCGCCCACCCCAAACAAACCGCCCATGGAACCCGAGGCGGCGCCAAGCACGCCGAGCCATGGCCACGAATAGCGCATCTGCGCAGTCGGCGGCGCATTGCGGGTGAACAGACGCAGTAGGTTGTACGCCGAGAGCGTCAGCAAGAACGCGATAAACCCTAAGCGCATGGCGCCGGCATCCAGGCCGACCGCCCAGATCGAACCGAGCCAGGCAAAGCTGAAACCCATGACGCCCAGCGGCAACGCGTGGCGCAACTCGATACGGTTGCGCTGGTGGTAGCGCCACAAGGCGAGCATCACGTTGGGCACCACCATCACCAACGCGGTGCCTTGGGCGAGCTGCTGATCGAGGCCGAACAACACACCAAGCACTGGGATGGCTATCAGCCCGCCACCAATGCCGAACAGGCCACCCACCGTGCCCAGGGCCGCGCCCAATATCAGGTACATCGCCAAATCCAACACCGCGCGTCACTCCAGAGGCCCAAGCGTTACATGCTACGCAGTCGCCCCTGGCACGGAAACGCACAGCAACGCACAATGGCTTTGCCAATCTCGCATAAGCGCACCTATGAACCCGAATACCCTGACCGATCAACTGAGCCTGTTTCTAGACGTGCTGGAGACCGGCAGCTTTTCCGCAGCCGCCCGCCGTCACCCGCTGACCCCCTCGGCAGTGGCTCGGCGTATCGACAGCCTGGAAAGCTCGGTAGGCAGCCGCTTGTTCCAGCGCAGCACCCACGCCGTGGTGCCCACACCGGCAGGCTTGGCATTTGCCGAGCGGGCGCGGCGGATTGTCAGTGAGTTGCAATTGGCCCGAGCCGAGGCGGTGTCGCTGAGCCATGCACCGGAGGGCCTGATTCGCGTGGACGCGCCAGCAGCGTTTGGCCGACGGCATCTGGCGCCGGTGATCGCCGACTTTCTGAATGTGTACCCGGGACTGGATGTGCACCTGCATTTGATCGACAGCTTCGTCGACATGCAGGGCGCGCACTTGGGCAAGGTCGACCTGGTGCTGCGCGCCGGGCATATCGTCGACACCCGGCTGATCGCCACACCCTTGGCCAGCATCGTGCGCATCGCCTGCGCCAGCCCGGCTTACTTGAAAAGCCGTGGCACGCCGACTCATCCACGCGAGCTGAGCGAACACGACGGCCTCGACTGGGACGGCCTGGCGCCGATGTTCGCCTGGCGCTTTGAGCTGGATGGGCGCCGCGCCACCTATCGCCCGCAGCGCATTCGCATGAGTGCCAATAACGCCGAAGCGCTGCTCTCGGGCGCTCTCGCCGGGCTGGGCATTGCCCACCTGCCCACTTGGCTGGCCAGTGAATACCTAGTGCGCGGCGAACTGCTGCCGCTGTTTTGCGAAAACGGCCTGCCCAGCCCGGAAACCGCTGGCATCTATGCGCTGCGCCTGGAACAACAGGCGAACGCGCGCAGCCGGTTGTTGCTGGAATACCTCAAGTCACGCTTCAGCCCCGTGCCACCGTGGGATCTGGCATTGCAAAGCGGCTTGGTCTGACTCTGCAGACAGAATTATCTGGCGCATTAAAGGTTTGACCGCTAGATTCCAGCCCAGACACGCTTTTTCGAGGCACCGCCATGAGCAAAAACCCCGCCCCGTGCGAAAACCTGATGCTGGACAACCAGCTGTGTTTCGCCCTGCACTCCACGTCACTGCTGATGACCAAGGTCTACAAACCACAGCTGCAAGCACTCGGCCTGACCTACCCGCAGTACTTGGCCATGATGGTGCTGTGGGAAGAAGATGGCTTGACCGTCGGTGAAATCAGCAGCCGCCTGCTGACCGATCCGGGTTCACTGACGCCGCTGCTCAAGCGCCTGGAAGCCGAAGGCCTGCTCAGCCGCACCCGCAGCCGCGAAGATGAACGCGTGGTGGTGGTGGAATTGACCCAGGCCGGCCGTACCCTGCAGGAAAAAGCCATGGGCATTCCCCAGTGCATCCTCGGCGCCAGCGGGCTGGCGCTGGAGCAGTTGCGCAAGTTGCAGTCAGATTTGATCGCCTTGCGCAGTCATTTGCAGGCTGCTGTCTGACGCAGTAGACCGCCAGCATCTATCTAAATTGGGGGAGTGGGCTTGCTCCCTCATTTGGTTTGGCCGCACCTCAAAAACAATCCGTAAATTTATCTTGCGCGCAAAACATTAGAGCTATACATTCACCTCACCAACTACTTAGTGCGCAAATATTTAGCGATAAATAAAAGGACCAACACCATGCAAACTCTCTACACCGCAGTAGCCACCGCCACCGGCGGCCGTGATGGTCGCGCTGTTTCCAGCGACAACATCCTCGACGTCAAACTCTCCACCCCTAAAGAACTCGGCGGTGCCGGCGGCCAAGCCACCAACCCGGAGCAGTTATTCGCTGCCGGTTACTCGGCCTGCTTTATCGGCGCCCTGAAGTTCGTCGCCAGCCAGACCAAACGCAACATACCGGATGACACTTCGATCACTGCTCACGTCGGCATCGGTCAAATCCCCGGTGGTTTCGGCTTGGATATCGACTTGCACGTAAGCCTGCCGGGCCTGGCCCAGGACGACGCGCAAAGCCTGGTCGACGCCGCTCACCAAGTTTGCCCGTACTCTAACGCCACCCGCGGCAACGTCGATGTACGCCTGCACGTGACCGTCTGATTAACAGACGCCCACAAAAACACCCCGTGAAAGCGTAGCCCTCACAGGGTGTTAGGGGTGACCATCTCATTAGCCCGACGCTAGGTCGGGCTTTCTCGTATCGGCGGGGCCAGAATTACTTCTTGGCACGACCCTTGTACGAACCACCTTCGCGGGTGTCGATCTCGATCATGTCGTCGATTTCGATGAAATCGGCCACTTGCAGTTCGGTACCGTTAGCCAGCTTGGCAGGCTTCATCACCTTGCCCGAAGTGTCGCCGCGAGCGGAACCTTCGGTGTAGGCAACCTTACGCACGATGGTGGTTGGCAGTTCTACGGAAACCAGGCGCTCTTCAAAGAAGATCGCTTCGCAGACGTCCTCCATACCTTCTTCAACGAACGGCAGAACGGCTTCGATATCTTCAGCGTTCAGCTCGTACATGGTGTAGTCGGAGGTGTCCATGAACGTGTAGGTGTCGCCGCTGATGAAGGACAGGGTCGCTTCTTTGCGGTCGAGGATCACGTCGTCCAGTTTGTCATCGGCGCTGTAGACGATCTCGGTCTTGTAACCGGTCAGCAGGTTCTTCAGCTTGGTCTTCATGATTGCGCTGTTACGACCAGACTTGGTGAACTCAGCTTTCTGAACCAGCCAAGGGTCGTTTTCGAGACGGATCACTGTACCGGGTTTCAGTTCTTTACCAGTTTTCATTGCGTATATCCGAAATTTGGATGGGGTTTACAAAAATCAAGGTCGCGTATCATATCCAACTTTCATAAAACTGTACCAGCGCCGTCGCAAGATCGGCTTGCAAGCCTTGTTCCAGACACCACGTTTCGGCATGCGCGGTCACCTCCGGCCAGTGCTCCAGCAGCATTTTCCACGGCTGTACCATATCGCCATCAGCGTTCCAGGCTTGCCAAAGTGCGACCAGTGCCGCTTTGGCCGCTGGCGATAACGCGGCGGTGTACAGCGCCAGGAAGGCATCGAGCTTGTCCAGATGGATGTCTTCGTCCTGGCGATAGATGTGCCACAGCAACGGCCGCCCGGCCCACTGGGCGCGCACGAACGAGTCTTCGCCGCGCACGGCGTTGAAGTCGCAGCACCACAGCAAGCGATCATATTGTTTCTGGCGCACGAAAGGCAGCACCTGGACGGTCAGGGCGTCGCGCTGGTGAACATCGCCCGCCGCCAAGCCATCAACGCCGAGCCAACGCTGAACGTCACCGAGGATTCGGCCTTCCGGCACCAACAGATGAGTGGCACGCCCGTCCGTCGCCAACACGTCCAGCCAACCGGCAAGTGCGGTGTTTTCGTAGGCAAACAGCGACATCAACCGCGTACCGGCTGCCGGAAATACGCCCAGTGTTTGCAGGAAGTGTTGCTGCGCAGCGCCATCCTGTTGAAACGCCTGACGCTCTTCCAGTAAGCCAGCCTCACGTAACAAGCCGCCCGTACCGGGGCGAAAGCCGGGAAAGAAGAAGTACTTCTGCACGCCCTTGAACTTCACCGACGGCAAGCGGTGGCACCCCACCACCCAGTCTTCGGCGCTGAGGTAATCCAGGTTCATCCACAACGGTGTGCGTTCGCACGCGGCCATGGCTTCCATGTATGCGGGCGGCAACTGGCAGGCAAACGCGGCGATTACTACGTCAGCAGAGGAACTTTCGCACCACTGTGCCGGCCAGTGACGCACCTCGACGCCCTCCTGCCACTGCTGGTCACGCTGCACCTCGATCTCTGGGCACATGCGCTCGAAGGCCCGCAGGTCATCGACCCACAAGCGCACTTCACACGCGTGCTCCATCACCAATTGCCGGGCCAGACGCCAGGTCACGCCAATGTCGCCGTAGTTGTCGACGACGCTGCAAAAAATATCCCAGCGGGCTTTCATTCCGGGCTCCAACGCTCAAAGGCTCGATTGTCCGCATAAATGCGCCGATGCAGAAGGCTTGATCGCGATTATTCTGCACAGTAGCTGTGCGACAATCGCCACCATGTCGCAAATGCCTGCCAGGAGGCCACTATGGCTGATCGTTCGTTGTCGCTGTTCAAGCTCAGTGTTGCTGTAGCGTTCGGCCTATGGCTAGGGTTTATCGCCATTGTGCTAACCACTTGGCTGGCGTCGCGCTACCTGTTCCCGCAAAGCCTGGCGCCGGTTGCTCAAGCCGTTCAGCAATTGGGCCAACCGGCCGTTGTTGCGCCGCAGCCGCCGAACCGCATGTTCGAGCAATACCAGGAAAACCTTCGCAAGCAGGAACAGCAACAGACCGTGGACCAGGCGCGCAACAACGCGCGCAACCTGTCCAACCCTAAATGCCAGTTCTGGCTGCAACAGGACCAGAACGCGCCCAATGAAAAGAGCAAGGCGAATGTCCTGCAATTCTGTGATTGATGACCATGAATAAGTACGCCGTCCTCCAGTTGATTCTGGACAAACTCAGCGTCGACCTCGACATCGCCCAACGTGCTGCGCAGACCGCTTACGAAACCGCGACCCACGAAGAAAACATCGCCGAAAACAAATACGACACACTCGGGCTGGAAGCTTCCTACCTTGCGGCCGGGCAAGCCAAGCGTGTCGAGGAAATCAAACAATCGCTGGTGCTGTGTCAGAACCTGCAACTACGTGCCTACGATGATCAGCGCGGCATAGAAGTCGGCGCGCTGCTGGGCCTGGAAGACGAGAACAGTCGCCAGCAATGGTTGTTTTTGGCGCCCGATGCGGCAGGCTTGAAAGTTGACGTGGTGGGGCAACCGGTGACCGTCATCACCCCGCGCTCGCCTCTGGGCAAAAGCCTGCTGGGCAAGTTCGAAGGGGATGAGGTGGAGATTCTGGTGGCGGGCGCTCGGCAACACTTTACGGTTACCGAGGCCCGATAAGCCACTCAGTGGACGGGCAATTCTACGCCGTCGAACAGCTCTTCCAGTTCCTGCTTGTTATGGCACTGGATCGCCTTGGCCATGACTTCGCGGGTCAGGTGCGGCGCGAATTTCTCGATGAAGTCGCACATGAAACCGCGCAGGAACGTGCCCCGGCGGAAGCCGATCTTGGTCACGCTGGACTCAAACAGCTCGCTGGCGTCGAGTACCACCAGGTCTTTATCGAGATTAGTGTCGACCGCCATCTTGGCGACAATCCCCACGCCCAAGCCCAGGCGCACATAAGTTTTGATGACGTCGGCGTCAGCGGCGGTGAACACTACTTTCGGTGTGAGACCGCGATGGCTGAAGGCTTCGTCGAGCTTGGAACGGCCGGTAAAACCAAACACGTACGTCACGATCGGGTATTCCGCCAGGGCTTCCAAGGTGAGCTTCGGCAACTTGGCCAGTGGGTGACCTTGGGGCACGACGACGCAACGGTTCCAGCGGTAGCACGGCATCATCACCAGGTCGCCAAACAGCTCCAAGGCTTCGGTGGCGATGGCGAAATCGACGGTGCCGTCTGCGGCCATCTCAGCGATCTGCATCGGCGAACCTTGGTGCATGTGCAGGGCGACGTCCGGGTATTGCTTGATGAAGTCGCGGATCACCGGCGGCAAGGCATAACGCGCTTGGGTGTGTGTGGTGGCGATCGACAGGGTGCCCTTTTTCTCGTTGGAGAATTCCTGGGCGATCTGCTTGATGCTCTCGACTTTACGCAGGATCTCGCCGGCGGTGGTGATAATGCGTTCGCCGGCCGGGGTGACGCGGGTCAGGTGCTTGCCGCTGCGCGCGAACACCTCAACGCCCAGCTCGTCTTCGAGTAGGCGGATTTGCTTGCTGATACCGGGTTGCGAGGTGTAAAGGCTTTGAGCGGTAGCGGAAACGTTGAGGTCGTGGTGCGCCACTTCCCAGATGTAGCGCAGTTGTTGAAGCTTCATATGTGTCCCTCAAAGCAGATAGACGCCACGGGTATCAGCGACGATATATAACTATATTAAAGGTTAGACAGATAAATCTAGAACTTTTTATCGTTTTTACCGATCAGTTGTCCTCACCGCGTCGACGTTGCAACGAAGGCACCATATAAACCGGCACTGTCGCCAGTTGCAGCACCCTCGCCGCCGTACGCCCAAGCGGTGTGGCCGCAGCGGTTGCGTGGCTATGACTACCTACGATCAACAGGTCGACGGGAAGCTTACGCAGTTGGTCGAGAATCACCTCGCACGGGTCCCCCTGGATCACCCGCACCGAACGAATCAATTTCAAGTCTTGCTCCTGCTCCCCTAACTCCTCGCGAAAACTGTCCAGCACGCGCTGCTCGATGGTCGCCATCACCGTGCTCAGCCCCTGGCTTTGCCATTCACTTAAGGCCTTCTCATCAAGGTAGCTCTGCAACACCGATTCGGCGAACAGCCCCATCGGCTCGACCACATGAATCACATACAAATCCGCCTTGAACGTTCGGGCCAGTGCCAGCGCATGTTGCATGACATAGGGCGCATACAGACCGAGGTCCGTGGCGTACAGCATCGAACGAATCATAAAACCTCCTGGACGGCCAGGATGGCGGGGATTGAATGAGCTTAGCAGCGCCTACGGGACTTCGACTTAGCTCTCGGTGTGGATTTTCAACTCATGACTGATGCCATGGGGCACATGCCCGGTGGCGACCACCTCCCTGGCTTTCTCGCAACGACCGGCCTGGTCATCGAAAAACACATCAGCGCCGAACGACTCCAGAAACGTGGATGTATCCAGGCCTGCGAGGAACAGCGATTCATCCAGGCGGATGTCCCACTCGGGCACGGCACGGGTCACCCGCTCGTGGGACGGCGCGTGCCGCCCGACAGAATGGTCGCCGCAGCAAAACCAGCGCACTGCGCACGTCTTGCGCATGGGGCGATAGAAACAGATGGCAACCAAACGCCGCCAGATAAGGATCAAGTCGAACAGTACCCGCGACGAAATCGCCAGCACCAGCTTGTCGCCCAATCCCCTCGCCACGGTGTTTCCCCCGAATCAGCGGTTGCGCCGATCAATAAAACTCAAGGCTTGGTACAGCGCCTGCATACGTGGCAATTCACAGCCCGCCGCCTTCGCAGCGGCCAATGGTCGGGCGTAAATCGCCGCCAGCTCCAGCGGGCGTTTGTGCACATGGTCGTGGAACATGCTGGGCAGATAGTCGTCCATGGTTTCGGTCATGGCGAACATCTGCTCGGCGTAGCTGGCAGGAATTTCATGGCCACAGGCGTGGGCGCCCTTCACCACTTCCGCCATCAATGCCTGGATCAACTCGCGGCTGGATTCATCGGCCATCATTGCCGTGGTACCGGCGCCCAACAACACTGAAAGGCCGTTATACGGCACATTCCACACCAACTTGTGCCAACGGGCCAGGTGCACGCTGGCCATGGCCTGGGAGTCAATGCCGGCCCGGTGAAACAGTGTCGCGCCCTCTTCGACAATCGCCTGCCGGCGCGCCTCATCGTTGGCCGCCATGCCACTGTGATAGCCAAGATTGACCCGGCCCAAGGCTTGATGCTCAACGACGCCCGGTGCGGAGCGGTGCACGCCGATGTAGCACAGGCCACCCAGCAAGTGCAGCGACGGCGGCAAGTGCGCGCGCAGGCTGTCTTCGACGTCAAGGCCGTTTTGCAACAGCACCACTTTAGCGTCCGGCGCGGCGACCTGGGCGAGGGTCGGCGCGAGGTCCACGTTGCCGGTGGATTTAGTGCCTACCAGCAACCAATCGCACACCGGCATATCAGCGGCGCGGGCATAGGCCTGCACCGGGTGCAGGTGCAAGGTGCCATGCAGCGTGCTGTTGAGGTGCAGACCGTGCTCGTTGACCGCTGCGTATTCGCTGCGCAACAGGAAGTGCACATCGAACCCGGCACGCGCCAGCATCATGCCGTAGAACCCACCGATGGCACCGGTGCCGATAATGCCAATGCGTGGGGCGGGGGATGCAACTGTGGTCATGGCAAATCCTCGGGTGTGCGGGTGAGTGCGTCATTCACCGCTTCGGTAAGGTCGGCAAGCGTAAGATGCGTCTGTAATCGCCCAAGGAACTGACCCTCGCACACGAGGAACAACGCGGGCAAATGAAAGATCTGGTAGCGCTCGACCGCACCGCCGTTGTGCCCGGCATCCACCCAGCACACGCGGTCTACCGGCAAGCGCCAACCTGGCAGTTGCTGGCGTGCCCAGCGGCAACTGGAACAGCCGACACTGGTGAACACCAAAAGCGAAATACCTGGCAATCCCAGCAGTTGCTGGTCAATATCCAGGTCGGTCAATTCCAGTTCCTTCACTATACTGCTGCCACTGCCGTCAACTGGACGGTGCTCGGAGTCCGTGTACATGGGTCGTTTTTTACCTCACCCTGATGATGTCGCTGTCGAGTTAATCCAACGTCCCGCTCCTGCCATTCCCCGCCAACGCCTGCACACTATCGGCCTAGGCGGCGTCGCCTGCAATTGCCCGCGTGCGTGGCGCCAGGGTACGGCCGTTGATTTACGCATTCCGTCCCTGGGCGCCAGCGCCCGTTATCCAGGCTATGTAGCCTGGTGCCGCAAAGTCGAGAACAGCTATCGCATCGGTATTTCTTTTACCGATGAACACGCCTTGTTCGGTGCGCGCATGGGCGAGCAAGTGTGCCAGATCGAACGCTACTGCCGCCTGCACGAACACGCTGAGCCGACGCCTACGCAACTCGAAGCCATGGCCCGCGAGTGGGTCTCGCGCCATGCTGGCGAATTCTCCCACGAGGCTTTTGTGGCGCCGGCGCTGGATTAAACCCGGCTTTGCCCATTGTCGCGGGCCCGTATTACGCGCTAAGGTTCCTCCCCCCTGTATTCAAATCATGCTGTGCCCGCCGCACGGGGATGGCTGGCGGCCGGCACCCGTGACCCTGGCGAGTAACACGATGGCTGATTTACCGATCAATGACCTAAACGTCGAATCCAACGAGACCCTGATCACTCCTGATCAGCTCAAGCGCGAAATCCCCCTGAGTGATGCTGCCCTGCAGACCGTGACCAAGGGCCGCGAAGTTATCCGTGACATTCTCGACGGCACCGACCACCGCCTCTTTGTGGTGATCGGCCCTTGCTCGATCCACGACCTAAAAGCTGCCCACGAATACGCCGAGCGCCTCAAGGTGCTGGCGGCGGAAGTGTCGGACACCTTGTACCTGGTGATGCGCGTCTATTTCGAGAAACCGCGCACCACCGTCGGCTGGAAAGGCTTGATCAACGACCCGTACCTGGACGACTCGTTCAAGATTCAGGACGGTTTGCACATCGGTCGTCAGTTGCTGCTGGACCTGGCAGAAATGGGCCTGCCCACCGCCACCGAAGCCCTCGACCCGATCTCCCCGCAGTACCTGCAGGACCTGATCAGCTGGTCGGCCATCGGCGCGCGCACCACCGAGTCCCAGACCCACCGCGAAATGGCGTCCGGCCTGTCTTCGGCCGTAGGCTTCAAGAACGGCACCGATGGCGGCCTGACGGTCGCGATCAACGCGCTGCAGTCGGTGTCCAGCCCGCACCGTTTCCTGGGTATCAACCAGGAAGGTGGCGTGTCCATCGTCACCACCAAGGGTAACGCCTATGGTCACGTGGTGTTACGCGGCGGCAACGGCAAGCCCAACTATGATTCGGTCAGCGTTGCGCTGTGTGAGCAGGCACTGAACAAGGCCAAGATCAAGCCGAACATCATGGTCGACTGCAGCCACGCCAACTCCAACAAGGACCCGGCCCTGCAGCCGCTGGTGATGGAGAACGTCGCCAACCAGATCCTCGAAGGCAACCAGTCGATTATCGGCCTGATGGTCGAGAGCCATCTGAATTGGGGCTGCCAGGCGATTCCGAAAGACCTGGCCGACTTGCAGTATGGCGTGTCGATCACCGATGCCTGCATCGACTGGTCCGCCACCGAAACCACCCTGCGCAGCATGCACACCAAGCTCAAGGACGTATTGCCGAAACGCAAACGCACCTGACCTCAAACTGCGCACACAAAAACGCCGGGCTTAGCCCGGCGTTTTTCGTGGTGCAGCCGATACGTTACAGCTTGGCGGCATGGCGCTGGTGGCGCTCCATGTAGCGCTCTACGTAAGAGCACGAAGGGATCACCGTATACCCGGCCTGTTCGGCGAACTTCAACGCTTCTTCGGTCAACGCCGCAGCAATGCCGCGACCGCGCAACGCATTGGGCACAAAGGTGCGATAGATATCCAGTGTCTGTTTACCGAGGTCCATATAGGTCAGATAGGCACGATGACCGTCCACATTGGTCTCGAACTGATGACCTGCCTGGTCATGGTGGATGGACAACGCCTCGCTCATCACTACTCCTCGCGGGTCTTGGATTTCGACCCCTACCTTACCGATGTTTTTCCGGCGAAGGAACATCTACGCCACCCCGTGCCGGTTTCGACAACGAGAAAACCTATAGCGCTCACAACCAGCACGTAGGGAATAGTAGGCACCAATCCTGCGATTGCTCAAGGCGCACTCGCTATTCCCGCCGCTGGAGGTTACAGAAAGGGCATCGATCACTCTGCGATCAATGCCTGAACATTGCCGGCAATTGAAGCTTGAGACGAACTGCCGCTCTTAAAGTCACCTCTACATGCGCAAAAGATGCAGGGTGAGGTAAAGGCCAAGTAAAAAAAGTGTCAACCTCGATATATAAATTTTTACCCGTTTCCCTGGCTTGACACATGCGGGCCGGACCTTTCAGCACGGATCCAGTTCCCGGCAAAATGAAAAAAACTGGACAGTTTTTATACAATCCTCCAAAGGATTAGCCAAAATAGATACGGCACAAGAATTTTTTTTGCTTCTTGCGCTACGTCAGTTTACTTACTACAAGTAATGAGTAGTATGTACGCCGGCTATCAGCTCACCCTGAGAAAGTAGCCATTTAATAGAAAGTCCTTGAAGGGGAACACGATGAACAACGTTCTGAAATTCTCTGCTCTGGCTCTGGCCGCAGTTCTGGCTACCGGTTGCAGCAGCGTCTCCAAAGAAACCGAAGCTCGTCTGACTGCAACTGAAGACGCAGCAGCTCGCTCCCAGGCTCGTGCAGACGAAGCCTACCGTAAAGCTGATGAAGCTCTGGCTGCTGCTCAAAAAGCACAACAGACTGCTGACGAAGCTAACGAGCGCGCTCTGCGCATGCTTGAAAAAGCAAGCCGCAAGTAATAATCCCTCGGGGTTGTTATCAAGCCGATCCATTCTTGGGTCGGCTTTTTTATTGCCTGCAATTGCGCCCTGAAAACCAAGCAATAAAAAGCCCGCCACAGCGCAAGGCCGAAGCGGGCGTTTGAGTCACAGGCTTATTGCTGCAGATCGACCGGTGCGCTGGACGCAACCGGTGCATTACCACCCGGCACACCAATCTCCGTGGGCAGACCATCTTCGGCCGCGACCACGTCACGCACCTGATCCCAGTTCACCCGCAGGTTGTTGGCCAGGTCTTCGCGTTTGAGCAGGGCGTTGATGACCGCAGTGTGCTTGTCGACCACTGACGGTGTGCCGTCGTCGTTCAACGGCGTATGCGCTTCGAGGTAGACCCTGCCGCCACTGCTGCCGAACTTGTAGGCATCGTTGATGATGCGCACCGACGTGCCGACCGGCACCATGTCGGCCATTTCCAGCACATTGTTGTTGAACATGCGGAAGCAGCCATGGCTTGTACGTGTGCCGATACCAAATTTCATATTGGAACCGTGGATCAAGTAACCCGGCGTGCCCAAGATGAACTTGAACGGCCCCAGCGGGTTGTCCGGCCCGGCTGGCACTACGTTAGGCAGTGGATCGCCATTGGCAGCGTGCTCGGCCTTGATCGACGCGGGAGGTGTCCAGGTCGGGTTGGGAATCTTGCCGGTGATGGTAGTGTGCGCAACTGGCGAGCCCCAGCCTTCACGGCCAATACCCAACGGAAACGTGTAAACCACATTCTGGCCTTTGGGATAGTAGTAGAGCCGGTATTCCGCCAGGTTGATCACAATGCCTTCGCGCGGGCCGGGAGGTAGGATAAACCGTGTGGGCAGCACAATGTCGGTGCCTGCGCCGGGCAACCAGGCATCAACGCCCGGGTTGGCCGCAACCATCTCCGAATAGCCCAGGTCATAAGTGGTGCCCAGGTCAGCAAAGGTGTCTTCGTATTTGGCCTTGATCACCTGGACCTGACCCACAATGTCTTCACCCGGCGGTGGCAGGGGCAACTGCAAGGCTGATGCCGACCCAGCTGCACAGAGGGCAGCGAGAGACAGCCAGCAGGTAACGACGGAAAGGCGCGACAACATCCGGAAAATCCTTCGCAGAACGACGGGTAGGAAAAAACTGATTGTATACGTGAAGCGAGCGTCAAGCATCCACCCGCCCAGCGACTACTCGAAGCGCAGTTCCGGCCAGATCAGCGGCGTGCCGCGCTTTTGCGATTCAAGAATGGCACGGCACAGCGGGCACAGCCGCTGGTCCTGGAAGATCGAGCGATCCACCGACGACCAGCGCGGTTGCGCAGGCAGCAAGGTGCCGCAGAGCGTACGGTCGATGGAGCCACCCAGCTCCAGTTGACGCGCGACCAGATGCACCCGGACTTCCTGGCAGGCGAACAGATCCAGCTGCTCGTCAGGCTCGATCAGTTGGTAGTTGAACAGGGACCAGGCAGGGCGCGACATCGGGGGCTCCAGATCGGGGGGGCGCCACCTTAGCCGAAAGCCTGCCGGTAGAAAAGCGTCATAGCAGCGGTTTTAGCGTCGGCCAGACATTTTCCAGCAACTTGCCTTGCGCGCCGACCGCCGGGTGAAGCTGATCCGCCTGCATCAGTTCCGGGTGGCCACCGACTCCCTCAAGAAAAAACGGCACCCACGGGATACTTTTCTCCTTGGCTAAGGCCCCGTACACCTCGGCAAATGCCGTGGTGTATTTCGGCCCGTAATTAGGTGGCAACTGCATGCCCAACAGCAGCACCTTGGCACCACCGGCCTTGGACTGGTCAATCATCGATGCAAGATTTTGTTTCAATTGGGCCGGCGGCTGACCGCGCAGGCCATCATTGCCGCCCAACTCAAGGATCACGACGTCTGGCTTATGCTCTGCAAGTGCCGCAGGCAGGCGCGCCAAGCCTCCAGCACTGGTGTCACCGCTGATGGAAGCGTTGACCACCTTATCGTCGAAACCTTCGCTCTTGAGCCGTTGTTCCAACAACGCTACCCACCCTTTGCTGGTATCCAGTCCGAAACCGGCACTGATACTATCGCCAACGATCAGGACTGTACCCGCCGCTGCGTTCTGGGCCATGCACATCAAGGCCAGGCCAGCACTCAAAAACCACATTCGCATCGGATTCTCCATGGGCGCAAGCATTCTCACCGCGCGAAACCTTAGCAAAGTGGTTCCCAGCGCGGAAGGTGAACTGACTATCCTGCACGAACTGAGCCTGGAACTGAACAAAGGCGATAGCCTGGCTATCGTCGGCAGCTCCGGTTCCGGCAAATCCACCCTCCTCGGCCTGCTGGCCGGCCTCGACCTGCCCAGCAGCGGCGAAGTCACCCTCGCCGGGCAAGCCTTGAGCACCCTCGACGAAGACCAGCGCGCGCGCATTCGCGCCGAGCACGTGGGGTTTGTCTTTCAATCTTTCCAACTGCTCGACAGCCTCAACGCCCTGGAAAACGTCATGCTGCCGCTGGAGCTGGACGGCCGCAAAGACGCCCGCGAGCGCGCCAGGCACCTGCTGGAACGCGTGGGCTTGGGCCAAAGGCTGACCCATTCGCCACGCCAGCTATCCGGCGGTGAGCAACAACGGGTCGCCATCGCCCGGGCATTTGCCGCCGAGCCGGACGTGCTGTTCGCCGATGAACCCACCGGCAACCTCGACAGCCACACCGGTGAGCGCATCAGCGACCTACTGTTCGAACTCAATAAAGAGAGCGGCACGACCCTGGTGCTGGTGACCCATGACGAGCGCCTGGCCCACCGTTGCCGACGCCTGATCCGCCTTGAAGCTGGCCTGATGGTCGCGCCCCTGGAGCCTTGATGGCACATTTGCCGCTGTTGCGTCTGTTCAGCCTTGCCATGCGTCAACTGCTGCGCGACGCCCGCGCCGGCGAGTTGCGCGTATTGTTCTTCGCCCTGGTGGTGGCCGTGGCAGCCAGCACTGCCATCGGCTATTTTGGCGCGCGCCTCAACAGCGCCATGCTATTGCGTGCCACCGAGTTTCTCGGTGCCGACCTGGTACTCGAAGGCAGCTCGCCGGCCCGGCCCGAGCAAATCAAATCCGGGACCGAATTGGGCCTGGATCACGCACGCATCGTCGAGTTCTCCAGCGTTATCGCCACGGATAACGGCATCCAACTCTCCAGTATCAAGGCGGTCAACGCGCAATACCCGCTGCGTGGCGAGCTGAAAAGTGCCGCAGATCCCTTCGGTACCGAAACCCCCGGAGGTGGCCCCAAACCCGGCGAAGCCTGGGTAGAAGCACGGTTGCTGACGGCGCTGAATCTGAAGGTCGGCGACAGCATTGATGTCGGCATGAAGTCCCTGCATCTGACGCGCATATTGACGTATGAGCCCGACCGCGCTGGCAACTTCTACAGCCTCACGCCAAGGGTGATGATCAACCTGGCGGACCTGGACGCTACCGGCGTGGTTCAGCCCGGCAGCCGCGTGAGCTACCGCGAATTGTGGCGTGCGCCCCAAGGCAGTACGGCGCTGCAAACCTATCGCGAGCTGATCAAACCGGGGCTCGCCGCCAACCAGCGCTTGCAGGATTCGCGTGACGGCAACCAGCAAATCGGCGGAGCACTGGGTAAGGCCGAACGCTACCTGAACATGGCCAGCCTCGTCGCAGTGTTACTCGCCGGGGTGGCCGTGGCACTGTCGGCCAACCGCTTTGCCAGCCGCCGTTTCGACGCCAGTGCACTCCTTCGCTGCCTCGGTTTGTCACGCCGCGAAGCGATGTTGCTGTTCAGCCTGCAACTAAGCGCGCTGGGCCTGGTAGCAAGCCTGGCCGGCGCCCTGCTCGGCTGGCTGGCGCAATTTGGCCTGTTCTATTTCCTGCGTGACTTGCTACCGGCAGACGTGCCACCCGGTGGGTTGCTGCCGGCGGTTGCTGGCATCGGCACCGGCCTGGTCGCCCTTGCAGGCTTCGCCCTGCCGCCGTTGGCGGCGCTGGGCCGGGTGCCACCGTTGCGCGTATTACGTCGCGACCTGCTACCGATCCCTTCCAGTACCTGGATGGTTTACGGCGCGGCACTGTTCGCGCTCGGCCTAATCATGTGGCGACTGAGCCTCGACCTGGTACTGACCTTCGCGTTACTGGGCGGCGGTGTAGTGGCTGCGCTGATCCTCGGCGGCTTGCTGCTGTTGTTGCTGCAAAGCCTGCGGCGCTTATTGGCGCGCGCTACCCTGCCCTGGCGCCTGGGCTTGGGCCAGTTGCTGCGTCATCCACTGGCAGCGGCTGGGCAGTCCCTGGCGTTTGGTTTGATCCTGCTGTCCATGGGCTTGATCGCCCTGCTGCGCGGCGAATTACTCGACACCTGGCAAAACCAGCTGCCCAAGGACGCTCCCAACTACTTCGCCCTGAACATCCTGCCAGCCGACAAGGAGGCCTTTGGCGCCCGACTGCTGGACGTGCAAGCACAAGCGGCGCCGCTGTACCCGGTGGTGCCGGGCCGCCTGATCAGCATCAATGGCGAGCCGGTGCAGCAGATCGTCAGTAAAGACTCCAGCGGTGACCGTGCCGTGCAGCGTGACTTAAGCCTGACGTGGGCTGCCGACCTGCCGCCGGGTAACGTGCTGACCGCAGGTTCGTGGTGGTCGCAGCAACCGAGCGATGACATCCCGGGAGTGTCGGTGGAAGCCAAAGTCGCTGAAAGCTTGAAGCTCAAGCTCAACGATCATCTGGTGTTCACCGTGGGCGGGGAGAACCGCGAAGCGCGCGTCACCAGCCTGCGGACGATCAACTGGGATAACTTCCAGCCCAACTTCTTCATGATCTTCCAACCCGGAACCTTGAAAGACCTGCCCGCGACCTATCTGACCAGCTTCTACCTGGCGCCCGGCCATGATCAGCAGATCGTCGACCTGTCCCGAGCGTTTCCGGCGGTGACCATCCTGCAGGTCGAGGCCTTGCTGGAACAACTGCGCAGTATCCTCGCCCAAGTGACCCTGGCGGTGGAATACGTGTTGTTGTTCGTATTGGCTGCCGGGATGGCGGTGCTATTTTCCGGCTTGCAGGCCACCCTGGACGAACGGATTCGCCAAGGTGCGCTGTTACGTGCGCTGGGTGCAGAACGCAAGTTGCTGGTCAAGGCGCGGCGCATCGAGTTTGGCTTGCTGGGCGCGGTCAGCGGCCTGCTGGCAGCACTGGGCACGGAACTGGTGACATGGGTGCTGTACCGCTATGCGTTTGACCTGGCCTGGCACCCCCACCCGTGGCTGTTACTGTTGCCGGTGATCGGTGCCGTGCTGATCGGCGGTGCCGGAGTATTCGGTACGCGCCGTGCGCTGAATGCCAGCCCGTTGACGGTGTTACGCGAAGGCTGAAACAACCGATGGTCAGCTCGCGTTAACGTGCCGGCCATCGTCTACCTTACATACTCGATACCAGTAATCCACCAGCACACTTCGCCGGTCGGAGTCTGCACGATGGCCTCATCGTCAACTTCCTTACGCAGCAGAGCCCGCGCCATCGGTGAATCGATGGAGATATAGTCCATGCGCTCATAAATTTCGTCATAGCCGACGATACGGAAACGCTTGGTTTCGCCCTGCTCGTTTTCGATATCGACCCACGCGCCGAAGAACACCTTCCCTTCCTGCTCCGGCATGTATTCCACTACCCGCATGTCTTCCAGACGCTTGCGCAAATAGCGCACCCGCCGATCAATCTCACGCAGCAGCTTCTTGTTGTATTGGTAATCCGCGTTCTCGCTGCGATCCCCCAGGGAAGCCGCCCAGGTCACCTTGCGGGTGGTGTCCGGGCGTTTTTCACGCCACAGGTAATCCAGCTCTTTCTTCAGCGCTTCATGACCTTCTTTGGTAATCAGCTTGGTACTCAAACGCTTGCATCCCCAGGCAATGTCCAATGGTGCCGATATGCCGCGGCTTCATGCCTTGGCGTCGGCTGGCGGGGGTTGATGATAAATGAACCTAGGAAAGTAGCCAGGTCGCAGCACACACTGATTCACGCCGGGTTATCCAAGGTCTGATCCAGCTCAAGGAGCATACCCTGCAGGCGCTGGCGCATACTCGACACCTGCGACATCGCCGCCGTCAACTTTTCGGCCTTCTGGCTGACCTCCATTCGATGATTATGCAACTGCGTATCGCGTTGCTCCAACTCACGGCTCTTCTGGTCCAGTTCCCCCTGAGCCTCCTGCAGTCGAGCCTGCCACTGCTCAAGCTCCTCCTCCCGCTCAATGACCACGCGTTTCTGTTGCGTCAGCTCTTGGGCAACCTTGGCGAGGCTGGTCAGTGTGCTGTCAACTTCCAGCAGCGATGCATGCTCCATCGGCGCGGGACGCTTCGGCATCACGGGCTCACCAGGCTCAAATTGGGCTTGAGCGGGCGGCGCGCTGAACTCGGCCGGCTCCATCACCTGCGCAACCTCGTCTATCTGCGTCGCCTGCTCGATTGCAATGGAAGGGTCCGACGGTTCCTCAACGATAGGCTCTGGAGCAGGCTGCTCAGCCGGCCGGAGTGGGTTCGAGATTTTAGGCGGCGAGACCGATTGCGACGAGAAGCGAATGGACGGCACGATCAACGACGCACTTTCTATAGCGG
This sequence comes from Pseudomonas sp. 1152_12, assembly GCF_052850675.1. NCBI lineage: Bacteria > Pseudomonadati > Pseudomonadota > Gammaproteobacteria > Pseudomonadales > Pseudomonadaceae > Pseudomonas > Pseudomonas sp. 1152_12. The sequence continues at coordinate 297,297 of NZ_VXCW01000005.1, read as the reverse complement.
GCAATGCGGACGCAGACATGCCCAAGGTGATCACCTTCATCACCAAGGCCTTCTTGATGATCATTGAATGATGATCCTCCGGCCTTGCGGGCGGCAACTTGCAGCCTTTTAAATCAATGAAATGAAAGGGAATCGAAGTATCGATAACTGCGCCGGTCTTAGTGCCGGAAGCCGCCGCTGTCATCAGAATTTGCTTAAAGACTTGCATGGCTATTTGCAAGTCGTCCTTGGATTCAACACTGCCCAGGAAATACCGTTCGAGCTTCTTGCGTAACGCGGCGATATAGACCCTGGAGTTACCGGGTTCGGTCTCCTCATCCAGGCTGTAGACAAGAAAGTTGGAATCGGTTTGCGCAACAGCAAACCCGCAGAGCAGTGCACCGTTGACCGGAGCGTCCTGACCGCTGTGTTCAAGAGCAAGGGTGCGTAAAAGCATCATGGTATTCAGGCCTCATTCAAAAAAGTAAACCTTACATAAAGATCGGATAACACCCGATTATTAATAAGCTTCGGAAACAACGCAATTGTTTCAGCAAGTAAGGCACCTCGACGTAGGAACTATCTGATAAACATGTCCCCACGTTCCCAATTCAAATGATTGAACGTAACCTTTCAGCACTCAACCGTTGATGACGGGCATATTTTCATACGCTCTGCAAAACTTATTCGGTAAAAAAATGCTCGAGATAAGCAGCCTGACAAAGTACCAGGGCAAAAGAACAGTAATCACCGATCTCTCATTTTTCGCCCAACGCCAGGAATGCATAGGCCTTTTCGGAGAGGATGGTGCAGGTAAAACAACCCTGCTGAATTTGATAGCCGGGTTGATGACTCCCTCTGGCGGGCGTATCAGCATCCAAGGGTTCGATACGCAAACCCATGCACTTCAAGCGCGCAAAGCACTCGGCTATCAACTCCAGGGGGGCCTGAGCCATCACGCGATGTCCGTCAAGGGCGTGCTCAATTTCATGGCGGCCATTCGAGGTTTCAGCGGGGCGGAAAAACGCAGCCGAGTAGATCGGGCAGCCATGCGCCTGGAACTGTCACGTGTGCTCAACGCCCCCATCGATACGCTCTCCCTCGGTTTGAAGCGCAAAGTCGCTATCGCCCAGGCGATTTTGCATACCCCCAGCCTGCTTCTGCTGGATGAACCGACTGAAGGGCTGGCGACAAATCAATTACTAAAGTTCAGGACGCTTATCCAATCCCTGACCGAAGAAATGACCGTGATCATTGCGTCCCGGCACTGCAACGAGCTGTCCAGTATTTGTACGCGCGCGCTGGTTATCGCCGGCGGTCGCCTGATGGCTGACACCCCACTACCCGACTTACAGCGCCACTCCCGGCATTTCCGGGCCGTCACTCTGGCGGCAGAAACACCTCTGGATTTACTTGCATTGGCCGTATTACCCGGCGTTGCGGGAATTGAAGAAGACCGGCATGCACCTGGCACGGTAACGGTTCTCGCCATGCCGGGGCACAACATTTATCCCGCTATAAACGCACTTATTGCCAGCCGTGGCTGGAACATAACTTCACTGAATCTGGAGCCTGGGCGACTGAACGAAGTTGTTCATCATCTGAGCCAAGAGGTATCGCTTTGAAACTGCTGCCCGTCATTTTTAAACGCCAGCTCACCAGTTACGCCTGCACGCCAAGCACGTACCTGAGTGTTGCTGCTTTTCTGGTGCTGTGCGCCACCCTCGGGGTGTATACAAGCCAGTGGCTGGAACGCGACAGCGGCAACTTACAGGTCTTTTTCCAATTACATCCTTGGCTCTACTTACTGCTGATTCCAACGTTATCCACGCAACTATGGTCGGACGAGCGTACTGCCAGCCTACGCGACGTCATGAACACGCTGCCCATTACCACTTTCGAGCGTGTCATCGGTAAATTCCTGGCCGCATGGGTCGTATGCGGTATCGCACTCGCCTTGACTTTTCCTACAGTGATTGTCGCTAACTACTTGGGCCCTGCGGACAATCTCGTTATCACTTCACAGTTGCTGGCCAGCGGGTTACTGGCGGGCAGCTATCTATCTGTCGGCTGCTTCGTTTGCGCGCTGACGCACCGGCGAGTGGTTATTTTTCTATTAACGCTGGGCCTGCTGCTTATCGCCAGTGCGCTTTCCTCAGTTCTGGATTCACTTGAACATCAGGCACCTATCTGGGTAATCGACAGTTTGATGGCGCTCAACCCTATCTCACGCTTCAGCGCTATCGACAACGGTAAACTGACACTGCACGACAGTCTGTTTTTTATTAGCATCATCTTTGCCTTTCTGTCGGCAACGACCGTTACCCTCAATTACAAAACCAGTTGAGAAGGAAGCAACGTATGCGATCCGTCCTTCGTACGGGTATGACACTCGTGGTCATCCTGTTACTTTTCCTGGCATTCAATCTGACTTGGGTAAATAACCTCCCCGATATGCGCTGGGATCTCTCACAACAGAAAGTTCACACGTTATCGCCCTCGGCACGGCAATTACTCACGACACTTGAGCATCCACTGGATCTGTATTACTTCAACTCGAACAATGACCCGAAGAAAAGCCAGGCACTAAAACGCTATGGTGAGCGTGTGGAAGACCTGCTGAAAGAGTACGAAAAAGCCGCCAAAGGCATGATTAACCTGCACGTGGTTGATCCAGCACCTTACTCAGAAGAGGCCTACAAAGCCGGTTTATTCGGTCTTGACGACGCGCACGGATTTCTCGGTCTCATAGGTGCCCGTGCAGGCCAGGCGGCACAACGTATCGACGTATTTCGCCTCGAGGATGAGCCATTGCTTGAGTATGAAATCAGCCACCTTATTTACACCTTGATGCACCCCGAGCGCCCCACTGTCGGCCTTCTATCCGGGCTCACACTGGATAAGTCTGCCGGGCAGGTGTTGGAGCACATGCAGCGCAATTTCAACCTTGTTGAACTGGCGCCGAACACCGAACACATCCCTCCATCGATCGGAACGCTGATGGTGGTGCACCCACGCGCATTGCCCGAGGCGGCTCTGTACGCGATTGAACAGTTTGTATTGGGCGGCGCCAAACTGATGATGTTTATCGACCCTATGAGCGAGATGGAGACGAGCGCTGCGCCGGTAGACTCCAAGCTGGAGGAGCTGCTGACCGCATGGGGCATACAGATGCCGACGGACAAGCTACTGGTCGATAATCTCTACGCCTCATCGGCGTCGTTCGGCCCTGGGGAGCCGACCGTACTGCATCCAGCCCGCTTGAACCTGCCACGGCAGGCAATGACGGAGAATGACATCAGCGCCTGGAAACTGAACTCAGTGATCGTCTCGAGCAGCGGCGCACTCTCGCGGATAAGAAAAAGCCGGACGACGCTCACCCCGCTGCTGCAAAGCTCCAGGCAATCTGCGCTGTTGGCCAGCCAGCGTTTTGCAGCCGCGACCGCGTTCGATTCACTGATCGACGAAACGTCCACTCCCGGGCAACGCCAGGTGATCGCCGCTCGCCTTGATGGGCCGGTCTATTCGGCATTTCCCGACGGCATAAAAGGGCAAACAGGCGATTTGCAAAAAGCTGCAAATATCCAGGTGGTCGTGGTCGCCGACACGGACTTACTGATGGACACCGTCATCAATTCTGCGTCCAACAGCAACCTGCCATTCGTGTTGAATACCCTGGAGAACCTGGCGGCTCCCGATGTTCTCGCGAGCATTCGCCCTCGTGCGATGGGAGGCCAACCGATGAACCCGCTGGAGTACATGCGCGAGAACGCAGCACAGACCTACACGCAAAAGTCAGCTGAACTTGAACGACGGCTTGAGCGAACGGAACAGGAGTGGCAGCGATTGAATCCGCCAAGCGCAGGCTTAGGCACCCAGACGGTAAATAGCAATACCCAGTTGCAAGCGCTCAACAAGGAACGCCTGCGATTGCCCATGGAGCTGCATGCACTCAAAGTCGAGGCTTACAAGCAGGTGCATCAAGCGGAACTCCACCTGAAGCTGCTCATCATTGCTTCGGTGCCGCTGCTGTTATGCCTGATCGCCGGGGCAGTATTCCTGTACCAGTGCCGACGTCGATCACCCACCAGCGCCTTACTTCGCTGATTAATTAGCCACAATAGGTCAACGGCGAGCAATCAACCCTTGCCGGGCAATACGCGTCAGTTGGCGGATCACCTCATCGGCGTCACCGGCACTGGGCGCCTGGATAACCGCCAGATCAAAGCTGTTACTGGCAAAGCGGGCCAGGGATTCGCCATCTTCGACAAATTGGATCAGGAACGCCGAAGGCCGCCCGGTGCGACGTGGCCAGCCGTCCAGATAACGCAATAACGTCGGCTGGTGTTTGCCGCCCAGGAGAATTTTCGGATTGCGTTGAGTCAGGTCCGCAGTGATCGGGGCCAGGCGTATGAGGGGGTGTAGTGCATTCATCGTGTCGTGTCTCTGCCTCAAAAGTCTGCGGGCAGGTGAGAGGCAACACCGAACCAGCGCTTTAGCGGTATTTCGAAGCCCGACTCTGATGAGTACACGCGTCTGTCGGGCTGCATTGAGACCCAGTGGCGCCCCGCAATTAGCTGTTTAAATCGGCGCATGAGCAGCATCCTAGAGAGGCCAGTGGGGCAGTGTCAAGAATCCCGAGCAACGAAAAAGCCCGCTCATGGCGGGCTTTTTCTGAGTTTTATCTGCGTATCAGCGGGCGATGGCACGGTCGACAGACAGTTTGCCCGCCCCTTCCAACATTACCGCCAGCGAGCCGCCAAGCAAGGCCAGTGCGAATTCATAACCGTTGTTGGCCATGAAAAGACCGTTATGGATATGCACCGAGAAGATTGCCACCAGCGACAGGAAGGTCAGCCCCAATGCGGCCGGACGCGCCAGCAAACCGATGATCAGTGCCAGGCCGGCGAAGAATTCCGTACCGCCAGACAACACCGCCATCAGCGTGCCCGGCGTCAGGCCGAGGCTTTCCATGTACTGCGCAGTACCCGCCAGACCGTAGCCGCCAAACCAGCCAAAGAGTTTTTGCGAACCGTGGGCAGCGAAGATGATGCCGACAAAAATTCGCAGGACAGTCAGACCGTAACCGGCGCGGGTGGACAGAACTCGGTTAATCAGTGGGCTCATGCTGCTAATCCTTTTCAAAGTAGGGGTGGGTTGGCCGCTATATTAATCGGATAAGATAATGATAAAAGCGTAAAAAATGCCTAATACCTATCGATAAAAACGATTATTTCCGTGAGGCAATTTTTGCCGTTACCGGCTCCAGCGACGCTCGCTCTCGATCGAACGCCAAGTAGTACTTGTTCACGCTATTAACATAGCTGACGCCGCCCATTCCCACCTGCTCCATGGCAATACGTTCAACCTGGAAGAACCACTGATTGGGGTTGAGGCCCCGACGACGAGCCTCTGCGCGCATACCTTGCACCCGCTCCGGCCCCATGTTGTAAGCCGCAAGCACGAAGGCCATGCGTTCACGCTCGTTGAGTTTGGGGCTGGAGAAGAATTTGCGGCGGATCATCGCCAGGTAGCGGGCGCCTGCCTGCACATTACTGTCGAGGCTCTCGATATTGTTGACACCCACTCGCTGCGCCGCCGATGGCGTGATCTGCATCAGCCCCGTAGGGCCGCCACTGTTGCGCGCGCCCGGGTCAAGCGCTGACTCCTTGAACGCCAGCGCCGCCAGGTTCAACCAGTCCATGCCTTGCTCACGGGCATGCTTTTGCAAGACCGGGCGCAGTTTTTCCAGGCGCCGGCGGTCAGCACGTGCCAACGGGTTGCGGACCTGATAGAGGCGTCGGTAGATACGCTGGAATGCCACGTCCTGATCGGAGGGCGTGTGATACGTCTTGAGGAAACGATCAATACTGGCTCGTAGCATCGAGGCGTCCTGGCGCACGAACCAATACTCATCGCTTGGCTCACTGATCGCCACCTGCCGATCAAAACGCAACTTAGGCAGGATTTTCGACCAGCGCTCGGCAATCGGTTTCTCGACGATGGTGAGGTGAAAGATCCCTGCTTGAACCATCTCCAGCACATCTTCCACGGCCAACGTCGGATCGACCCATTCCACCTTCACCGGCGGCCGCTTGTGCAAGGCCAGTTGCTGGTTGACCTGGTTTATCGCATCCGCTGCCGCACTGCCGGTGGTCAGCGCCAGGGTGCGCCCGGACAGTTGCTCCAGCTTGGTAAAGCGCCGCTCGCCCTTGACGCCCACCAGCCAAAGCGGCACATCGCTGGCTATTGGGTCACTGGTGCTGATCTTGTGCGCGGCCTTTACGTCCAGCAACTCACCGGGGGCAACCAAGTCGCCTTCGCCACGCGCCAGCGCGCCGAGCAGTTGGTCCTTGGCCTTGGGTATGATCTTGAGGTTGATTTCCTCACCGTCACGGGCGCGACCATTGAGGTATTGCTCAAAGGCGCGCAGGCGGTGGTACTCAACACCAATGGCCTGGCCCTGGACCTCACCGGAACTGTTACGGCTTTGATTGACCAGCACGCGTAAGGTGCGGCTGGAGCGAATCTGCGCCAAGTCACGTACCTTGCCGGGCTTGGTCACTTCCAGCGGCCCGTCCAGACGTGCGACCGCCGCCATGGGCAGCAGTAACGCCAGACACAACATAAGCAACGCCGAGGGTCGGATCATCCGCTCTCCGGAAAGAATACTGGCCAGTGCCGTCGTGAAAGACGCGGGACTGGGAGTCAGAAACAGAGCGCTTTATGCGCTGGCAAGGCGCGCAAATTTGGCACGATGGAAGGCGTATGGCCGACCACAATGCCACTTGCGACGTTCAAAGACAGCTATAACTCGTTGTAGTTCTTCGTTTTTCTTATAAATCTACAGCTCTGATATGCTTTCCGGCCGCAGGCGGAGATAGCACCATGCAACTCATTGATATCGGCGTCAACCTGACCAACCCCAGTTTCGACGAGAGGCACCAGGCCGTTCTCGACCGTGCCTATGCCGCCGGCGTGCAGCAATTGGTGCTTACCGGCACCAGCATCGAGGGCAGCGAACAGGCGCTGGAACTGTGTGTACAACTCGATGACAGCGGCCAGCGTCTGTTCAGCACAGCAGGCCTTCATCCCCATTCGGCCAGCGACTGGAACGGCGAAAGCGCGCGCCAGTTACGGGGTTTGCTCAACGAAAACCGCGTGCGTGCGGTGGGCGAATGCGGGCTGGACTTCAACCGGGATTTTTCCCCGCGCCCCCAACAGGAAAAAGTCCTCGAAGAACATCTGGCGTTGGCCGTTGAGTCGAGACTGCCGGTGTTTCTCCACGAGCGCGACGCCAACCAACGCCTGCTGGAGATCCTCAAGGACTACCGCGACCACCTGACCGCCGCCGTGGTGCATTGCTTTACCGGCGAACAGCAAGCGCTGTTCAGCTACCTCGACCTCGACTTGCATATCGGCATCACCGGTTGGATCTGCGATGAGCGCCGAGGGACGCACCTGCATCCGCTGGTCAGGGAAATCCCTCGCGGTCGTCTGATGCTGGAAAGCGATGCGCCCTACCTGCTACCGCGCACCCTGCGACCAAAGCCGAAAAATGGCCGTAATGAACCCGCCTACCTGCCGCAAGTGCTGCGCGAAGTTGCCTTGCATCGCAACGAAACGCTGCAAGACCTGGCCGCACACAGCACCGCCTGCGCCCGCGCGTTTTTTGGTTTACCTCAAGTGGATTGATACGGCGCATTGACCCATGTCAAAACCGGCTTCCTGAGTGGCGGCACAATAATGGCACCTTGCCAATGCTGTTTCCGCTATCAGAGAAAACCTTCCATGGGTGCCTGGCTTAGCAATATCTCGCTGAAATACAAATTCTGGGCCGTCAACGCGGTCGCGTTCATCACCACTCTTGTGCTGGTGCTTTACGCCGTGCAGCTGGAACAACAGGCACGTAGCGATGCATCCCAGGCCTCGGCGCAGGCACAGGCGCGCTTGCTCGGTGCCTGGCCGTCCGACAAACCGTTGCCCAAGAGCGAGCAATGGCTGACGTTTGCGCGCGGCCAAGTCCCACAGCTGGCTGATCAGGATCTGTCAGCCCTGAGCAACGCCAGCGGTTGGGTTGAGCTCAGTCACATGCCGTTGTTCGGTGAACACCCGTTGATCGGTGCCGATGTGATCGCGCGCGCTGACGGTCAACAGATCGCCGTACTGGCCTACGGACACAGCCTGCGCCAGGTATTCGGCGAACGCTTCACCAATTACGCCGTGGCGGTTCTGATCCTGATGCTAGCGATGCTCGGTGCCTCGCAGTTGCTGATCCGCTTCCTGCTCAGCCAACTCAACACGCTTAAGGACGTGATGCTGCACGTGGAGAAGACCGGCGACCTGTCGGCCCGCGTGCCGCTGGCCTGCAAGGATGAAGTCGGCCAGATGGCCAGTGCCTTCAACGCCATGCAAGCCGGCTACCAGCGGGTGGTCAGCACGGTGGCGCGCACCGCCCAGCAACTGGACGATGGCGCCGCGCGCCTGGCCAGCAGCATGAACGAAGTGCAACACGGCATGCTCGGTCAGCAAAGCGAAACCGACCAGGCCGCCACCGCGATCAACGAGATGACCGCCACCGTCTACCACATCGCCCAGCACGCCGGCGCCACTCGCGACCTGTCCCAGACCGCCGATACCCTCGCCGGCAGCGGCCAGGAAGTGGTCGGCCGGGTACAGCGCTCGATTGCCGGCCTGTCCAGCGGCGTGCAACAGACCGCCGAAATGATCCAGAAACTTGCCGAAGACAGTCAGAAGATCAACGGCGTGGTCAGCGTGATCCACAGCATCGCCGAACAGACCAACCTGCTTGCCCTCAACGCCGCCATCGAAGCCGCCCGCGCCGGCGAAATGGGCCGTGGTTTTGCTGTGGTCGCCGACGAAGTACGCAACCTGGCCAAACGCGTGCAAAGCTCCACCGACGAAATCACTCTCATGGTCTCAGCCCTTCAGGCCGGCACCCGCGACGCGGTGGACTTCATGCAGGAAAGCTCGTTCAAGGCCGACGACTGCGTACAGCAAGCCCAGGAAGCCGGTGCGGCGCTCGTCGAAATCACCGGCGCCGTGGCGCAGATGCGCGAGAGCAACACCCAAATCGCCGTGGCGGCCGAACAGCAAAGCCATGTCGCCGAAGAGATGAACCGGGCGGTGGTGAGCATTCGTGATGTGACCGAGAACACGGTGCAGCAGACCGTGGATTCGGCGACGACCAGCAATGAGCTAGCGACCTTGGCTGGAGAGTTGAGCAAGGCGATTGGGCAGTTGAAGCTGTAGAGTTTCTCAACCTGTAATCCCGCTCCTACGATCGCCCTGCGTTTACTCGAGATCTTAGCGAAACGTCCTAGCTATCCTGGCGGATAACGCCGACATATTTACCTGGCAGCCCCCTTCAAAGTCTCTCGCCTGACAGTTCAGTGCGAGGGATCGCCGATGCACTTCTCCGTTAATGCCTGGCCCTATGGGGCTGCCGTTTGATCCCGGTGATTGCCAGGTTTGTCCTGGCCCCCATGGATGCAAAAACGCCGGATGTTGAAGGCGTTTTGCGTGATTTTCGCAACTGCCTGAACACCTTTGACGAATGGGCCGAAAGCTTCTGGAGCGCTTCGGCTCTGGAAGTGGAGCAGGTGTTCAAGGGTGGCGAAGACGTCGCACTGGTAGCACCGCTCTCTTCCAAGTCGCACAGTTGCCACGTGCAAGGCCCAGGGTTCGTTGACCCTGGTGCACATGTTCGAAACTGCGCAGTTCGTGCCCATCGGCAACACGCCGGTGATGCTGCAAGCCATTGCAGCGAATGGCCGCCCGGTTGGGGGCCCTATCCACCACACCATTGGCCGCAGCGGCATTCTTGAAGTCAAAGAATGTGCCCGTGACCAGCAGTACCAGATCACCTTTCATCCCAACGTTTCCAAAGAACACGTCAAGGCGTTGTATGCGTCTTATCAGTCGGTGATAGCGGGGTTGGAGCATCGCATAAATTCGGAAGGATAGATGGGATCGGGGGGCAAAAAACGCACTACAAGGTGCGCGTAATCGGATTGATCCGCTCCCATTGGATCGTGATTATGTAAACAAAGTAGCCATCCACTATAGCCCCCATAGCCAACCCCAATTCGCCACCCCGCCACCCCCAAACCTAAACTCTGCCCAAGCTATTTCAACGGACAGAGGATTCACCATCATGGGCAAACGTCACCCCAATCTCCCCGCCTGGCAATGGCGTAACTACCCACAAAACCAACAACACCCGACCAACTTGGGACTGCAGTTGATTGCCGTACCCCTGTTGATCATCGGGTTTCTGTTGATCGCGTCTGGGGTGTTCAGCCTGAGCCTGGCCAGTTTTGCCGTCGGCATGATCGGTGTATTGGCAGGCGTGGCGCTGCAGCGCCAAGGTCGTAAACTGGAAGCTCAAGGCAGCCAGCGGTTCTGAGGCTCAGGCAAAGACCACCACGGTCTGACGGCTGATGGCGATCAGCTCCCCGCTCGGGCTCCAGAGTGCGGCGGCGGCATGGCCGTAGCCGTCGCGGGCGTGTTCGATATTGACGCAGTACTGGCACCAATCCAACGTGGTCAGGGCTTGCAGCGGCTGGATAAATTCGATGGTCCAGGTCAGCGTGCTGCCCGGTGCCGGTTTGGTCAGGTGCGGGAGCAAGGCCGGGGGCCAGGCGTCGACCAGGGCGAGGATGTGCGACTCGGTCAGTGGCTCTTCCTTCACATCACCGCGCAGGCGCACCCAGCCGCCCATGTCGCGCGATTTATTGCCGGTGAACGGCAGCCCGCCGACGCTCCAGCGCATGGCCAGATGGCGCATGAATTCGGGGGTCACGCCCTTGATATAGGGCAGCTCCTGGCATTCATCCCAGTGTTTGAACGTCGGCGGTGGTTCACTTGCAACATCAATCACTGACTCACGAGGCGCACCAAAGCTGGCCTGTACCAGTGTCGCCACTTCGCCGTTTTGCACCACGCGGCCAAGCAACTGGCTGACGGCCTTGCCTTCACGCAGCACTTCAACTTGGTAACTGGCAGGCACATCCGGCACGACCGGGCCGACAAAGGTCACGGCCAGTGAGCGCAAAGGGCGATCTGTCGGCACTTGGGCGCGCAACGCTTCGTATTGCAGCGCGGCAACCAGTCCACCGAAGGTCGCACGGCCTTGGGCCCACTCGGCGGGAATGGTGACATCCAACGGGTTGGTACGGGCAGCATCGAGCAAATCACTAAAGCGCATGGCGACCTCACCTCAAAAAAACCGATGGGCGATCTTAACCACAGGGCCGGCAAGGTACAGCGCCCATTCCGGCCAAAAACCGGACCGGTTTAGAAACAGTCTGCGCAGAGTTTGTCCAGCACACGGTCCGCTTCGCCTTCCGCCTTGGCCATGGTGCGATGCCATACAGGAACACACGGCTGCAAATCCGGCTGATGCCCGGCCTGGGCCAGCCACTGCCAGCAGTCGTGCCAATCACCCAGGGCACCTTGGGCCTGTTTGAGCCGCGACACGGCTTTGGAAGGCAGTTTGTCCAGCTCGGGGTAGGCCTCGGCGGCGTAGCGCACGCGCTTGATCAGCAGGCGTAGGCGGTGGCGATCATGATTGGGGTCTTTGAGCGCCTCACCGAGCCTATGCCATTGTTTGGCCAGACGCTTTTCAATACGCGGGCGCAGGCCCTTGAGTAATTTCTGGTGTTGGGACGCGCGGATAAAGCGTGGGAATGCATCGAGGATCAGCAGCAGGTGCGCCACTTCCGGGCTTTGCGACACGTCACGATAGGCGTCGGGTTGCAGGCGCAGGCGCCGATCCGCCGCTTCGTGGTAGCCATGCTGATGCAGATACGCCGCCAGGACTTCTCGGTCGCGTAACGGCGTGGTCAATTGGCCGACCGTGCTGGCGGCCAATTCTAGCTGTTCCACTCCCGGCAACCCGCGCAAGGGGCGCAACAAACTGCGCAAGCGCCGCACGGTAGTGCGCAGATCGTGCAGGGCTTCATCGTCGGTGACGGCAGCGAGACGAGCCTGGCAGCTCAGTAACCCTACTTCCAGGCCAATGACCTGAGCGACTAACTGATCGACCAAAGCTGACATCCCTTCCTCCCTTGACGATGAAAAACCCTACTTGCCGCTACAGGTCAACGCCCGGCACGCGACTCGCGAATATAGAACCGCGCCTTTTCGGCTTTGTTGGAACAGCCTTCAAACGCTTCGAACTGCTGCTGGGTCTTGGCACCCGTCAACAAGGACAAGGCTTTAGAGTAGCTCACGGTGCCGGCAAACCCTTCAGCCTTGGCCAAGTCCAGTTCATGCCATGCCGCGTCCAATTGCGTGCCACAGCTATCGCGGTAAGCGGTTTTCCCGGCACAACCGGCCAGGGCCAACACGATCACAGGTACACACATCCAGGCTTTCATCAATGACACCTCAAATAAAGAAAAACAGTCGTACGGTGTAGACGTTGCCTACAAGGAAAAGTGCCTTGTCCGCCGCCTGAAATCAGAAGCGCTTATCGTCAGAGCATACTCGAGCCTACTCTCTATTCAGGAAAAATATTACGCGGCTGCGCGAAGATTGAAGCGGTCCCCTTAAAGGGTGCATTGTGGGCGCCTGCCTTGGGAAGGACATGGACCATGAAAAAGCGTGTTGCCTTGGTGCTGGGCTCTGGGGGAGCCAGGGGCTACGCCCATATCGGCGTGATTGAAGAAATTGAGCGGCGTGGCTATGACATCGCCTGTATCGCCGGCTGCTCGATGGGCGCCGTGGTGGGCGGAATCTATGCCGCCGGCAAACTTGACGAATATCGAAACTGGATCGAAAGCCTCGACTACCTGGATGTGCTGCGCCTGGTCGACGTGAGTTTTCGCCTGGGAGCCATTCGCGGCGAGAAAGTCTTCGGGCAAATCCGCAAGATCGTCGGCGAGATCAATATCGAAGAGCTGCGCGTTCCCTACACCGCCGTAGCGACCGACCTGACCAACCAGCAGGAAATCTGGTTCCAGGAAGGCTGCTTGCACCAGGCCATGCGCGCGTCAGCGGCGATCCCCAGCCTGTTCACGCCCGTGATGCAGGGCAACCGCATGTTAGTCGACGGCGGCCTGCTCAACCCGCTGCCGATCGTGCCGGTAGTATCGAGCCATTGCGACTTGATCATCGCGGTCAACCTCAATGCCACCAACCAAAAACACTACCAGTTGCCAGTGATCCAGCGCCCGCCAGCGTTCAAGAGCCGCTTTAACAGCTTGGCCAAATCACTGGGTTCTCACCTGCCGTTTCGACGCAAACAAGCCGAGCAGTTAATGAAGCTGGAGCAAGAGGCCTTGCAAGCCCAGACCGCCGAGATCAACCCATGGCTGGAATCGGCCGAGCCCGAATCCCAGCAACCCGCCGCTGCACCGGAAAAAGCCGGGGCGCCGAAGTCGGCGACCGGTTCGTTCATCATCGACAATGTCGGCCCGGCGTCCCTGCTGGACCTGATCAACCAGAGTTTCGAGGTGATGCAGACGTCGCTGGCGCAATACAAAATCGCTGGGTATCCGCCTGATGTGTTGATCAACGTGCCAAAGCGGGTGTGTCGGTTTTTCGAGTTCTACAAGGCGCCTGAGTTGATCGCCTTAGGGCGGGAAATTGCCAGGGATACACTGGACAAGTATGAGAGTGAGCAGGGTTGAAAGAGTGGGTGTGGCTGATGGCCTCTTCGCGAGCAAGTCAGTTCCCACACTCGACTGAGTTCCAGCATTGGAATGCGGACAAGTCCGGGTGCGGGCTTACCCGCGAAGGGGCCAGTTCACACGCAGCTCAACTCAAGCATTCAACAACCGATACCCCACCCCCGCCTCGGTCACAATAAACCGTGGCTGAGTCGGGTCATCCGCCAGCTTCTGGCGCAGATGCCCCACCACAATACGCAGGTAGTGGCTGTCTTCAGTGTGGGTCGGGCCCCAGATATCCTTGAGCAATTGCTGCTGGGTAATCACTCGGCCCGGATGCCGCGCCAGTTGCGCCAGCACCGCGTACTCCTTGCGGGTCAACGCCACCTCGACACCGTCCAGCAGCACGCGGCGATAAGCCAGGTCCACCGTCAGCGAGCCAAAACTCAAGGCGGCCTCCTGAGCCTCCCCCGCCGGGGCCTGGCGCAGTAACGCGCGAACACGGGCGAGAAATTCCTGGATACCAAACGGTTTGGTCACGTAATCGTTGGCGCCGCTGTCCAGGGCTTCGACCTTCTGCACCTCGCTGGCGCGCACCGACAGCACCAGCACCGGCACCGTCGACCACTCGCGAAACTCGCGCAGCACCTGCTGGCCATCCATGTCGGGCAAGCCGAGGTCGAGCACCAGCAAGTCCGGTTTGCTCAATGCCGCTTGGGCCAGGCCCTCGTTGCCGGTGCCGGCCTCGATTACCTTGTAGCCCTGGGAGGCCAGGCTGATACGCAGGAATTTGCGGATCTGCGGTTCGTCATCAATGACTAAAATCGTCGCGGTCTGGCTCATGGTGTCCAATCAAAATCCGTGGAAAAAAGAGGGTAGCTCAAGCCTCGCGCTCCAGGCCAGGCTGAGTCGGCAATGGCAGGAACAAGGTGATGCAAGTGCCTCGTCCTTCAATGCCATCGGCGACGCTGACGCGCCCACCATGAGCGCCGACCATGCCTTGGCAGATCGCCAACCCCAGGCCGGTGCCCTGCCCGCCGCGATCACCGCGGGCGGCGGTGTAGAACATATCGAAGATCTTCGCACGCTCGTCTTCGGGAATCCCCGGCCCCTCATCGGCCACCGCAAAAAACAACTGGTCATCCACCACGCCCGCGCTGACATTTAAACGGCCTTGGGCCGGTGAGAAACGTGCGGCGTTTTCCAGCACATTGACCAGCGCCTGCTCAATCAGCGCGGCGTGAACATACAGCAAAGGCAACTGCGCGGGGACGTCAATCTTGACCTGCAACGGAGCCAGCACCGCGCGCAGGCGGCCAAGGGCACTGCCGACAATGTCGCCGGGCGAGACCCAATCGCGCGCCAACTTCAAGGCACCGTGGCCCAGGCGTGTCATGTCGAGCAAGTTCTGGATGTAGCGGTCGAGGCGCTCGGCTTCATCGCGGGTGCCTTCAAGCAATTCGCGGCGATCCTCCCGCGGGATGGCTTCGCCGAGGGCCAACAGGCTGTCGATGCTGCCGCGCATCGAGGTCAACGGTGTGCGCAAATCGTGCGACACCGAAGCAAGCAAGGCGCTGCGCAGTTGTTCGGTTTCACCGTGCAGGCGCGCAGACTCCAGCTCCTGCGCCAGTTGCGCCCGGGCCAAAGCCTGAGCCAGCGGCTGGCTCAAGGCGGTGAGCAGCCGACGACGCTGGCCGCTCAATTCCAGGCCCGGCTTGGGGCTCACGCCTAGCAAGCCCAGTGGCCCCTCCTCGCCCGAGAGCGGCCACCACCACCAGCGCCCAAATGGCAAAGTGCCGGTGCCCATGCCCGCTGGCTGATCGTGCTGCCAGGCCCAGTCGGCGGCGGCGCGTTCGGATTCAGTGAAGTCCAGTGCTGAACCGGTCTCGACCTTCCAGTCACCCTGCCCGTCTCGATTGACCAGGCACAAGTCCAGGTCACTCCAGCCTTCCAGATGATGCGCCGCCGCGCTGATCACCGCCTGGCGATCAGTGGCGGCGGTGAGCTTGCGCGACAGGTCGAGCAACTCGCTGGTTTCTTCCTGGGTATCACGCAACGCCTGCAACTGCCGACGCTGGCGTGCGGCCAGGTTGCCGGTCAGTGCCGCCATCAGCAGAAAGAACAGCAGGGTCAATACATCTTCTTCGCGCTGGATGGCGAAGGAGAATTTCGGCGGGATGAACAAAAAGTCGTACGCCAGGAACGACAGTGCCGCACACACCAGCGACGGCCCCAAACTGCTGCGCACACCGACCAGCAATACCGCCGCGAGAAACACCAGGGAGATATTCGGCAACGGCAATACGCTGGCCACTGCCCAGGCCAGCGCCGCCGCCACGACGGTCGCAACCACTGCCAGGCCATAGTCGAACCACACCAAGCCGCATACATCCGGCAGTCGCGGCGGCGCGGGCATGTCGTCGCTATCGAGGACGTTGATTTCCAAGCCACGGGCATTACGCAGCAAGCGCGCGGCCAGCCCACCACCAAACAGCCGACGCCGCCAGCGCATGCGCGACTGCCCTACCAGCAACAGGCTGGCGCGGCGTTCGGCGGCATGCTGGATCAGCGTCTTCGCCACCTCACCCGCCCGCAGCAGCACCACTTCGCCGCCAAGCCGCTCGGCGAGTTGCTGGGCGTTTTGCAGACGCAGTCGCGATTGCTCATCGCGCGCGCGGCCGTTATCGACATGCACCAAGCTCCAGGGCAAATGCCGACGCTGGGCCACGCGGCAGGCATGACGCACCAGGCGCTCGGCTTGCGCATCGCCATCCACGCCCACCAGCAAGCGCCCGCGTACCGCTGGCGCGGCCTGGCCGAGTTGGCGATAGCCTTGCGCCAAGTCGTCATCCACGTGGGCAGCGGCGGTCTGCATCGCCAGCTCGCGCAGGGCCGTCAGGTTGGTCTGGGTGAAAAACGCGTCGATGGCGGCGCGGGCCTGTTCCGGCACATACACCTTGCCGTCGCGCAAACGCTCGAGCAGCTCGCGCGATGGCAGATCGATCAGCAGCAGTTCGTCAGCCTCTTGCAGCACCCAGTCCGGCAAGGTTTCGCGCACTTGCACGCCGGTGATACCGCGCACTTGGTCGTTGAGGCTTTCCAGGTGCTGGACGTTGACAGTGGTGAACACGTTAATGCCAGCGGCGAGCAGTTCCTGAATGTCTTGCCAGCGTTTTTCATGTCGGCTGCCAGGGGCGTTGCTGTGGGCCAACTCGTCGACCAATACCAGCTTGGGCTTAGCAGCGAGCAAGCCGTCGAGGTCCATTTCTTCGAGCATCACACCGCGGTATTCGGTACGCACCAACGGCTGTTGCGGCAAGCCGCTGAGCAAGCCTTCGGTCTCGGCGCGGCCATGGGTTTCGACCACCCCGGCGACCAGCCGCACACCTTGGCGCAGCTGCGTGTGAGCAGCCTGAAGCATGGCGTAGGTCTTGCCCACACCCGGCGCGGCGCCGAGGAAGACTTTGAGCCGGCCACGGCCGTCCCGTGGCAGTTCGGCTAACAGGGCATCGGCGCGGCCGGAGTCGCTCATGCTTTGCGGTTCCTTCAGGTATTCAGGTCACTGAAGATCCAATGGGGGAGCGGGCTTGCTCGCTCCCACAAGGTACTCAGCGTTTTTCCAGCGCCATGTTCAGCGCCAGCACATTCACTACAGGCGGCCCCACCAGCGGGCTTTCAATGTGCTCATCCAGCAAGCGCTGCAGTGTAGACACCGGCACATTCCGTGCTGCCGCCACACGCGCCAGTTGATAGGCAATCGCCTGGGGTGGCAAGTGTGGATCAAGACCGCTGCCGGAGGTAGTCAGTGATGCCAAAGGCACGGCCCCCTGGCTTGGCACCAACTGCTTGTGGGCCTCATCAAAGATACGCGTGGCCAGCGCCGGGTTGCTTGGGGACAGGTTACTCGCGCTGCTGGAAACCGTCGCAAACGCGCCGGCCGATGGGCGCGGATGGAACCAGCTGTCGCCGGTAAATTCCTGGGCGATCAGGCTGGAGCCGCGCACGTTGCCGTCGGCATCACGCACTAGGCTGCCGTTGGCCTGGTCAGGGAAGGCGACTTGCGCGATGCCGGTCACGACCAGTGGGTAAGCGACGCCGGTGATCAGGGTCATAAGGACCAGCAGGCTCAGGGCCGGGCGGATCACGTTTTTCATCTTCAAATCCTCAATAAATCGAGAAACCCATGTGGCGAGGGAGCAAGCTCCCTCGCCACAAAAAGTGCGGGGCGGTTACACCAGGTGCAACGCAGTCAGCAGCATGTCGATCGCCTTGATGCCTACGAACGGCACCAGGATCCCGCCCAGTCCATAGATCAGCAGGTTGCGACGCAGCAACGCCGCCGCACTCGCCGCCTGTACGCGCACACCGCGCAGCGCCAGGGGAATCAGCACCACAATGATCAACGCGTTAAACACAATGGCCGAGAGAATCGCACTCTGCGGGCTCTGCAGGTGCATCACGTTGAGCACACCCAGTTGCGGGTAGATCGAGGCGAACAGCGCGGGCAGGATCGCAAAGTATTTGGCCACGTCGTTGGCGATGGAAAACGTGGTCAGCGCACCGCGCGTCACCAGCAATTCCTTGCCGATCTGTACCACGTCCAGCAGCTTGGTCGGGTCGCTGTCGAGGTCGACCATGTTCGCCGCTTCGCGAGCAGCCTGGGTGCCGTCATTCATCGCCATGCCGACGTCAGCCTGGGCCAGTGCCGGGGCGTCGTTAGCGCCGTCGCCGCACATCGCAACCAGGCGACCGTCGTTCTGTTCGTGGCGAATGCGCGCGAGTTTTTTCTCCGGAGTGGCTTCGGCCAACACGTCATCCACGCCGGCTTCAGCAGCAATCGCAGCAGCTGTCAGTGGGTTATCGCCCGTCACCATCACGGTGCGAATCCCCAGTTTGCGCAGCTCGGCGAAACGTTCGCGGATGCCAGGCTTGACCACGTCTTTGAGGTGGATCGCCCCCAGCAGTTTGCCATCGGCGCACACCAGCAACGGTGTGCCGCCGCTTTGGGCGATCTTGTCGATTTCCCGCGAGAGTGCCGGCTGCAGGTCGCGACGTTGTTGGCCGATAAACGCCAGCAGCGAGTCGACCGCGCCTTTGCGAAACACACGGCCTTGGTAGTCGACACCCGACAAGCGCGTTTCAGCACTGAAGGGCACCGAGGTCAGTTGATCCAGGCTCGGCTCTGCCTGAGGGTGCAAGCCCCGCAGGTATTCGACGATGGATTTACCTTCCGCCGTGTCATCCGCCAGCGATGCCAGCAACGCGCCTTCAGCCAGGTCACCACCGCTGACGCCAGGCGCGGCAATCACCGCGGCGCAGCGACGGTTGCCGAAGGTGATGGTGCCGGTTTTATCCAGCAGCAACACATGCACGTCCCCCGCCGCTTCCACCGCGCGACCGGACTTGGCGATCACGTTGAGGCGCACCAGGCGGTCCATACCGGCGATACCGATGGCCGACAACAGGCCGCCGATGGTGGTCGGGATCAGCGTCACCAGCAGTGCGACCAGGAACACCAACGGCAGGCTGCCATTGGCGAAGTGAGCGAACGGCTGCAGGGTGACCACCACCAGCAGGAAGATCAGGGTCAGGCCGATCAGCAGGATATCCAGCGCGACTTCGTTGGGGGTTTTCTGGCGCTTGGCACCTTCCACCAGGGCGATCATCCGGTCCAGCGTGGACTCGCCCGGGTTGACGGTGATGCGGATCAGCAGCCAGTCCGACACCAAGCGTGTGTTGCCGGTGACGGCCGAACGGTCGCCGCCAGACTCGCGGATCACCGGCGCGGATTCGCCGGTAATCGCCGCTTCGTTGACCGCCGCGATGCCTTCGATGACCTCGCCATCACCGGGGATCATTTCCCCGGCGGCGACGCGTACCACATCGCCTTTGCGCAGGCTGGTAGCCGGCACGACCTTGAAGCTGCCGTCGGCCTCTTTGCGGCGTGCGCTGAGGCCTTCGCTGCCGGCTTTAAGGCTGTCGGCGCGGGCCTTGCCGCGACCTTCAGCCAAGGCTTCAGCGAAGTTGGCGAACAGCACGGTGAACCACAGCCACACGGCGATCTGCACGGCGACAAACGTCGGTACGGTGGTGTCGGGCACGAAGCACAACACCGTGGTGAGGATCGCGGTCAGCTCGACCACCAGCATCACCGGCGAGCGTTGCAGTTGGCGCGGATCCAACTTGACGAAAGCCTGGATCAGCGCCGGGCGCCACAGGGCGGACATGGCGGTCTTTGGCGACTCCTGAGTGTTCACGGGAGCGACGTTTTTTGCAAGCATATTCATTTTCATATCCCCTTTTTAGAAGCCCATGCTCAAGTGTTCAGCAATGGGGCCTAACGCCAGCGTTGGCAGGAAAGTCAGGCCGCCCACCAGCAAAATGGTCACGGTCAACAGGGTCACGAACAGCGGGCCATGGGTCGGGAAGCTGTTCTGGCCAATCGGTGCGGTCTTTTTCATCGCCAGGCTGCCGGCCAGGGCCAGTACCGGGAGGATGTAGCCGAAGCGGCCGATCAACATGCCCAGGCCCATCATCAGGTTGTGGAACGCTGTATTGCCACCGAAGCCGCCGAACGCCGATCCATTGTTGGCACTGGCCGAGGTGTAGGCGTACAGCAACTGGCTGAACCCGTGGGGGCCAGGGTTACTGATGGCACCTGCCGGGCCCGGCAGGCTGGCAGCGATGGAACTCAGCACCAGCACACCGACCGGCATCACCAGCAAGGTCACCACCAGCAATTGCACTTCCTTAGCCTGTAGCTTCTTGCCCAGGTATTCCGGGGTACGGCCGATCATCAGGCCGGCGAGGAACACCGCGATCAACACGTTGAGCAACATGCCGTACATACCAGCGCCGACGCCGCCGAAGATCACTTCGCCAACCATCATGTTGACCAGTGCCACCATGCCACTCAGGGGGCTAAGGCTGTCCTGCATGCCGTTGACCGACCCGTTGGAAGCCGCAGTGGTGGTCACCGACCACAACACAGTGGCGGTGGTACCGAAGCGCACTTCTTTACCTTCAAGCGGCGCGGTTTGCTCCACGGCCGGGTTGTTCAGGGTCGGATTGGGCTGGTATTCAGACCACAGCGAAGTCGCACCGCCGATCAGGAACAACGCCAGCATGCACCCGAGGATGGCGCGGCTCTGACGCAGGTCCTTGACGTAATGGCCGAAGGTAAACACCAACGCCACCGGGATCAGGATGATCGAGGCCACTTCGAACAGGTTGGCCCAGGCAGTCGGGTTCTCAAACGGATGCGCCGAGTTGACGCCAAAGAAGCCGCCGCCGTTGGTGCCCAGTTGCTTGATTGCAATCTGGCTCGCAGCCGGGCCCAGTGGGATCACTTGGTCGACGCCCTGCAGGGTCACGGCGTTCACATAGTGAGCGAAGGTTTGCGGTACGCCTTGCCACACCAGGAACAGCGCAAACACCAGGCACAACGGCAGCAGGCCGTAGAGGGTAGCGCGGGTCATGTCGACCCAGAAGTTACCCAAGGTCTTGGTGGATTTACGACCGATACCGCGGCAAAGGGCGACCAGCACGGCCAGGCCGGTGGCGGCACTGACGAAGTTCTGCACGGTCAGGCCGACCATCTGGCTGAGGTAGCTCAGGGACGCCTCACCGCTGTAGTTCTGCCAGTTGGTGTTGGTCATGAAACTGACCGCAGTGTTGAAGGCCAGCGTCCATTCCTGGCCTGGCAATTTCTGCGGGTTCAGTGGGAGATGGTCCTGGAACAGCAGGATCGCGAACAGCAACACAAAACCCGCCAGGTTGAACGCCAGCAACGCCAGCATGTACTTCTGCCAGCTCTGTTCCTGATGTTCATCCACGCCCGACAAGCGATAACACGCGCGCTCGACGGGGCCGAGCACTGGCGTGAGCCAAGTGCGCTGACCTTCCATCACCTTGTAGTAGAACCGCCCCAGGAACGGTGCCGGCACCAGCACCACGGCAAAGAAGGCGATGATCAGCCAATAGTCATAACTGTGCATAGCCTGCTCCTAGTTCCGATCCGCGCGTAACAGCGCAACCAGCAGATAAATGAACAGCGCCACGGCCAATAGCAGTGACACTCCGTCCAGAACGCTCATGGAAGTCTCTCCGTTTTGCGGCGATTGCCGCGTGTGAAGCAATTGTCCGCAGAAGTGGCGTAAAGGAACGAGAGCGAGGGTATGAGTGGGGCGTAAAGACGGCGTAAAGAGTCGGTTTATGCGGGGTTTACAGGATGATTTATGGCGCCTTTGCGGGCCTCTTCGCGAGCAAGCCCGCTTCCACACTCGACCGAGTACATTCTTTGGAACACGGTCAAAATGTGGGGGCGGGCTTGCTCGCGAAAGCGCCAGGCCTGGCACAGCCGCTCCAACCTGGTGCACCTTGAGTAGATTTCAAACGCCAAACCATCTCGTCGGCGACAGTTCGGCGACTTTACGACACCGCATCGCGCAATGGCATGGCCGCTGCACAGCCTGAATCATTCCAAACCGTTCAGGGAGTGCAACACGATGAACACACAACTCAAACCCACCTTGGGCACCCTGCATTTATGGGGTATTGCCGTGGGGCTGGTAATTTCCGGCGAATACTTCGGCTGGAGCTATGGCTGGGGCGTGGCCGGCACGCTGGGCTTTCTGGTGACCTCGTTGATGGTTGCCGCCATGTACACCTGCTTTATATTCAGTTTTACCGAGCTCACTACTGCGATTCCTCACGCCGGAGGGCCGTTTGCCTACAGCCGGCGCGCGTTTGGAGAGAAAGGCGGCTTGATCGCTGGCCTCGCGACGTTGATCGAATTCGTCTTCGCACCGCCCGCTATTGCCCTGGCTATCGGGGCGTATCTGAATGTGCAGTTTCCGGCCCTGGACCCCAAACACGCGGCCGTGGGTGCCTACATCGTGTTCATGGGCCTGAATATTCTGGGCGTGAAGCTCGCGGCCACCTTCGAGCTGGTGGTGTGTGTGCTCGCCGTCGCCGAGTTGCTGGTGTTCATGGGTGTGGTGGCGCCAGCGTTCAGCTTCAGCAACTTTGCCCTGAATGGGTGGGCCGGCTCCGACACCTTTGGCGCGCCTGCCGTTGCCGGGATGTTTGCCGCGATTCCCTTTGCCATCTGGTTCTTCCTCGCTATCGAAGGCGCGGCCATGGCCGCCGAGGAAGCCAAAGACCCCAAGCGCACCATTCCAAAAGCCTACATCAGCGGCATCCTGACATTGGTGATCCTGGCCATGGGCGTGATGTTCTTCGCCGGCGGCGTGGGCGATTGGCGCACCCTGTCGAACATCAATGACCCGTTGCCGCAAGCGATGAAAACGGTGGTGGGCGACAGCTCCGGCTGGCTGCACATGTTGGTGTGGATCGGGTTGTTTGGCCTGGTGGCGAGCTTCCACGGCATCATTCTTGGCTACTCGCGCCAGTTCTTCGCCCTCGCCCGCGCCGGCTACCTGCCGTCTTTTCTCGCCAAACTGTCGCGCTTTCAGACTCCGCACCGGGCAATCATCGCCGGTGGCGTAGTCGGCGTCGCGGCCATCTACAGCGACGGCCTGATCAACCTGGGCGGCATGACGTTGACCGCAGCCATGATCACCATGGCGGTATTCGGGGCCATCGTGATGTACATCATGAGCATGCTCAGCTTGTTCAAACTGCGTAAGACCGAACCGCTGCTGGAGCGTACCTTTCGCGCCCCAGGCTACCCGATCGTGCCGGGCATCGCCTTGGCACTGGCGGTGGTGTGCCTGGTGGCCATGGCCTGGTTCAACGCGCTAATCGGGATGATTTTCCTGGGCTTTATGCTGGTGGGTTTTGTGTACTTCCAACTGACCGCGCAAGACCGGGCCGATGCACCGGCAGATGCGATGCTGACGGGCCTTTAAGGCTACTGGGGCAGAACGGGCCTACAATGAACTACTAAGATAGCCCGTTACTCAAAGCAGCAACTACCGTGGGAAACTTTCCCACGGTTTGCTGCCTCAAGGAGAACCCTATGCCGTGGTATGCCTGGTTGATTTTAGTGGTCGCGATCGGTTCGATCGTCGGTGGTTTGTTGATGCTGCGAGACAGCGCCAACAAGGTAGAACTCACCGATGAACAACGTAAGCGCGTGGCCGAACGCAACGCACAAGCGGACTCAAAAGACGCACAAGACCGCTGAACTTGCCACTACTCCCAATCCGCCTTGGCGATATGCAACCCGTGCTGGCCTTTATAGGCCGCACGTTCGGGTTGGCTCCAGCCATTGAGCAACTCGCTCTCCAACCGATAAATCTCCACACCCAGCGGGCGACACACCGTCAAAGGGTCTTGGGCGTCCGGCCCCCACATCGGCAACGACAGATCCCCGCCCGGGCACGTTGATAGTGCGCAGAGCACGTCAATCTCGGCAAAAAACTCCAGGTAGTCGCCCTTCTGTGCCGGACAGGCTTTCATGAAGTACATGTCGTCATGGTTGAGCCCAGTGCATTGGAAAATATTCAGCACGTCATGCACATCAAACTCGGTCAAGCCGTGGGGGAGCACGGCGCGTGTCAGGTTTGAATGGCAATGGTGATGAAAGTCTTCGCCAGTGAGCATACGGTTCACATACGGATCGCAACGCGTGCCCAACAAATCATGCAGCCGCCCGCCATGCTCATCGATGCCGTAGCTTGCCAGGCTGTCATCGGTGATGGTCACCAACGGCCGCAGGAACGGCAGGTTGGACCACAACCGGTCATGAGTGCTGACATGCGCGCCTTGCAACTGCCGCGTGCGGGCCGCCCACAAGCGTTCGCGCGGGTCGTTGGCGTTCCACAGATTGAAGTCGCCGACCTGCGGCCCTACCGGCGTGGTGACACGAAACACGTGCCCGGCCGGCACCTTCCATGCCCTGCCCGAGCGAATCGGCACTTCGAAGTGCTCGATCAACGTGCGTTTATCCGCCTGGTCACGAATGCGTTCGTAGAACGCCGTGTCCACCTGCAGCGCCGAACCCTTACTGACCTGGTAAGCGGCGGGATAGTCTTTGTACATGGTGAAGATCCTCGATCAGGGTTAGGTAAACAGGGCCAATGTCAGGCGTTCCGAATCATTCAGGTACACGCTCATCGCTTGGCCTGCCGCCGGTTTATCCGCTTGGGCCAATAATTCGTAAATTTCGCGATCGCGCTCCAGCCAAGGCGACTGGAAACGTTGCTCATCGGGTGCCGCGCAAAACACCAGCCGCAGTTGGGCAATGACTTGGGCGAAAAACTCATCAAACAATGGGCTGCGCATCAGCCCAACAACCTGCTGGTGGAACACCAGGCTGTGCGTCGCCACGGCGCGCCAATCGTCACGCTCCCGGGCCAGGGTGGTGGCCTCAATGGCGTTTTGCATGCGCTCGGCCTGATCAAAGGTCAACGCTGCGCTCTGGGCGATGGCCTGCAATTCAAGGGTTCGGCGCACGACGAACAGATCACGCACTTCGTCGCGCTCCAGCCGCCGCACCATCACACCTTTGTTGCGCACGTAGCGAGTGAGCCCCTCCTGCCCCAGACGATGCAGCGCCTCGCGGATCGTATTGCGCGAGGCGTTGTAGACCTTGACCAGATCAACCTCGACCAGCGCCATCCCTGGTAACAGCCGCCCAGCAATGATGTCGGCACGCAGTTCCAGGGCAATCTGATCGGCTAAAGACAAACTGAGCGTCATGACCACCTCATGATTGTTGAACAATCTCTGCTGAAGGCATAAACACTTTTCATGCCAAGATCGCCGAGGGTTGCTTGGATGTGTAAAACGGTTTACCCCGTTAAAATGCACACTGGTTCACGAGGCAGTCCTATGCGTTATTCAGCAGACCATAAGCCCAGCCCCATCAACGCATCATCAAGGAAGCCTCCGTGCGCTTTCGCCGCGCCGGCGGTGCCGCCACCGGCCTGCAGCCGCTGATGAAAGCACTGAAGCTGACGCATGGTGGGTTTTACGCTCATTTCGAATCCAAAGATGATCTGGTGGAAAAGGCCCTGCAGGCTGCGGCTACCGAACTGGATACGCATTGCGAAATGCTGTTCAGCCAGGAGCAGCCGTTGGAAGCGTTCATCGACAGTTACCTGTCTGAATGGCACCAGACCTCGCCGGATCAAGGCGGCCCACTACTGACCATCTCTCCTTAACTGGGCCACGGAGGCCAGCATAGTCCGACCACGGATGCGGCACTTGGGGCTCGGCTGAAGCAGGTCGAAGCCGCTCTAGAAAACGCAAATGCTGATGAACAAAGCCTGGTGATGATGTCGACGCTGGTTGGTGCGCGGTACTGGCCAGGAGCGCCGAGAGTGCGCAGTTGGCGACGCACATCATCGAAGTGGTACGCGCCAGTTTGAAAGCGCAGGTTTCAGAACATGAAAAAGCCGGTCATTGACCGGCCTCCTTGCAAACGTTCATATCCTCAATTGATCACCAGCCTATCGCGGTTCTTCTCCAGCAGCGCCTTGCCGATGCCCTTTACCTCCAATAACTCATCCACTGCTGTGAATGGGCCGTTGCTTTCGCGGTAGGCGATGATCGCCTTTGCCTTGGCAGCGCCGATGCCAAAGAGCTCGCGACGCAGGGTTTCGGCGTCGGCTCCATTCAGGTTGACCTTGGCGGATTGCTCGACCTTGGTCATCTGGGCGGTAATAGGGGCAGGGGCTTCGGGTTTGATAGAGGGGGCTGCGTTGGCGGCAACCGAGAACGAGGTAAGGAAAGCGAAGATAAGGGAAGAGATGTAGGTGTTTTGCATTGGTGACGCTCCATGACATCGGTAGAAGAAAAGCAGCTTTCCGAAGCTGCTTCTTCTAACGTAGGTGATGTTTGGAGGGAGTCAAAAACGCAGGGGTTACAGAGTGTGAGCTTAGGGCTCCAGACGGCGTTGCTGGAAAATGAGATCCACGATTTCGCCATCGGGCGAGTAGCCACTTACCGTATCGCGCAGCAGCTGTCGAACGCGTGAGTAATCGTCCTGATCTAAGGCCACCAGTAGCTCGCTCAGCTTGCCCTTAAGAAGATCCCAGCCCAAGTGGTCTTCGTTAGCACTCATGATCATCGGATGCTGGGTGGCAACGACGTTGTCGCCAATAAGTAACTCTTCGTAAAGCTTTTCACCGGGCCGTAGTCCTGAAAACTCTACGGTAATATCGCCATGCGGGTTTCTATCAGAACGCACACTCAAGCCCGACAAGTGAATCATTTTCTCCGCGAGTTCGACAATCTTCACTGGCTCGCCCATATCCAGCACGAATACGTCACCGCCCAGGCCCATTGAGCCGGCCTGAATCACCAACTGCGCAGCTTCCGGAATGGTCATGAAGTAACGGGTGATTTTCGGATGGGTGACAGTCACCGGACCACCCGACTTGATTTGCTTGTGAAACAGCGGAATTACCGAACCTGAGGAGCCGAGTACATTGCCGAAACGCACCATGGTGAATCGGGTCTTGTTCACTCGCGAGACGTTTGATTTGTCGCCAAACAATACGGGGGCTATCTCACGGCTAAGTGCTTGCAACGTCAGCTCGGCGAGGCGCTTCGTACTGCCCATGACATTGGTCGGACGGACCGCCTTGTCGGTAGAGATCAGCACGAAATTGGCCACCCCTGCCTGCAACGCTGCCTGCGCCGTGTTTAGTGTGCCAATCACATTATTCAACACGCCTTCAGCGATATTGTGCTCTACCATCGGCACGTGCTTGTACGCCGCAGCGTGGTAAACCGTACTAACGCGCCAGGCTTTCATGACATCAAGCAACTTGGATGGGTTACGGACAGAACCCAGGATTGGCAAAACCTTGACCGGTAGAGACTCTCGATTAATACGCTCCTCCAGTTCGCAAAGGATGCTGTAGAGATTGAACTCGCTGTGCTCGAACAACAGTAACGATGTGGGGCCTAGTGTAAGAATCTGCCGGCACAGCTCTGAACCAATTGAGCCCCCTGCCCCGGTTACCATTACGTTTTGCCCTTTGATACAGCGTTCCAGCAGTTCGTGCTGGGCAGGCACAGTGTCCCGCCCCAATAGGTCTGCAATATCGACTTCCTGGATATCGTCGACCTTCACCCTGCCACTGGCCAGGTCCATAAATCCTGGAACACTGCGTACATGCAGAGGAAACCCCTCAAGAAACCCGAGGATTTCACGGCGGCGACCGCGATTGGAGGACGGAATGGCCAGCAGGATTTCCTGGGCACCCGTCGTATCGATCATGCGTTGAATATGTTTGGGCTTATACACTTGTAGCCCGGAAATCACACGGTCGGAAATACTTGAATCATCGTCAATAAATGCAACCGGCCGCATGACGCGCCCCATTCGCAACGCCGCTACTAGTTGATTACCAGCAGCGCCCGCGCCGTAAATGGCGACACGCGGCAATCCATCTTCGCGGTTGGTAAACGGCACATGCTGCGCAGCGGAAAACCAGTCACCTAAGAAGTATTGGCGCATGCCAAGTCGCAAGCCGCCCACCATGATCAGGCTGAGCCACCAGTAGTTGAAGATAATGGAGCGCGGAACCACATTCTGATGGTTGCTGTACCAGTAAACCACCACGCCAAGGATGAGGGAGGACAAACTGACCGCCTTGATAATGGCGATCAATGCATCGTTGCCAAAGTAGCGCATCACTGCGCGGTACATGCCGAAGCGAATGAATAGCGGTATTGCAACCACTGGAGCAGCAATGAATAACCAAAAGTGAAGACGAACCGGGTTAACCAATTCATCGATGCCCAGGCGTACAACGAACGCGAGCCATAAGGCCGCCCAAACGACAAACACATCCGTACAAACCTGAATCAGCCGTTTTTTTCGTCTAGGCAGAGCGACCAAATAGGCGCGTAACTTATCCATAGCGTTTTCAGACACCTCTTAACTTCCTAATGCTTTGCCTTTGCAAAGCTATCCATGCGCCCTTCGAAGGCTTTCAGGCCAGTTACCCGCCAACTTATGACCGCTCAAGCTCGCCAGCGTGAAACTTGATGGCCAAAAGGATCAACGGCACATAAGCAAGAACCAGAGCCCAAGCTCCATCCCATCCATATAGAACAACACCCAACGCAATCGGCAATAGCCAAACGAGGTTGATGGCCGCCACTGCCAACGTCACCGGCAGATGTTTACCGCATTTGCGTGAAGCAAACTGATAGGCATGACTGCGGTGCGCTTCGTAGACCTTGTCACCCCTTAGCAGGCGGCGCACAAGCGTGAACGTTGCGTCGACCACGAATACGCCCAGCAAGATCAACCAGGCCCAAAAAAAAGAAGATTGGACCCAGGCAGCCTGAATAGAGAAACAGCCCAGGACAACGCCTAAAAATCCACTCCCGGCATCCCCCATAAAGATTTTTGCAGGGGGGAAATTCCACAGCAGAAATGCCCCCACTGCTACGGCCAACAGCAGCGGCAGCCAAATCATATCCTGATGACCACTCAGCGCATAAAGCAGGCAGCCGCCAAGGCAGACGCAGATCGCCTCTACACTGGCAATACCATCAATTCCATCCATGAAATTGTAGAGATTGAGCATCCAGACCAGATAAACAGCCGCCAGGACATTCCCAATCAGACCGAGATGCAGGTCCCAGCCAAATACGGTCAGCGGTGCAAGTCCTTTCATCCAGAACAACGCCCATGCCGCTGCCGCAAAATGGCCTGCCAGACGCCAGCGGGCAGCAATATGACCATGATCGTCCATAAAGCCCAGGACGGCCACCAACACACCTGCCCCGCCGACCGCGATTAACATGCCTGTAGATACCAGACCCAGCCACCCCAAAAAAGGGATCACCACAAGAAACGCCAAAACAATCGCGACACCACCGCCTCGCGGAGTAGGCACCGAATGCGAACTGCGTGCATTCGGGATATCGATAATGCTGCGCGAAAGCGCATAGCGTCTTAATACAGCAGTCATCAAAAATGAGATCAATGCAACAGCAAGAACGATCCACCAGTCACTCATATCTTTTCATTTTCCATGTAATCCGACGCTGTAACTTTCAGAGCCTGGTCCACTGACAGCGGCGGCGTCCAACCCAAAACAGCACGGGTTTTGGCGATATCAACCTGCAATGAGCCACACAACCGTTGAGAAAGGCTGCGCTTGCCCAGCACGTTGGCAGCTGCACGCAATAAAACAGCCGGCACAGGAAGAAGACGCGCAGGCTTGCCCAACGCTGACGCCATCTTGCGTAGCAGCCGGGTAGTCGACAAGTCTTCGCCATCGCTGACCATGAACGTCTGATTCGCTGCTGCTGGATGACGGGCGCAGAGGATGGTCAAATCAACCAGGTTATCCAAGGCCACGAGGCTGCGAGCGTTATGAATTGCGCCGAAAGGTAACGGAATACCTTTATGCAGCCAGCGCATCATGTTGAGGAAATTGGCTCTTACCCCTGGCCCATAAACGAGTACGGGTCGGATGATCACCACCTCCATACCCGTCGACAAGGCCAGCTCGCGAAGACACTGCTCTGCTTCCATCTTTGAAACGCCGTAAGGGTCTACCGGATTACCCGGCTGATCCGCAGTGAACGGCATGCCAGGGTCTGTGCCTTCGCCGTTAACCTTGATCGAACTGAGAAATACAAACCGGCGCACGCCAGCCTCTGCTGCCTGACGTGCCACGTTAAGCGTGCCCTCAACGTTGACGTGGCGGAAGGCCTGAAGGGGGTCCGCTTCCAAGTCGTTCATAACGTGCACGCGAGCCGCGCAGTGGAGTACTGCGTCCACACCGGCCAGTTCGGCCGAGAAATCCGCCGTCGAAAGGTCCTCGAATCGGACCACCTGCGCAGCCGTTGCACACGCTAAGTGGCTTCCCCTTGCTGCAACGGTGACACGAACATCAGTATGGCCAGCTAACACTTGGACCAACCGGCCGCCAACGAATCCCGAAGCCCCAGTCACGAATATGTGCACGTAAAGCTCCTTGCTTACGATTTGGACCAGACGGTGCGGTTAATGTAATCGGTGTAACTGTGCACAATACGCACGACTTTCTTGGATACGGCACCACCAAGATAATCACCGACCACCGCTAGCACCCGCTCGCCACGCACGTGTTGGGTGGTGACCACACGGACGGCATCAAGAACGCGCTCGGCCTTCAGTCCGCACATGATCAGCGTGCCTTCGTCCATACCCTCTGGGCGCTCATGCGCATTCCTGATGGTAGCTGCGGGCAGGTTCAACAGTGAGGCCTCTTCAGTGATAGTCCCGCTGTCGGACACCACGCAAAATGCCTCCATCTGCAACTTGATGTAGTCGAGCAGGCCAAACGGTTTGACGAAGCGGATCAAAGGATGATCCAACGACTCGCCTAGCGCTTCGAGACGCTTACGGGTGCGCGGGTGAGTCGACACGATTACCGGGTATTGGTATTTGTCCGCCAATGCCTTCAAAGACCCGAGTAAGTCTCTAAGATTGTCGGGCGTATCGACGTTTTCCTCGCGGTGCGCGCTGACGACAAAATACGCTCCCGCTGCAAGCCCTTCTCGAGCGAGAACATCCGACGCTTCAATCTTAGGCATGTAATGAGCCAAGACTTCCGCCATATGAGAACCTGTCTTGATAATGGTCTCTGGACGAACACCTTCATCAAGCAGATAACGACGCGCATGCTCGGTCAGAACCATATTGATATCGCTCAAATGGTCCAGTACTTTGCGATTAAGCTCTTCAGGCACGCGCTGATCAAAGCAGCG
This sequence comes from Pseudomonas sp. 1152_12, assembly GCF_052850675.1. Taxonomy (NCBI): domain Bacteria; kingdom Pseudomonadati; phylum Pseudomonadota; class Gammaproteobacteria; order Pseudomonadales; family Pseudomonadaceae; genus Pseudomonas; species Pseudomonas sp. 1152_12. The sequence continues at coordinate 265,987 of NZ_VXCW01000005.1, read as the reverse complement.
ATTTCCTGCTTCCATATGGAAAACCGGGATTTTTCGGCGCTTTGCGGAAATGACCGCCAGACACGTATTCGTATCACCGTAAAGCAGTAGAGCGTCCGGTTTTTCTAATTCAAAAAGCTCATCGGATTTGGCAATGACTTGTGCAATAGTCTGCGCTGCAGTATCACCGACGGCCCCTAAAAAATGGTCCGGCTTGCGAATGTCCAGGTCGTCAAAAAAGACCTGATTAAGCTCATAGTCATAATTCTGCCCAGAGTGAACCAGAACATGGTGAGTTTGTTTATCAAGTTCTGCGATCACGCGGCTCATTTTAATCAGCTCAGGGCGAGTGCCGACCAGGGTCATGACCTTAAGCATTGAGCTGCTCCTGAATAAATTCCAGTTTCAATAGCAGTGCTTTGACACCCTCGACATCCAGACGCTCGGTATTATGGGACGTGTAGTCATCCAGCTCGGAAATGTGCGTTTCGCCTTCGACGAAATACTTTTCATAGTTCAGATCACGGTTATCCGCCGGAATACGATAGTAGCGCCCCATGTCCTCTGACTTGGCCATCTCTTCGCGAGAAATCAGCGACTCGTAAAGTTTCTCGCCATGACGTGTACCGATCACCTTAATGGCATTCAAGCGATTGAAGAGTTCTTTCAGCGCCTGAGCCAAATCTGCCACAGTAGAAGCTGGCGCTTTTTGCACGAAAATATCACCCTGCTGGGCAAACTCGAATGCATGAAGCACTAAGTCTACCGAGTCTTCCAGCGACATCAGGAAACGGGTCATGTTGGGGTCGGTCACCGTCAGTTCGCCCCCCTGCTTCAATTGATTGACGAACAGCGGGATGACCGAACCGCGCGAAGCCATCACATTACCGTAGCGGGTAGAGCAAATAACCGGGCCGCCTTGCGGGATCATCCGAGATTTGGCCACCACCAGCTTTTCTGCCATTGCCTTGGAAATACCCATGGCATTGATTGGGTAGACCGCTTTGTCAGTACTCAAAACCACAACACGTTCGACATTGTTGGCAATGGCCGCATTAAGAACGTTTTCTGTCCCCAGGACATTGGTTTTAACCGCTTCCATCGGGTAAAACTCACAGGACGGGACCTGCTTGAGTGCGGCGGCGTGAAAGATATAATTCACGCCAACCATCGCTTGGGAAATGCTCGCGTAGTCACGCACATCACCAATATAAAATTTGACTTTGTCATTGCCGAGCGCGATGCGCATATCTTCCTGTTTTTTCTCGTCGCGGCTAAACACGCGAATTTCTTTCACGTGTGTGTCGAGAAAACGTTTCAGCACGGTATTACCAAAAGAACCGGTGCCGCCCGTGATCATCAATATTTTGTTATCAAACATAAAAGCTCCTAAACTATTTCTGTGCACGCATGAACTGAATCAGGTCCGGCCATGACGGTGGAGTGTAACCCACGGCCTCCCGAAAGCGCGTCGAATCAAGCGAACGATCAATCACAAACTTATCATCAGGAATAATATCAATTTCTTTGTTATAGACCTTAGCGATTTCAGTCAGCAACGTGAACTTATCAATAGGGTCAGCAGAGAGGTGATACAGACCGAACACGCTTTCGTTAGGCAGCACATACTCAACAATGATGCGCGCCAGTTCTGCAGTGGGTACGCCGGAAAAAATGGCATTGGTGAATCCCTTTACCGCCCCTTCCTGGGATAGAAACCAGTCAACCAAAGACGCATTGCTCGCTAACTCATGGCCAATGATCGAGGTGCGCAACGTTATCGCGTGAGGCTGGTCACTCAACTCACCTATAAATTTTGACTTCCCGTACAGGTCTTCTGCATCAGAAATATCCGACTCCAAGTACATGCCCTTCGAACCGGAAAACACACAGTCGGTACTGATATGTATCAGTCGTGCTTGGGTAAGCATGCACAGTTTGGACAAACGATGTGGCAACATCGAATTGAGCGGCAACGTTGATAATGGGTCATTTGCTTGTGCCAACTGCTTAATCAAGCCGACGCAATTGATCACCACGTCCGGACGATTGTCTTCAAATACCGAGACCAACGTTTCGTAATCTAGAACATCAACATTTGAATAAAAGCAGCCCTTGTGCTTACTTTCAAAATACTCTTCCCCACGGGGGCCACGCATAGTGCCGAAAACACTATGTGAAGTGTGATTGGAAATATACTTGAACACAGCACTTCCAAGCATTCCTGTCACGCCCAGCACTAATATTTTCATGGTTTATCTCTAAGGGTTGCCAATACGTTCTTTAATGATCTGTACCAATCGACAGCATTGCGTCTTCATTTCGTAATTGTCACAGAAAAAGCTGAATGACGCCGCTCCGTAAGCGGCTCTTTTTTCCGGCGTAGCCTCGTAGAGCGCCTCGATATTCCGTGCGAGCGCTGCCGCGTCCTCTGCCGGAGAACATAACCCAGCACCCGCCAACGCCACGATCCTCGCTCCCTCTCCATCCAGAGCAGCCAATATAGGCTTGCCTGCTGCCATATACGCCTGGATCTTACTGGGGATGGTCAACGCGAAGATTTCCTCGCGTTTGAGTGTCACCAGTAGCGCCTCACTCTCTGAAAATAATTCAGCCATTACTGACGATGGCAGTCGCCCAACGAGTTCAAGATTGTGCAGGCCGTGTTCATGCTTTTGCTCATGCATCCAATCCAAACGACTGCCACTGCCCACTACGACGATCTTGCAATCCAAGTGAACCAGTGCTTTTGCGGCATCGACTATGGTTTCCAAGGACTGCGCGAACCCTAGGTTACCGGCAAAAACCACGCAAAAGTTAGACTGCAATAACTGACTGATCTCCACCGGCAGGCGGTCGGAAGGATTGATCTGGGGGGCCGGGGCACGGTAAGAGTTGGGGTAGTAAACGACCTTGTCTTTCGCCACATACCTGGAGGCGGAGGCGATGAATGCTTCAGATTGAACCAGCACAGTGTCGGCCTTGGCGTAGATTAAACGCACCAAAACGCCGACTGCCTTCAACAGCAGCGAATTGCTAATGAACCCCGTTGCTTTAAGTGTCTCCGGCCACAAATCCTGAACCCACACCATCAAATGAGCCTTGCTGGAACGTTTCAACACGATAGCGGGAATTGCTGCCGTGATCGGTGAGACCGCAAAGACAATGATCGCGTCGAACTGTTTACCAGCGTTCTGCTTCGGAAAGTATCTGATCCCATTTTTCACAAATGAGAGATAGTTGAGAAGCAGGTTCCTGGCACCACCAGACTTACGTGGCCTCAACGGAACCCGGTGGATTTTTACGCGGTCCTTGTACACCTGCTCATTGCAAGCAGCCTGATCATAATTTTCATAGGTTTCGCCGTCCGGGTAGTTAGGTTGCCCGGTAAAGACTTCGACGGTGTGCCCAAGACACGCCAACTCCTCAACAATGTCATTGATAATAAAGCTCTCAGGATAAAAATACTGAGTGACAATCGCAATCTTCAAAGACATATCATCCCACGCTATCAAATCGAGATTTAAGCGCTTTGGGCCCTTGAACAATCACAGATTTGAAAAATGACAACATAGCCACCCAACGATTCATTGAACCATCAAAAACAGGTGCGCGGTTAGACAACTCAACAAACCTTTTTGAGGTTTCGACAATATCAAACATTTTAGCTTTTTGTCGATGTTTAACAGACACTTCATAGTATTGTTCGGGAGTCATATCGTGCAGCATCTCGAGGGTCTCCAAGATCCCCATTCTCACCGTCGTCGCCGATTCTTCGTTGTAGGAATAGCCTGAAATCTCCGAAAACAGCCCACAGGTCAGTGGTAACTCTATGGATTCAATGCCTACCACCGAAGGCACACCGGCGGCAGCGGCTTCGATGATAGTCGTACCCGAGCCAACGAAACAAAACGCTCCATCAAAAAGGCCGGGCAACTCGGCATACTCCACCTCGCCCATGAAGTGCACGTACTCACTCACGCCACACGCCTGCGCCAACGAGACCAGCGACGCGTGTTCCGGACCGTCACCATAAATAAAATATTCAAAATTGGCACGCTTACGAAGTCCACTCAGCTGAGTAATGACATGTTTATTATAAACTTTAAAATCAACTAGACGCCCCACGGACACAATACGCAGAGACGATTGAAGTGGCCGCCGAGCGCTATAGCTCTCGAAAGAAATACCCAGCGGCAATACGTCCAGCGTGTTGACATCAACATGAGAAAATACAGCTGCCATTTCGGCTGTACGCTCATTGGGAAACAATGTCAACTTTACATTCCGATCATACAACTCAAGCATCTTTTTTCTGAAGTATATGTTTCGGCCACGCCACCAACTGATCTCCATAGAGTGATAGACGCCAATACTTAGAAATGTAAACTTCAGCCTAGCCTTATTTAGGAAAACATAGGCCAACGTCAACACATCTACCACATGAACAATGTCGTATAGCTGCGGATCTTTTTTTGCGGGTAACAGCGCATTAATCCAACTGGACGCGGCAAAAAAAGGCACATGCTCTACGACATTGACTTTGGCGTAACGAGACAGCTCGTTGAACAGACCTGCATCATATTTACTCGACAATAATGTAACGGTTACGCTACACCCCGCTTGGCTGAGGTATTTAGCCAGCCTGACCACGTAGGTCTCAACCCCACCAATGGCCAAGCCTCCCATGACAAACAAAATATTTTTCATGCACTGCCCCCAGTAAATTATGGAAAATTAAAAAACACTTCGGAACCGCCTGTCCACCCTGAGTGAACACTCAAATTCAGGTACAGTGTGCCGAGCGCATAAACAGAGACGATTAAAACCCCAAGCTTTTTACCTAACAGATGCACGGCGAGCATCGGTATCAGGACATATTCAAACATCGATATGCTCGCATAGCTGCGGCCGGCGAGAATTGCAAAATCGCCCAGTACAATTCGCAAAAATGTCGCGCAGTAAAAAACGCAGAAAACCAGCTTAAAGGTTGGATAGCGTGCTTCCAACTTCTCCGCACACACCAGTCCTACGATAATTAAAGTCATATTTTTGATATTAACGACATTGAAAATCGGCAGGACATAACCATACTTTTCCGTCGTAAGATAAGAGTCAATCTTTTCACCAATAAAGCTAATAAAATCCAACTGGCGCAACAGCAGCTTTGAATCGACAGACGACGCCATCAGCAGAAGTACAATACTGAGTAACCAGTAAAAATTTCGCGAGGGCTTCAATAAATACAAAACAAGGGGAATCACAAACAATATCGACGATACGTGCACCATCATTGCCAGCGCAAGATAAACTGCCAACATCGCGTATTCTTTTCTGTGGAGATACGTCGCCGCCCAAAACACCAAGCCGGACGCAACGCCCAAACGTATGGCGTTCAACTCTTTCGCTAGAAAAAAATGAGTAAAATAAACCAACACACCCAAGGCAAAGTAAGGAGAAAAGTAACGAATACTCTTAAAATTGAGACTTACCGCAAAAAGTGAGCAGACCCCGAATAAAACAACAGAATTTCGAGCCACTACCGCTAGCATCGAAAGAAGAATATAAAACCCGAATTCGATATTAAACGCTGTATAACTGTAGTCACAGAAAAGGTTATGACACTCCAGAACGTGGGGTACTTCTTGTATCATTCTCAGGTAGGCAAGATCATCATTGCCCACCCCTGCCATTCTGAATGTCGCCAGTACGATTAGCGCGCCCCCCATCAGGGCGCTAACCGCTACCTGAGGAAGCGTGTGTTCGCTGAGGGTGTCCCACGCGGCAACGATTACTAAAAAACCGAATACCAGGTAAAGCGGCAGGGTGAATTCCATGCCCATCAGTTGCGTGCCCAATAGATAAATCCGGCAGTGGACACTATAAAAAACGCTATATATGCCAACATGTAAGAATACATAACACCGTGCACACCACCCACTTCACGGCCGACAGAAAATGTCAACCCAACAAAAAGCAGCGCCTGTAACACTTCAGAGAAGATATACAACTTCGTCGCGGCTTTCGCCACCACAACAAAACCTACAACATAAGAAGCGACCTTAAAAAAATCACCGACTAATTGATAAATTATATAGCTCTCCAACTCATGAAACTCGGAAGACAATAACATCGGAATAAAAAAACTCCGACCAATATAAAGAACGCTGGCCCCTGCCAAAAATAACGCCATCACCAACAACATAAATTTAATGACTTGCGCCTTGATTACCGCTTTGTCTTGGGTGGAGGACACCATCGGCATGTAATAAGATGCCAAAAACACACTGAAAAAACCGATATACGCGCTCGATAACTTGATACTTCCTTGCCAGATGCCCGCTTCGGCATAACCGACCTGTGCTATCAGCGATTCCCTGATAATAATTTCGACCACGGGAAACATCAGGGCACTGACGAGCAACATCAGTCCAAACTTGGAGAAGTTCTTACCCAACCCCACATCCAACTTTCGCCACTTGAGCATTCTGAACAGAGGCGTCCCTTTAAGGTAAATCAAAGAGATAAGAGCAGGCATGGTGAATATAGACAACATTGCTATCGCAGCACCGGGCAGGCCAAATGCAGCGATCAGCCACCAGATCACGGGAAGCACAACAATGTTAGCCACGACTTGAACGATTGAGTTGACCTTGAGTTTACCAAGGCCATTGAAGAACCCTGAAAACAGGGTATTGAATGCAAAAACAAACTGAGCAAAAGCCAGCAGCACGATAACCCAGGAACGCTCCGGCTGACCGAACACAAAATTTGATATATTGGCCGAAAATACAACCATCAAGACGAATGACACAAGACAGAAACTGAATGCGTAACACACCGACGTCGAAAATAACCTGTGCAACTTAAATCGGTTATTTTTAAATTCCGCAACGTATTTAATTATACCGTGGCTTATCCCCCCTCCCGCGAGGAGGACAGCGATAGACACCAGGCTCATGAAATGCCCTAGCTGGCCGAGACCGTCAACTCCCAGGTACAGAGCGATTAATTTAAGTATGCAAAAGCCAACGAGAATTTTTGACGTTTGAGCGGCGCTTGTAAAAAAAGCGCCTACTAGCATGCTACGATTTGAGCCCTTCAATTTACGAGCCCGCGGCATCCACGGCTCCTATTACAGAGTTGATGACATGCAGCACCTCAGTCTCCGTCATGCCATACCACACAGGTAAGCGAATAAGGCGCTCACTTTCCTTGGTGGTAAAACGATCTTCGCCTGCAAACCGGCCTAACAACACACCGGCCGGTGCGCTGTGAAGTGGGACGTAATGAAATACCGCCCCCACACCCGACGCGTTTAGATACCTAAGCACTGATTTACGTGCATCGATATCCTTTACCTTAATATAAAACATATGCGCATTAGCAATACAATCATCCGGCACCGTGGGAATTTCAAGCAACCCTGCCGCCACCAATCCTGCAAACGCCACGTTGTAGCGCTGCCAAATGCCTAGCCTAATATCGTTAATCTGTTTTGCTCGTTCCAACTGACCAAACAAGTAAGCAGCCTGTAACTCACCCGGCAAATAACTACTGCCAATATCTACCCATGTATATTTGTCAATCATCCCTCTAAAAAACTGACTGCGATTGGTACCTTTTTCTCTGATAATTTCTGCACGACCAATGAAGCGCTTATCATTGATTAACAATAATCCGCCCTCGCCACCACTCGTGTAGTTTTTTGTTTCATGAAAACTATAAGCTGCCAAATGCCCGATCGTACCCAGCCAACGCCCTTTATAAGTCGACATCATGCCCTGAGCAGCATCTTCCACGACAAACAAACCATGGCGCTGTGCAATGTCCATGATCACGTCCATTTCACAGGCGACACCTGCATAATGAACGGGAACGATTGCTTTGGTCTTTACAGTGATCGCTGCCTCGATAAGTGTTTCATCGATATTCATAGTATCCGGGCGAATATCGACAAAAACGATCTTCGCGCCTCGCAATACAAATGCGTTCGCGGTACTGACAAAGGTAAAGCTGGGCATAATAACTTCATCGCCCGGCTGTATATCTATCAAAATAGCAGCCATTTCAAGTGCTTGGGTGCACGACGGTGTCAGCAGAGCCTTTTCACATGAAAATGTTTCTTCAAACCATTGTTGGCAACTAATGGTGAAATCACCGTCACCCGACATCTTAGCGCTGCGCATTGCGCGCATAACATATTGATCTTCATTACCCGTATAGGGTGGTTTGTTAAATGGAATCTTCATCAAGCTCACCGTAAAATTCTTTTTCTAGCTTAGTAAATCGTTCTATTCTTGACGCGTTTTGCAGGTACTCCAGTGTAAGCCCCCCTAGTGACGGCCTGCCGCGCCCCAATTGTACAGCCCTCAGCCGATACTCCCCCGGAAACCAATCACCTCTCCGGCACCGACGATGACATGCGGAGGTCTTTTATACGCGCAGTGAGCATTAAAATTGACTGTACAAATTTTCCCTTGGTTTACGCGCTGACCGCAACACACCCGCGGATACATTTCTAGGCAATTTCTGACCTTAACCGAACGTGACGGGGCGAAGGCGCAACCGCCCCCCCCTCTGAATCCTAAGCATTACAGACTTATCACATCCAATCACTCAAAGGCGACAGTGAATTGTTAAAAGCTTTATACGGCTGCTGCGCCACTAACTTTTGAATAGCAGGTTTTGTTTAGATATTTGCTTAAAGGCAAAATCTGCGAAATAGAATTAACCGCAACCAAATGAGTTTCTGTCTTGACGCTTGCCGGAACACGCAGATTTGGAGAATTACATACAGAGGCGAGAATGTTTGCTTTAGCAAGTGAACGCTCACCGCTCGCTCATCTACCAAGTATCGAAACGCAAAGGACGGCTGTCATTAATGCGCGGAATCTTACCCTATATCCCACACACTTTGAACCTTGACACGTCTATTTTATAGCGAACAGCCTAAGGCATTCCACCTTGGAATTATCTGATTTTTTTTGCAAAAAAAGCGGATAGTGCGCTATCGGCTAACCCGAACACCCGAGGCGGGGCTTTACGCGCAGGTGGCAGAGCACCAGAATAAAGCGCGCGCCACTCAAGGTGAGGCTGGAGGACTAGCAGCCCATAACAGCAGTTGCGAGGACAGGAAGGCTATCCGCGCACTATCGATACTTGCTTGACCGACGACTACCGGTGACCAGCAAGCCCATTAGCGGCCCTACCATTAATCCGACAATCAGCGCAGCGACAACGTACACCGCCACTGGCAGCTGCATCGTTGTCCACCCCAGGAACGAAAGAGATACGCCCTGTTGGTTTTCCAAAACAAAGGCCAAAACCACCAGCGCGACAGCCAGCACGACCAACACCACAAAAACGCGTTTAGTCCCACGCATAACTTACTCCTACCCCAAAACCACTCAGACGCCTTCTTCCTCGTCTTCGTTCACTCGATCCCTTAATTCCTTACCCGGCTTGAAATGCGGCACAAACTTACCGTCAAGGCTGACGGATTGCCCGGTTTTCGGGTTACGGCCTACACGCGGTGCGCGGTAGTGCAAGGAAAAGCTACCAAAGCCCCGGATCTCGATTCGATCCCCAGTGGCCAGGCATTGGGACATTTGCTCAAGCATGGTCTTGATAGCCAACTCTACATCCTTGGATGAAAGCAGCCCTTGATGGGTGACAATTCGTTCGATCAACTCCGACTTCGTCATATTTTTCCCTTCTTTTTCAAGCAGCTAGGAAAAGCGCTCCGAAGGTTTTAGCACGACTCGGCGATTTTGAATAGCCCACGACTTAACTTATCTGCGGGTTAATTTACCCCCCGTAATAAAGACCTAACCCTCAATTACAGATCACCAGCATCGTGCGGGTCACCGCACCGGCCGGGTTCCAGCCAAACAAATAGTCACCCTCTTCATCCTTGGCGTCACTGGAGCGCGTTACAACCTTATAGCCCTGCCCCTTGCATTCACGAGCAGCGCGCTTCTCGCACTTATCCCAATTGGAGCCAAGCCCCGAGCAGTCAATCTCGATGCCGCTGACGCCGTGCCTGGCGTGAGTCTTGGCACTGGTGGAGCAACCAGCAAGCAGCATCATTGAGAAAACGACAATAAACCTGTTCATTCAAATCCTTATTGAAACAACAATACTCAATAGCATGTATGAAAACTATATTCGGTTCTGACACCCCACTGTAAGCCTTGGTTCGAGGTTGTTGATTCAACAAATTTCAGGCACAAAAAAGGGCGACCGACGTCGCCCTTTTTTATGGTCTGACAGAACTTAGTTCTGTTTTTCCATCTGTGCACGCAGCAGGTCACCCAGAGTGGTAGGACCAGCAGAAGGCTCAGACGAAGCTGGCTTGTCGCGCAGGCTCTGAATGGCTTCTTTCTCTTCGATCTCGTCTTTCGACTTGATGGAGAGCTGGATTACGCGGCTCTTGCGGTCAACGCTGATGATCTTGGCTTCTACTTCCTGGCCTTCTTTCAGAACATTACGCGCGTCTTCAACGCGGTCACGGCTGATTTCGGAGGCTTTCAGAGTTGCTTCGATATCGTCGGCCAGAGTGATGATGGCGCCTTTGGCGTCAACTTCTTTCACGATGCCTTTAACGATGGCGCCTTTGTCGTTCTCTTGAACGTACTCGGAGAACGGATCGCTTTCCAGTTGCTTGATACCCAGGGAGATGCGCTCGCGCTCTGGGTCAACCGACAGGATAACGGTGTCCAGCTCGTCGCCCTTCTTGAAACGACGAACAGCTTCTTCGCCAACTTCGTTCCAGGAGATGTCGGACAGGTGAACCAGGCCGTCGATGCCGCCGTCCAGACCAATGAAGATACCGAAATCGGTGATTGACTTGATGGTGCCGGAGATTTTATCGCCCTTGTTGAACTGACCAGAGAAATCTTCCCATGGGTTAGATTTGCACTGCTTGATGCCCAGGGAGATACGACGACGCTCTTCGTCGATGTCCAGAACCATAACTTCCACTTCGTCGCCGACTTGTACGACTTTCGAAGGGTGGATGTTTTTGTTGGTCCAGTCCATTTCGGAAACGTGTACCAGGCCTTCCACGCCTTCTTCCAGCTCTGCGAAGCAGCCGTAGTCGGTCAGGTTGGTAACACGCGCGGTTACGCGAGTGCTTTCTGGGTAACGAGCTTTGATAGCAACCCATGGATCTTCGCCCAGCTGCTTCAAGCCCAGGGAAACGCGGTTACGCTCACGATCGTACTTCAGAACCTTGACATCGATCTCGTCGCCAACGTTGACGATTTCGGAAGGATGCTTGATACGCTTCCAAGCCATATCGGTAATGTGCAGCAGGCCATCGACGCCACCCAGATCGACGAATGCGCCGTAATCGGTGAGGTTCTTGACGATACCTTTGACTTGTTGGCCTTCCTGCAGGGATTCCAGCAGAGCTTCACGCTCGGCGGAGTTCTCTGCTTCCAGCACGCTACGACGGGAAACGACAACGTTGTTGCGCTTCTGGTCGAGCTTGATGACCTTGAATTCGAGTTCTTTGCCTTCCAGGTGCGTGGTGTCGCGCACTGGACGAACGTCGACCAAAGAACCTGGCAGGAACGCACGGATGCCGTTAACGTCGACAGTGAAGCCGCCTTTAACCTTACCGTTGATAACGCCCTTGACCACTTCTTCAGCTGCGAAGGCTGCTTCGAGAACAATCCAGCATTCAGCGCGCTTGGCTTTTTCACGGGACAGCTTGGTTTCACCGAAACCGTCTTCAACCGAGTCCAGAGCAACGTGAACTTCGTCACCGACATTGATAGTCAGGTCGCCAGCATCGTTGTAGAACTGTTCCAGCGGGATCAGAGCTTCAGACTTCAGACCAGCGTGAACGGTTACCCAACGAGCTTGGTAATCGATATCAACGATAACACCGGTGATGATGGAGCCAGCCTGAAGGTTCAGGGTTTTTAGGCTTTCTTCAAAGAGTTCCGCAAAGCTTTCGCTCATTTTAATTCCTGTTGATAAGGGCGAAGAATACGCCCATCTCCACACCCCAGACGGTGTGGGTTAGTTTCAATTAGAAGAAGCACCGCAGGACTATGACTGGTCCCCTGCAGCCTTCTTGGTCACCCGGCTATATCGCGAATGGCGATTTCACTCAAGATGCGTTCCAGCACCTGCTCGATGGACAGCTCCGTGGAATCCAACTGTATGGCGTCAGCCGCCGGTTTGAGCGGGGCTACCGCACGCTGGGTATCACGCTCATCGCGTGCACGGATCTCATCTAGCAGACTCGACAGACTAACACCATCGACTTTGCCCTTCAACTGTAAGTAACGGCGGCGAGCCCGCTCCTCGGCGCTGGCGGTCAGGAAAATCTTCAGTGGTGCCTCAGGAAACACGACGGTGCCCATGTCACGGCCATCAGCCACCAGGCCCGGCGGCTCCTGAAACGCCCGCTGACGCTGCAGTAGCGCGTCACGCACGGCCGGCAGCGCGGCAACCTGGGAAGCCCAGGAGCCCACTTGTTCGTTACGCAGATCATCAGTCACATCATCCCCTTCCAGGATGATGCGCTGCGGATGACCTTCCGTCGCGCCGACGAACTGCACATCGAGATGTGCCGCCAGCAACTTCAGGGACTCTTCGTTGGTCAGGTCGACGCCATGGTTGCGTGCCGCAAATGCCAGCAAACGGTACAGCGCGCCGGAATCCAGCAGGCACCAGCCGAGGCGCTTGGCCAGGATGCCGGCGATTGTGCCTTTGCCCGAGCCGCTTGGCCCGTCGATGGTAATCACCGGTGCTTTGATATTCACAATTGAGCCTCTTGGGCAACACGGATGCCGATGTGGGCACACAGTGTAAGAAAATTCGGAAAAGATGTAGCAACATTGGCGCAATCACGGATGCGAATCGGCGCCGCCGCACGCAGGGAAGCCACGCTGAAAGCCATGGCGATCCGGTGATCGCCATGCGCATGCACTTCGCCACCCCCTATAGGGCCACCGTCAATGATAATCCCATCAGGTGTCGGTTCACACTTCACCCCCAGCGCCAGCAGACCATCGGCCATGACCTGAATACGGTCAGACTCTTTAACCCGCAGCTCTCCAGCGCCGCGCAATACGGTACGCCCTTCGGCACAGGCCGCCGCCACGAACAATACGGGGAATTCGTCGATAGCCAATGGCACCAGCGCTTCGGGAATCTCTATGCCTTTCAACGCAGCGGCACGCACGCGCAAATCAGCAACCGGCTCGCCACCCACTTCACGCGGGTTTTCCAGTGTGATATCTGCGCCCATCAGCCGCAGGATATCAATCACCCCGGTACGAGTCGGATTGACGCCTACATGCTCCAGCAACAGCTCGGAGCCCTCGGCAATCGAAGCCGCCACCAGGAAGAACGCCGACGAAGAAATATCCCCAGGCACCTCTATATGTGCGGCAATCAAAGCATGGCCTGACTCGACCGACGCCGTCGCCCCCGCCACCTCGACCGGATAGCCAAACCCGCACAGCATGCGCTCGGTATGGTCACGGGTCGGCGCCGGCTCGGTCACCGAGGTTTTACCCTCGGCATACAACCCGGCCAGTAGCAGACAGGATTTGACCTGCGCGCTAGCCATCGGCATCGAATAGGCCATGCCTTTCAATGCCTGCCCGCCACGAATAGTCAGCGGCGGACGCCCTTCGGGCCCGGTTTCGATCACTGCCCCCATTTCCCTTAGCGGCTTGGCCACGCGGCTCATCGGGCGTTTCGAGAGTGAGACATCACCCGTCAACACACTGTCAAAGCGTTGCGCCGCCAGCAAACCGGACAAGAGGCGCATCGACGTACCAGAGTTACCCAAGTAGATAGGGCCAGGCGCTGGCTTCAGGCCGTGCAAGCCTACGCCGTGAATGGTGACGCGCCCATGGTGTGGCCCCTCAATCACGACGCCCATGTCGCGAAAGGCCTGCAAAGTCGCCAGGGCATCTTCACCTTCGAGGAAACCTTCGATCTCGGTCACGCCTTCAGCCAACGAACCCAACATCACCGAACGATGGGAAATCGACTTATCGCCCGGCACCCGAATCTGCCCGCTCAGGCGGCCACCCGGGTTGGCGAGGAAGGTCAGCTCATCGGCGCTCACGGCGGCTTCCATGTAGGCCCGGCGCGCCAGGATCTTGCTGAAATGCTCACGCGCCACGCGCGCGCGGGTGAACACGCCCAATAGTTGATGGCCATCCCCGGCATCCACCGCGTCGCGCAGAGCGTCGAGGTCACTGCGGAAGGTGTCCAGGGTGCGCAACACCGCCTCACGATTGGCAAGGAAGATGTCGTGCCACATCACCGGGTCGCTGCCAGCAATTCGAGTGAAATCGCGAAAGCCACCGGCGGCATAACGGAAGATGTCGAGATTTTCGTTACGCTTGGCCAGGGAATCCACCAAACCAAACGCCAGCAGATGCGGCAAATGACTGGTCGCCGCCAGCACTTCGTCGTGGCGCTCGACCTGCATATGCTCGACATCCGCGCCCAGCTCGCGCCATAGCCGATCAACCACGGCCAAGGCCGCCGGATCGGTTTGCTCAAGCGGCGTCAGAATCACCTTATGGCGACGGAACAGCTGCGCATTGGACGCCTCCACACCGCTCTGCTCGGAACCGGCAATCGGGTGACCCGGCACAAACCGCGCCGGCATGCCGCCAAACGCCAATCGTGCCGCGCGTACCACATTGCCTTTGGCACTGCCGACGTCTGTCAGGATCGCCTGACCCAAATCCATCCCAGCCAACAAGGCCAGCAGCTTCTCCATCGCCAGAATCGGCACGGCGAGCTGGATCACATCTGCGCCCTGGCACGCGAGCCCCAGGTCTGCTTCACAGCGATCCACCACGCCCAACTCAACCGCCAACTTGCACGATTGCGGGTCCAGATCCACACCGACCACTTCGCCGCACAACCCGCTCTCACGCAGGCCTTTGGCAAAGGAGCCGCCAATCAACCCCAGACCGACCACCACCAGGCGACCGATCATAGGCACAGCAGGTTGCAATGCAGTGAAATCAACCACGAGCCAGAACCTTGGCCAACGCCTCCAGGAAGCGACTGTTTTCAGCTGGCAAACCAATGGTGATACGCAGGTGATTCGGCATGCCATAGTTGGCCACCGGGCGCACAATCACACCTTCACGGAGCAGGCCCTGAAAGACCGGCGCGGCCACTTGACCGAGATCGACGCAAATGAAATTGCCTTTGGATGGAATCCAGCCCAGGCCCAACTCACGCAAACCTTCCTGCAGTTGCAGCATGCCGCTTTCGTTGATGCGACGACCTTCTTCCAGGTACTCGGCATCCTTCACTGCTGCACAGGCTGCCGCGAGGGCGAGACTGTTAACGTTGAACGGTTGGCGCACGCGGTTCAGCACATCGGCCACCACCGCCGTGGACAAGCCGTAGCCAACGCGCAGTGAGGCCAGGCCATAGGCCTTGGAGAAGGTGCGCGACACCAACAGGTTCGGATAAGCCGCCAGGAAGTCCAAGCCGTCCGGCAGGTCGCTGCCTGCGGCGTACTCGATATAGGCTTCGTCCAGCACTACCAGCACGTGTTCCGGCACATCCTGCAAGAAGTCGTTCAGCGCCTGAGCGTCAAACCAGGTGCCGGTCGGGTTGTTCGGGTTGGCGATAAACACCACACGCGTCTGGGCGTCGATGGCCGCCAACATGGCCGGCAGGTCATGCCCCCAATCCTTGGCCGGAATAATCCGGGCATCGGCACCGACAGCCTGCGTCACGATCGGATAGACAGCAAACGCGTGCTCGCTGAACACCGCGTTCAGGCCAGGCGCCAGATAGGCGCGGCCGACCAGCTCAAGAATGTCGTTGGAACCATTACCCAGTGTCACCTGGTTCAGCTCGACCCGGCAGTGTTCCGCCAGCAGAGACTTAAGGGCAAAACCGTTACCGTCCGGGTAGCGGGTCAGCTCGGCCAACTCTTCACGAATCGCCTCCAATACCTTGGGACTTGGGCCCAGCGGGTTTTCGTTACTGGCCAGCTTTACGATCTTCGACGGATCCAGGTTCAACTCACGCGCCAGCTCGTCCACAGGCTTGCCTGGAACGTAAGGCGACAGTTGTTGCACGCCCGGCTGAGCCAGGGCGAGAAAGTTGCCACTCATGTTAAAGCCTCACAAAACCGCTTTCGGGTAAGAGCCCAGCACCTTGAGTGCTACGGCTTCCTGACTGATTTTCTCCAGTACACCTTTAACCAGTGGGTCGCGGTGGTGGCCGATAAAGTCGATAAAGAACACATATGTCCATTTACCGCTGCGCGAAGGGCGCGTCTCGATTCGCGTCAGGTCAATCCCGTTGTCGTGAAACGGCACCAGCAGCTCATGCAGCGCGCCGGGCTTGTTGCTCATGGAGACGATGATCGAGGTTTTGTCGTCGCCGGTCGGTGGCACTTCCTGGCTGCCGATCATCAAGAAGCGCGTGGAGTTGTCCGGGCGGTCCTCGATTTTCTCGGCCAGACGCGTCAGGCCGTACAGGCCAGCGGCCATGTCACCGGCAATCGCCGCCGAATTCCACTCACCCTTGACCCGCTTGGCCGCCTCCGCGTTGCTGGAAACCGCCACACGCTCCACGTTCGGGTAATGCGCGTCCAGCCACTTGCGGCACTGGGCCAGAGACTGGGCGTGGGAGTAGATACGACTGATACTGTCGGTCTTGGTGTTCTCGCCCACCAACAAGTGGTGGTGAATACGCAGCTCGACTTCACCGCAGATCACCATGTCGTGCTCAAGGAAGCTGTCCAGCGTGTGGTTGACCGCACCTTCCGTGGAGTTTTCCACCGGCACTACACCAAAGTTCACCGCACCCGCCGCGACTTCACGGAACACTTCGTCGATCGCGGCCATCGGCTTGCTGATCACGGCGTGGCCGAAGTGCTTCATGGCTGCTGCTTGGGTGAAGGTACCTTCAGGGCCGAGGTACGCGACCTTCAGCGGCTGTTCCAGTGCCAGGCACGAAGACATGATTTCACGGAACAACCGCGCCATCTCTTCGTTGCCCAACGGGCCTTGGTTGCGCTCCATCACGCGCTTGAGCACTTGGGCCTCGCGCTCAGGCCGGTAGAACACCGGCACTTCGCCTTCAGCCAGGGAGGCCATTTTCACCCGTGCCACTTCCTGGGCGCACCGCGCACGCTCACTGATCAGTTCCAGGACTTTCTCGTCCAGGCTGTCAATACGTACACGCAGGGCCTTGAGTTCTTGCTCAGACATTAGCCGTGTTCCTTTTCGAACGCTGCCATGTAGGCCACCAGCGCCTTGACGGCGTTGATATCGACAGCGTTGTAGATGGAGGCGCGCATGCCGCCGACCGAACGGTGGCCCTTGAGGTTCAGCAGACCACGTTCCTCGGCGCCGACCAGGAATGGCTTGTCCAGACGATCATCAGCCAGACGGAACGGCACGTTCATCCACGAACGATCGGTCGGGTTGATCGGGTTGCTGTACAGGCCGCTGGCGTCGATGAAGTCGTACAGCGTGCGCTTCTTCTCTTCGTTGAGTTTGCCCATGGCGGCAACACCGCCCTGCTCTTTGAGCCACTCGAATACCAGGCCCGACAGGTACCAGGCGAAGGCTGGCGGGGTGTTGTACATCGAGCCATTATCGGCCGCAACCTTGTAGTTAAGCATGGTGGGGCAGAGCGAACGCGCACGACCCAGCAGGTCTTCGCGAATAATGTTGACCAGGATGCCGCTCGGGCCGATGTTCTTCTGCGCACCTGCGTAGATCATGCCGTACTGGGACACATCGATCGGACGCGAGAGGATGTCCGAAGACATGTCGCACACCAGCGGCACGTCACCCACTTGCGGTACCCAGTCGAATTCCAGGCCGCCGATGGTTTCATTCGCTACGTAGTGAACGTAGGCCGCATCCTTCGACAGTTTCCATTCGTTCTGACCGGGAATGGCGAAGTAGTCGTAAGGCTTGGCGGTGCCGGCCACATTGACGTGACCATAGCGCGAAGCCTCTTCAATCGCCTTCTGCCCCCAGATACCAGTGTCGATATAGTCGGCGGTGCCGTCTTCCGGCAGCAGGTTCAGCGGCAGCTGGGCGAACTGCTGGCTCGCGCCGCCCTGCAGGAACAGCACTTTGTAATTAGATGGGATGTCCAGCAAGTCGCGCAGATCCTGCTCGGCCTTGGTGGCAATGGACACATACTCATCGCTGCGATGGCTCATTTCCATCACGGAGAGGCCTTTTCCATGCCAGTCGAGGAGTTCACCCTGCGCGCGCTGCAGGACTGCTTCAGGAAGCGCCGCGGGACCGGCACAGAAGTTATAGGCTCTCTTGCTCACATCCAATCTCACTCTGATCTGGTGGGGTGGTGCAATAAATCGGTAGTTTCAATACTTTCATACGGGACAAACAACAAGGGGGCGAATCTTCATCCGCCCCCTGTGTGTCCGCTTATTCCTGCGGTTCTTCTTCGTCCGCAGCAGCATCGAGGGTAGGCTCGTCGACGCCGTCATCGCCAGTGGCGATGACCTCGCCATCAAACACTTCGCCCTCTTCGAGCTCTTCGCCTTCGACTTCGGACGGTTCCTGCACACGCTCCAGGCCGACCAGTTTTTCGTCCTTGGCCAGCTTGATCAGGGTCACGCCCTGGGTGTTACGGCCCAGGCTCGAGACTTCATCCACACGGGTACGCACCAGGGTGCCCTGGTCGGAAATCAGCATGATTTCCTCGCCATCGAGCACCTGAACCGCGCCGACCAGGCGGCCGTTGCGATCGTTGCTGACCATGGCGATAACGCCTTGGCCGCCACGCTTGTACTCCGGGAACTCGCTGATGGCAGTACGTTTGCCATAGCCGCGCTCGGAAGCGGTGAGGATCTGGCTGCCTTCTTCCGGGATCAGCATCGAAATCAGCTTCTGCCCTTCCGGCAGACGCATGCCGCGCACACCGCGGGCGGTACGACCCATGGCGCGAACGTCGGATTCCTTGAAGCGCGTCACTTTGCCGCCGTCGGAGAACAGCATGACTTCACGCTCGCCATCGGTGATGGCAGCGGAGATCAGTACGTCGCCTTCATCCAGCTCCAGGGCGATCAGGCCCACGCTGCGCTGACGGCTGAAGGATTCCAGCGGGGTCTTCTTCACGGTGCCTTTGGCGGTTGCCATGAAGATGAAGTGGCCTTCGGTGTACTCTTCGACCGGCAACATGGTGGTGATGTATTCATCACTGTCCAACGGCAGCAGGTTAACCAACGGGCGGCCACGGGCGGCACGCGAGGCTTCCGGGATTTCGTAGGTTTTCAGCCAGTACACTTTGCCTTTGCTGGAGAACAGCAGCAGCGTGGTGTGGCTGTTGGCAACCAGCAGGTGAGCAATGTAGTCCTCATCCTTCACGCCAGTAGCCGATTTACCCTTGCCACCACGACGCTGGGCCTGGTACGCAGCCAATGGCTGGGTCTTGGCATAGCCACCGTGGGAGATGGTCACCACGCGCTCTTCTTCCGGGATCATGTCACCCAGGGTCAGGTCGAGACGGGCATCGAGGATTTCAGTGCGACGCACGTCGCCGTATTCGGCGCGGATCACTTCCAGTTCTTCGCGGATCACTTCCATCAGGCGCACGGCGCTGCTGAGGATGCGGATCAACTCGCCGATCTGGTTGAGGATCTCCTGGTACTCGGCCAGCAGCTTCTCATGCTCCAGACCAGTCAAGCGGTGCAGGCGCAGCTCCAGGATAGCCTGGGCCTGTTCCGGCGACAGGAAGTACTTGCCGTCACGCAGACCATATTGCGGGTCCAGGGTCTCCGGGCGGCACGAATCAGCACCGGCACGTTCAACCATTGCCACAACGGCGCTGGATTCCCACGGCATCTTGATCAGCGCTTCTTTAGCTTCCGACGGCGTCGGCGAAGCCTTGATCAAGGCGATGACCGGGTCGATGTTCGACAGTGCAACCGCCTGGCCTTCCAGGATATGACCACGCTCACGCGCCTTACGCAGTTCGAACACGGTACGGCGGGTGACCACTTCGCGGCGGTGACGCACGAAGGCTTCCAGCAGATCCTTGAGGTTCAAGATGCGTGGGCGGCCGTCAATCAGCGCAACCACGTTGATACCAAACACACTTTGCAGTTGGGTCTGGGCGTAGAGATTGTTGAGGATCACCTCAGGCACTTCGCCACGACGCAGCTCGATCACCACGCGCATGCCGTCTTTATCGGACTCGTCACGCAGCTCGGTGATGCCTTCCAGCTTCTTCTCTTTAACCAGCTCGGCGATCTTCTCGATCAGACGCGCCTTGTTCAACTGGTATGGGAGTTCGGTGATGACGATCTGCTGGCGGCCACCGACCTTGTCGATGTCTTCGATCATCGAGCGGGCGCGCATGTAAATACGGCCGCGACCGGTGCGGTAGGCTTCGATGATGCCGGCGCGACCGTTGATGATCGCGGCGGTCGGAAAGTCCGGGCCGGGGATGTATTGCATCAGCTCATCGACAGTCAACTCAGGGTTGTCGATGAGCGCCAGGCAGCCGTCGATGACTTCACCGAGGTTGTGCGGCGGGATGTTGGTGGCCATGCCCACGGCGATACCGCTGGAGCCGTTGACCAGCAGGTTGGGAATACGGGTTGGCATGACTGCCGGGATCATTTCGGTGCCGTCGTAGTTCGGCACCCAGTCCACGGTTTCTTTATGCAAGTCAGCCAGCAGCTCGTGCGCCAGCTTGGTCATGCGAACTTCGGTGTATCGCATGGCCGCGGCGTTATCGCCGTCGACCGAACCGAAGTTACCCTGACCGTCTACCAGCAGGTAGCGCAGGGAAAACGGCTGCGCCATCCGGACGATGGTGTCGTACACCGCAGTGTCGCCGTGAGGGTGATACTTACCGATCACGTCACCGACAACACGGGCAGATTTCTTGTACGGCTTGTTCCAGTCGTTACCCAGCTCGCTCATCGCGAACAGCACACGCCGGTGCACGGGCTTCAAGCCATCGCGCGCATCAGGCAGTGCCCGTCCGACAATTACGCTCATCGCGTAGTCGAGGTAGGACTGTTTCAGCTCGTCTTCGATATTGACCGGGAGGATTTCTTTGGCCAGTTCGCCCATGAGAAGCCTGATTCCTTTTTCGGGTGAAACCTCGTCACATCCTATGGGACGAACGAAGCTCGCCGCTGCCGGCAGAGTGCCTGACAACGACTTACGACAAATCAACGAGTTATGACACGGATCTGCACGTTATAGGCAGCCTCTTGAGGCAGCCCTGGAAACCGCCGGATGTTATCACAATCGCCGCCACGCACCTATCCCCCAGATGCGCATGGAGCATAGTAAGTTGACGGATGACAGGCTTGAGGGGGACGAGAGGGGCTCAGAGATGGGTAGGTACTATTTTTTGAGTGAAAATCCGAGGGCTTTGTTGACTTTAGAGGCCAATCGGGAGCAAGCCCCTTCCAGATTTTGAATGTATTCATAATTCAAGTGTGGGAGGAGCTTGCTCCCGATAGCCATCCGACAGCCGCCGAACCTCTCAGTGCAGCCGCTTACGGCACATCAACTTGGCCAGCTTGGCGGTGTCCGGACGCTCGACGATGCCTTTTTCAGTCACGATCACATCAATCAGATCAGCCGGGGTTACGTCGAACACAGGATTCAACGCGACTACGTCCAACCGCTGCCCCATGACATCCAGCAACTCACCAGGATCACGCTCCTCAAGGGTGACATCCTCACCGGTGACCATCATCAAATCGAGTGTCGAGCTTGGCGCCACCACCATAAAGCGTACGCCATGGTGCATGGCGCACACGGCCAACTGATACGTGCCGATCGTGCTGATCACATCACCGTTGGCGGCGATGCAGTCGGCGCCGACGATCACCCAGGTCACGCCTTTGGTCTTGAGGATATGCGCACCGGCCGAGTCAGCATTCACCGTGACCGCAATCCCCTCGCCCGCCAACTCCCAAGCCGTCAGCCGCGAACCTTGCAGCCAGGGGCGGGTCTCGTTGACGTAGACATGCTCGACCAACCCTTCCAGGAAAGCGGCACGAACCACCCCCAGGGCCGTGCCGACACCACCTGTGGCCAGTGCGCCGGCGTTGCCGTGGGTCAGCAGCGCCTGGGCGTTGCCTTGGTGCTTGAGAATCCGCTCAAGGCCTAATTGGGCCATGACGACATTCGCCTCCCGATCACTTTCATGGATCGCGATGGCTTCAGCTTCCAGCACCACCAGCGGGTCGGCGTGTTTCTTGACGCGGTCAAGGCGGTCACGCATGCGTTTCAAGGCCCAGAACAGATTTGACGCCGTCGGACGGGTATCGGCCAACAATGCGTAGTCTTCTTCCCAAGACGCCTGCCAGTCGCCGCCTTCGGCGATGCGTTCACGCGCGGCGAGTACCAGGCCATACGCGGCGCTGATGCCTATAGCCGGCGCGCCACGCACCGCCATCGTACGAATAGCGTCGGCCACTTCGGCCGCCGTTGTGCAGCGAACCCAAACTTCCCGGAAAGGCAAGGCACGCTGATCGAGCAGGTGCAGTGCGCCATCACGCCAATCGATGGCCTTCACTTTCTCTGCCGCTAACAGTCGGTCGCGCATCCCTTACCCCGCACTCATGAACAAAAGCCGCCGATTATAGCGATCCGCCAGCCAGGACGCTCGGGTATACTTCGCCCTTCTTTTATAGCTGCCTGGGAAGAAGCCTGCGATGACCTCCACTGCTGCCCCGCTCGACTTATTGTTGCTGCCGACCTGGCTGGTACCTGTCGAACCCGCCGGCGTGGTGCTCAAAGAGCACGGCCTGGGCATCCGTGACGGGCGCATTGCGTTTATCGGGCCACGGGCCGCGGCCTTGAAGCTTGCCGCCGCAGAGGTGCGCGAGCTGCCGGGGATGCTGCTCAGCCCTGGCCTGATCAATGCCCACGGGCATGCGGCAATGAGCCTGTTTCGCGGCCTGGCCGATGACCTGCCACTGATGACCTGGCTGGAAAAACACATCTGGCCCGCCGAGGCCAAGTGGGTCGATGAGGCCTTCGTGCGTGATGGCACCGACCTGGCCATCGCCGAACAGCTCAAGGGCGGGATCAGTTGCTTCTCCGACATGTACTTCTACCCTAAGGTCGCCAGCGACTGCGTGCACAACAGTGGCATGCGCGCGCAAATCGCGATTCCGATCCTCGACTTCCCAATTCCCGGTGCCAGCACACCCGATGAGGCGATTCGCCAGGGCGTTGAGCTGTTCGCCGATCTCAAGCACCACCCACGTATCAAGATTACCTTCGGCCCGCATGCGCCCTATACCGTGTGCGATGAAAACCTGGAGAAAATCCGCATCATCGCCGAAGAGCTGGACGCCTCCATCCACATGCACGTGCATGAAAGCGCCTTTGAAGTACAGCAAGCCGTCGAGCAGACCGGCGAACGCCCGTTGGCGCGCCTGGGTCGCCTCGGCATGCTAGGCCCGCGCTTCCAGGCCGTTCATATGACCCAAATCAGCGAAGACGACCTGGCTTTGCTGGTAGAAAGCAACACCAGCGTCATTCATTGCCCGGAATCGAACCTGAAACTGGCCAGCGGCTTTTGCCCGGTGGAGCGCCTGTGGCAGGCTGGCGTCAATGTGGCGATCGGCACCGACGGCGCCGCCAGCAACAATGACCTCGACCTGCTGGGCGAAACCCGTACCGCTGCGATGCTGGCCAAGGCCGTAGCCGGTTCGGCCACTGCCCTGGATGCCCACCGCGCCCTGCGCATGGCCACGCTCAACGGCGCCCGCGCCATGGGCCTGGAAGGCGAGATTGGCTCGCTGGAGGTTGGCAAAGCTGCCGATATCGTGGCCTTTGATCTTTCAGGGCTGGCGCAACAACCGATCTACGATCCGGTCTCACAGCTTATATATGCCACCGGACGCGATTGTGTGAAACACCTTTGGGTCGCTGGCAAGCAGTTGCTCGACGACCGGCAATTGACCCGCATGGACGAACAACAGCTAACCGCCACGGCCATTGCCTGGGGCCAACGCATCAGCGGGCACAGCGAATAACGCAGGTTTGAACCTACGCTTCAAACCTGCAAACCGTTTTATCAGATTTAGAGGATTCACCATGAGCAATGTCGACCACGCCGAAATCGCCAAATTCGAAGCCTTGGCCCACCGTTGGTGGGACCGCGAAAGCGAGTTCAAGCCGCTGCACGACATCAACCCGCTGCGGGTCAACTGGATTGACGAACGCGTCAACCTGGCTGGCAAGAAGGTGCTGGACGTCGGTTGTGGCGGTGGCATCCTCAGTGAAGCAATGGCCCAGCGTGGCGCCACCGTGATGGGCATCGACATGGGCGAAGCGCCGCTGGCCGTTGCCCAACTGCACCAGCTGGAGTCCGGCGTGAGCGTGGAATACCGCCAGATCACCGCCGAAGCCCTGGCTGAAGAAATGCCTGAGCAGTTCGACGTGGTCACCTGCCTCGAGATGCTCGAGCACGTGCCGGACCCATCCTCGGTAATTCGCGCCTGTTTGCGCATGGTCAAGCCGGGCGGCCAGGTGTTTTTCTCCACCATCAACCGCAACCCCAAGGCTTACCTGTTCGCGATCATCGGCGCCGAATACATCATGAAGCTACTGCCGCGCGGCACCCACGACTTCAAGAAATTTATCCGCCCAAGCGAGCTGGGTGCCTGGAGCCGTCAGGCCGGGCTGACCGTCAAAGACATCATCGGCCTGACCTACAACCCGCTGACCAAGCATTACAAGCTGGCCAGCGACGTTGACGTCAACTACATGATCCAGACCCTGCGCGAGGAGTAAGCCTGTGAAGTTGCGAGCGGTTCTCTTCGATATGGACGGTACCTTACTGGACACCGCGCCGGACTTCATCGCGATCTGCCAAGCGATGCGCGCCGACCGCGGCCTGGCGCCGATCAATCCGCAGCACATCCGCGATGAAATATCCGGTGGCGCGCGGGCGATGGTTGCAGTGACCTTCTCGATGGACCCGCAATCCCCAGGATTTGAAGAACTGCGCCTGGAGTTCCTGGAGCGCTACCTCAAGGGCTGCGCGATCCACAGCAAACTCTTCGACGGTATGGAAGAGCTGCTGCAGGACATCGAGAAATCCAAGCTGGTGTGGGGCGTGGTCACCAACAAACCGCTGCGCTTTGCCGAGCCGATCATGCAGCAACTGGGCCTGGCCGAGCGTTCGGCGCTGCTGATCTGCCCAGACCACGTGAAGAACAGCAAGCCGGACCCTGAACCGTTGATCCTGGCGTGCAAGATGCTCGACCTCGACCCGGCCAGCGTGTTGTTCGTGGGCGATGACCTGCGCGACATTGAATCCGGCCGTGATGCCGGCACCCGCACCGCAGCGGTCACATTTGGCTACATCCACCCGGACGACAACCCACGCAACTGGGGCGCCGATGTGGTGGTGGATCACCCGTTGGAACTGCGCAAGGTGCTGGATAATGCACTGTGCAGTTGCTGATTGCTCACGGATCCTACTGACCTATGAAGACCCGATGTGGAAGGGGGCTTGCTCCCGATAGCGGTAGGTCAGTGATTGATACAGTGCCTGACACTCTGCAATCGGGAGCAAGCCCCCTCCCACATTAGGATTTGTGTACTGTTCTTGGTTCAGTGTTTGTAAACCTACTGAACTCTGTCGAGGCTATTTATGTTTGATTACTGCGCACGTCCAGAACTGCTCAAAGGCCGCGTGATCCTAGTGACCGGCGCCGGTCGCGGGATTGGCGCGGCGGCGGCGAAAACCTATGCCGCCCATGGCGCGACCGTGCTGTTGCTGGGCAAGACCGAAGCCAACCTGGCCCAGGTGTATGACGAGATCGAAGCGGCGGGCCAGCCGCAGCCGGTGGTGATTCCGTTCAACCTGGAGACCGCCCTGCCCCATCAATACGATGAACTGGCCGCGATGATTGAAAAAGAATTCGGCCGCCTCGACGGACTGTTGCACAACGCCTCGATCATCGGCCCACGCACGCCGATCGAGCAGTTGTCCGGGGAGAATTTCATACGGGTGATGCACGTCAACGTCAACGCGATGTTCATGCTGACCAGCACCTTGCTGCCGCTGCTCAAGCTGTCGCAGGATGCGTCGGTGGTGTTCACCTCCAGCAGCGTCGGGCGTAAAGGCCGGGCATACTGGGGCGCGTATGGCGTGTCGAAATTCGCCACCGAAGGCCTGATGCAAACCCTGGCCGATGAACTTGAGGACGTGGCGGCGGTACGCGCCAACAGCATCAACCCGGGCGGCACCCGTACCAGCATGCGCGCCCAGGCGTACCCAGGCGAAAACCCGATGGAAAGGCCAGCGCCGGAAGAAATCATGCCGGTGTACTTGTACTTGATGGGGCCGGACAGTACCGGGATCAATGGACAGGCGTTCGACGCGCAGTAACCGCTGACACAACCGCAACAAAATGTGGGAGGGGGCTTGCCCCCTCCCACATTTGTATTGCGGTGTTCTCTGGAACTTAGTTTTTCACCACGTCCTCGAGGGTGAAACGGCCCAATGGGTTCTGCAGGAAGTTGCTGACATTCTTGCGTGAGATATTGATGTACGGGCTGTAGTACAGGTCGATCCAGTTCACATCCTGTTTCGCCAGCTTCTGCAGGTCGACGTACATCTGCTCACGCTTGACCGGGTCGGCCTCGATCCGCGCAGCCGCCACCAACGCCTTAACCTTGTCGTTCTTGTAACGGGTCATGTAGTTCTGGTTGGTGTCGTGGCCCAGTACGAAGGTGGTCTTCTGGTCCGGGTCGAGGATGTCGTTGGTCCAGTACATCACCGAAATATCGTACTCACCGTCCACCAGCATCTGCCAGCTTTGGGTCGGGTCGACTTTCTGCAGGTTGGCCGTCACGCCGACCTTGGCCAACTGGTCCTTGATGATCACCGCGATCTGCTCGTCGGCTTCGTTGCCAGCGTTGACCACGTAGTTCAGTTTCAGGTCCTTGGCCCCAGCCTCCTCCAGCAGTTTCTTGGCGGCGGCCGGGTCATACGGACGTTGCAGGTTGTTGGCGTAGTGATACAGCGAGCCTTTTGGGATGTAGGAATAGGCCACTGTGCCTTGTCCGTAAGTGGCGGTTTTGACCAGCGATTGCTTGTCGATGGCCATATCCAGCGCTTCGCGCACTTCCTGCTTGGCCAGCAGACCGTGAGCATGATTGATCAGCAGGTGATCTTCACGGGTGGACGGGTCGGAGTGGATTACCACGTTCTTGTCTTTCTTCAACTCTTCGACGCGGGAAAACGGCACAAAGATCGCCGTGTCGAGTTCATTGTTCTGCACCATGCGCATGCGCGTGTTGTCGTCGGTGACCGACACCCACTCCACGCCATCCAGGCTCACGTTCTTAGCCTGCCAGAAGTTCGGGTTCTTCTTCAAAATCACGCGGTCGCCTTTGCGCCACTCCTCCACGGTAAACGCCCCGGAAGTCACCGGGTTTTCCGAGTACGCATCTTCGCCCATCTTGGTCACGGCCTTTTCCGACAGAATCGACACTGTCGGCGACGCCAGTTGCGAGAGGAAGGCTACCGCTGGGGTTTTCAAGGTTACCACCAGGGTCTTAGGATCGCTGGCCTTGGCCGTGTTGATCAGGCTGAACGGGTCACTCCACAACGACGCCTTGTTATCGCGGATGCGCAACAGGCTGAACGCCGCGTCCTCAGCGGTGATCGGCGAGCCATCGGAGAATTTCGCCTCACGCAGCTTGAAGGTGTAGGTCAGGCCATCTTTGGAAATCTCCCAGCTTTCTGCCAGGCCCGGCTCCATCTTGGTGCCGAGGTTATCCACGCGCACCAAGGTGTCGTAGACGTTAGCGAATACCCAGGTGTCGCGGTTTTGCGCGCTTTTGATCGGGTCAAACGTGGTGCTGTCTTCACGGCAACCGATGGTCAAGACACCAGCAGCCTGTGCCAGCCCGGCAGTGAGAGACCACGCGGTCAATGTAGCGGCGGCGAGCAACTTCAAGTGGCGCGATTGCATATCACAACTCCTTGTTAATGAATGGCAGAGGGTTAAAGCAAAGGTTCTTCAAGCACGCAACTGTATCGATGCTCGTGCAGGAAATGCGTCGGCGGCAACACCACGGAACACATCGTCCGGGCATATCGGCAACGTGGGTGAAAGGCGCAGCCCGCAGGCAAACTTAACGGGCTCGCAGGCTCACCCGGCAAAGGTTCTGCAGGCAACGGCCGATACGGATCAATCTCGGGAATCGCTTCGATCAACGCTGCCGTGTAGGGATGACGCGGCGAAGTAAACACCGCTTCCACCGGACCTTCCTCGACGATCTTGCCCAGGTACATCACCGCCACGCGGTCGCACAGGCGCCGCACGATGGCCAAGTCGTGAGCGATAAACAGGATCGCCAGGTTCATGCGCTGTTGCAGCTCCAGCAACAGGTTGATGATCTGGCCTTGGATCGACACATCCAGCGCTGCCACGCATTCATCGGCGATGATCAAGCGCGGCTCCACCGCCAGCGCCCGCGCAATGCCGACGCGCTGGCACTGGCCGCCACTTAAGGAGCCGGGTTTGCGGCTGGCCAATTCGGGGCGCAGGCCGACCAGGTCGAGCAGTTCATTCACACGAGCCGGTATCTGTTGCGGCGCAACTTTGCGCTGCACGCGCAACACTTCGGCAAGAGTTTCGCCAATGGTATGGCGCGGGTTCAGCGCGGCATACGGGTCCTGGAAAATCATCGCGGTTTCGTAGCGCAAGCGGGCGATGTCGATGGCACTACCGTGGGCCATATCGATGCCGTCAAACAACACCTGGCCCGCACTGATCGGGTTGAGGTGCAGTATCGCCCTGCCCAGCGTGCTCTTGCCGCTGCCGGACTCACCGACCAAGCCGAGGGTTTCGCCAGCGGCAAGGTTCAGCGAAACACCGTTGACCGCCCTCACCCACTGCTTGTTCAGGCCGAATAAACCCGTGCCGGAGGCGGCAAACCGCACCTCCAGGTCCTTGATCTGCAACAGGCTCATGGGCGATCTCCCAAAGGATAGTGACACGCCACCCGCGCGCCTTCCGGCAGCAGCTCAGTGCACAACGCGCCGACCTGCGGGCAGCGCGGGTTGAAGCGGCAACCGGCGGGCAATGCATCCAGCAACGGCGGCTGCCCAGGAATCGTGCGCAGCAAGGCATGGCCGCTGCTGTGCGCCGGCTGGCAATCGATCAGGCCGGCGGTGTACGGGTGCTGCGGATGGGCCAGCAGGTCATATTTGCTGCCGTGTTCGCACAGGCGCCCGGCGTACATCACCGCAATCGAATCACAGGTCTGCGCCACCACACCAAGGTCGTGGGTGATCATGATGATCGACAAGCCACGCTGGTCGCGCAGGTCCAGCAGCAGACGCAGGATTTGCGCCTGCACCGTCACATCAAGGGCGGTGGTCGGCTCGTCGGCAATCAGCACTTTAGGGTTGCAGCCCAGGGCCACGGCGATCATCGCGCGCTGACGCATACCGCCGGAAAATTCGTGCGGGTAGTTGTCGATTCGCGCCTTTGGATCGGGAATGCCCACTTGGCGCAGCACCTCGATGGCGTGCAGGCGCGCGTCTTTTTTTGACCCGCCCTGATGCAGACGAACGCCCTCGGCGATCTGCTCGCCGATGCGCATCAACGGGTCGAGGTGACTGCTGGGGTTCTGGAAGATCATGCCCAACTGCCCGCCGCGCACGGCGCGCATGCCGGCATCGTCCAGCGTCAAAAGATCCTGCCCGGCCAGGCGCACAGCAGCGCCTTGCACGCGCAAGGTGGGCGACGGCAGGAGGCGCATCAGCCCGCGACAGGCCAGGGTCTTGCCCGAGCCGCTCTCGCCCACCAGGCCGAGGATTTCACCTTCGGCCAAGTCGAATGACACGCGGTCGACCAAGGTCACATCGCGCCCGGCGTTGTTGGCAATCACGCTGAGGTCCTGCACTTGAAGCACGCTCATGCGCGATCACCCAACACTTGCGCCACGCCATCGGCCAACAAGCTGAAGCCCATGGCCAGTGTCACGATGGCCAGGCCCGGGAAGGTGCAAATCCACCAGGCCGTGGTGATAAACGCCTGCCCTTCGGCGACCATCGTGCCCCACTCAGCCGTCGGCGGTTGCACGCCCAGGCCCAGGTAGCTCACGGCCGCGCCGTTGAGCAGCACCAGCACCGCGTCAGACATTGAAAACACAATCGAACCGAACATGGCGTTAGGCAGCAGATGCCGGAACAGAATGCGCCCATGGCCAAAGCCCAGGCTCTTGGCGGCCAGGGCAAACTCGCTTTCCTTGAGTACCAGAATCTGCGAGCGGATCAACCGTGCATACGAGACCCAGCCCACCAGTGCCATGGCGATATAAAAGCTCTTCAAGCCAGGGCCGAGGATCGCCATGATCGCTAGCATCAGCACTAGAAACGGGAACGCCAGGATCACGTCGATCACGCGCATGCAGAAGCTGTCGAAGCGCCCGCCGATGTAACCGGAA
Organism: Pseudomonas sp. 1152_12; assembly: GCF_052850675.1. Taxonomy (NCBI): domain Bacteria; kingdom Pseudomonadati; phylum Pseudomonadota; class Gammaproteobacteria; order Pseudomonadales; family Pseudomonadaceae; genus Pseudomonas; species Pseudomonas sp. 1152_12. The sequence continues at coordinate 235,544 of NZ_VXCW01000005.1, read as the reverse complement.
ACCGCGCCGACGAAGGTGCCGATCATGAACGGGAATATCACCCCGACGATGGCCAGTTGCAGGTCTATCCGTGCGCCCCAGATCACGCGTGACAGAATGTCCCGGCCGTAGTTGTCCGTGCCAAACGGGTGGGCCAGGCTCGGCGCGAGCAAACTGATGTCCGTGTTTTGCGCAATCGGATCAAACGGTGCGAGCCACGGCGCGAACAGCGCCAGGGCAAACCACAGCAACAGAATCAACAGGCCCCACGCTGCGGTCAGCCGACCATTGCGAAAACCGAAACGCAGGCGCAGACGCCACGGGGCAATCAGTGGGCGACTGTTCATTGCATTTTCACCCGTGGGTCGAGGGCCACCGTCACCACGTCGGCGACAAAGTTGACCACCACCGTCGCACACGCCAGCACCATGGCCACGCCCTGCACCACCATGTAGTCACGGGTGAAGATGCCGCGCACCAGCAATTGGCCGATACCGGGAATGGCGAACAGGCTCTCGATCACCACCGTGCCGCTGATCAGCCAGCCGATATTCACCGCCAACAGGTTCACCGCCGGCACCAGCGAATTGGGCAGCACATGCCGTCGGAACACAGCCGCCTCGGACAGCCCGCGCGCTCGGGCGGCGGTGACGTGGTCGGCCTGTAACTCCATCAGCATGCTCGCCCTCAAGTTGCGCACTAACACCGCCGACAGTGCCAGGGCGATGGTCAGACACGGCAGCAGCATATGGTGGGCCTTGTCCAGCCAGGTGCGCCCGTAGCCGGACACCGGGAACAGGCCCCACTTCACACTCAGCAACAGAATCAACATCAAGCCCAGCCAGAATGCCGGCATGCCTAGGCCGACGGTGGTGAACACGCGGATCAGATTGTCCGCCCAGCCGCCTTTAGCGCGCGCCGCCCATGTCGCCAGCGGGATCGCAATCAACAGCCCCAGCAAGACACCTCCAAGCACCAGCACCAGAGTCGGCTCGATGCGGGTGACGATCAGTTTCAAGGCATCGACTTTGTACAGCAGTGATTGGCCGAGATCGCCCTTCAGCAGGTTTTTGAGAAAGTAGAAATATTGCAGCCACAAGGGCTGATCCAGGCCATATTGGGCGCGAATCTTCAGCAGAGCATCCGGCGTACTGCGCGAGCCGAGCAAGGCCCGCGCCGGGTCGCCGGGAATCGAGCGCACCAGCACGAAGGTGATCAGGCTGATGCCAAACAACACCGGCAGCAATTGCAGCGGCCGGGACAGCACAAAACGGTAACGCGCCAGGTTCATCCGTCAGCCCCGGTGACGCGCGAGGAAGTCCAGCAGCACCGGGAAGTAAGCCTGGGGTTCCTCATAAAAGGGCATGTGGCTGCTGTTGGGGAACACGTGCAATTGAGCATGTTTGGCGGCCAGCTTCATGCGCAGCGCGCAGGCGGGCGTAAGTTCATCGTGCTGGCCGGTGGTGATCAGGATCGGCATTTTGAAGTCGGCCATCTCAGGAATGCGGTTCCAGTCCTTGAGGTTGCCAATGTAGAGAAATTCGTTGGGGCCTTGCATGGTTTCGTACGGGCCCATGTTCCAGTCGCCGAGGGAGCGTTTGACCGGCTCGGGCCACTCGTCCAGGCGACAGACGTGACGGTAATTGAGCAAGGTGATCGCGGCCTGGTACTGCGGGTGATCCAAGGTGCCCATGGCTTCATGGCGCTGCATCATGGCCACGGTTTCGCTGCCGAGGGCGCCGCGCAGGCGTTCGAGCTCCTGGGTCAGGTGCGGAATGTCGCCGACGGTGTTTTCCAGGATCAAGCTTTTCAGTGCGTCCGGGTAATGAATGGCGTACTCGATGCCTAACCAGCCGCCCCAGGAATGCCCCAGCAAGTGCACCCGGCCCAGACCAAGGGTTTGGCGCACGGTCTCGACTTCTTCGACATAACGGCCGATTTCCCACAACGAAACGTCGGTGGGCCTGGCTGATGCACCGGTGCCAAGCTGGTCGAATGCAACCACTCGCAGGTGATGCTCTTTGAGCCAGCCATGGGCGTCGCGCAAGTAGTCACACGGCAGGCCCGGGCCGCCATTGAGGCACAAGAGCACCTCATCGCCGTCGCCAAAGCTGTAAACCACGAGATTATGGCCGTCGACTTGCACGTTGTACTGCTGATCGGGGGCAATTTCACGCCACATGCATACATTCCTTGTGTTGTATCGGCCTGGCGGGTGGTAGCTGTTTATCAAGCCAACACTACCGAGGATGCCGTGCGCCCATAACCTAGTATTTCTTATAGGTTTGGTCTGGCAGTCCTTCGCCGGGGCGTGGCATTCTACTTGCCGCAAGTCGAGATTCAAATGAATTCGGGAGCAGAACGGATGCTGGCCAAGCTAACTGCCTTCAATAACCGTCTCATGCCAGGCGGGAGCCTGGATGAACAGATGGACAATACGTTTATTCTTGCCCAGCAGTTGGGCTTCGATGCGCTGGTGTACGACTACACCCCGGTGCCTATCGATCAGGACGGTTCGCTGATCACGCCCTCGGTGCTGGAGCTGCGCAATACCCCGCCCGACTGGCACGCGTTATGGTGCAGCGAAGGGTTTTACCAGATCGACCCGGTGCAACACTTGGCCCTGAGCACGGTGTCGCCGTTCGTGTGGTCCTATGAGGCGAAAGCCGATACCGCGCTGCAAAAAATCATCGACCCTTGCCATGCGCCCGTGTCCTCTTACCTGCATGAACGCCAACTGACCTGCGGCGTCAGCGTGCCCATTCATCTGCCGCGCGGCGGCTTCGCGTCGCTAACCGGGCTACGCACCGGCAAGGCCAACACGGTAGTGAAGGATGCGCAGCAGACTCTGGCGGATTTCAGCCTGATTACCCATGCCCTGCAGGAAGCGGCCTACCCGCTGTTCAGCAAGGAACTACGCACTTACCCGCATATTCACCTGACTAAACGCGAGCGTGAATGCCTGAAATGGGCCGCCGACGGCCTGACCGCTGCCGAGATCGCCACGCAATTGAGCCGCTCATTGGCGGTGGTCACCCTGCACCTGGCGTCGGCGATGCACAAGTTGGGGGCCAAGAACCGCGTGCAGGCGGTGGTACGCGCTACCCATTACCGTTTGCTGGAAGATTGAGCCGTCCGCAAAACCTAGCTGTTTTGCTAGTTACTTAAACCTCGCGTGCCGATTATCGTACCCCTGATCCTTTTTTCAGAGCAGGGTACGAAATGGAATTCATCGATAAAGTCCGCGAAGGCTATGCGGCATTCGGCGCCTACCAGACCTGGTACCGCGTTACCGGCGACCTGACCACCGGCCGTACTCCGTTGGTGATCATTCACGGCGGTCCCGGCTGCACCCACGACTATGTCGACGCCTTCAAAGACGTGGCGGCCAGCGGCCACGCGGTGATTCACTACGACCAGTTGGGCAATGGCCGCTCCACGCATTTACCGGAAAAAGACGCATCTTTCTGGACTATCGACCTGTTCCTCGCGGAGCTGGACAACCTGCTGGACCACCTGCAAATCAGCGATAACTACGCGATTCTCGGGCAATCCTGGGGCGGTATGCTCGGCAGCGAGCATGCGATCCTGCAACCGAAGGGCTTGCGCGCGTTTATCCCGGCCAACTCGCCCACGTGCATGCGCACCTGGGTCAGCGAAGCCAACCGCCTGCGCAAACTACTGCCTGACGGCGTGCATGAAACCTTGCTCAAACACGAACAGGCCGGCACCTACCAAGACCCGGAATACCTCGCCGCCTCGCGGATTTTTTATGACCAGCATGTGTGCCGCGTGATCCCGTGGCCGGAAGAAGTGGCGCGCACCTTCGCCGCAGTCGACGCAGACCCGACGGTGTACCACGCCATGAGCGGCCCCACTGAATTCCACGTGATCGGCAGCTTGAAGGACTGGAGTGTGATTGGCCGCCTGTCGGCAATCAATGTGCCGACCCTGGTGATCTCCGGTCGGCATGACGAAGCCACGCCGCGGGTGGTCAAGCCATTCCTGGATGAGATCGCGAAGGTGCGCTGGGCGCTGTTTGAAGACTCCAGCCACATGCCCCACGTGGAAGAGCGCCAGGCGTGCATGGGGACCGTGGTGAAGTTTTTGGATGAGGCGTGTTCAGTGCCACACAAAGTGCTGAAGGCTGGCTGAGTTCTAAGGGTGGGAGGAGGCTTACTCCCGATGACAGTGTGTCAGTCACCAAAAGTGTCACTGAACCACCGTCGTCGGGAGCAAGCCCCCCTCTCACATTTTTAGACGTCGGTGGTCTCAGGTTTTACGGACTTCCTTGCCACCTCCGCCACCACCGGAATTTCCTTCCCTTCAGCGTCAAACAACCTGCCGCCCTTGAAGTAATCCCCATCGCGCAATGCCGCCACATCGTGGAAGCACAAACTGCGCTCAGTCCCGGCCACGAACACCGACTGCTGGTCGGAGTTACCTGCGGTGAAGTGGTTGAACGCCAGGTTCAGCACTATCGCCATGACCGCCGACGAGCTGATGCCCGAGTGGAAAATGGTCGCGAACCAGGTGGGGAAGTGGTCGTAAAAGGTCGGCGCCGCGATGGGGATCATGCCAAAACCAATGCTCGTAGCGACAATGATCAGGTTCATGTTGTTGCGATAATCCACCTTCGACAGCGTACGAATACCACTGGCCGCCACGGTGCCGAACAGCACAATCCCAGCCCCGCCCAGCACGGAGGTCGGTACAGCGGCAATCACCCGCCCCATGAAGGGCAGCAGACCTAGCACCACCAGGAACACCCCGCCAGTGGCCACTACAAACCGACTTTTCACCCCGGTCACGGCCACCAGGCCGACGTTCTGGGCAAATGCGCTTTGGGTGAATGAACCAAAAATCGGCGCGAACATGCTCGACAGCATGTCGGCCCGCAAGCCATTGCCCAGACGTTTGGAGTCGACTTTGGTGTCGATGATTTCGCCCACTGCCAGGATGTCAGCCGAGGTTTCCACCAAGGTCACCATGACCACGATGCACATGGAAATGATCGCCGCCACATGGAAGGTCGGCACGCCGAAATGGAAAGGTGCAGGGAAACCGAACATCGGCCCCTGGGCAACGCCGGAGAAGTCGGCCATGCCGAGGAACACCGCGATCACAGTGCCGATCACCATCGCCAGCAGAATCGACAACCGCGAAATCGTCGCACTGCCAATTTTGCTCAGCAGCAACACCAGCACCAGGGTCAATGCCGCCAGGCCGATGTTGGCCATGCTGCCGAAATCCGCCGCGCGGCTGTTGCCGCCCATGGCCCAGCGCGCCGCTACCGGCATCAAGGTCAAGCCGATGGTGGTGATCACAATGCCGGTGACCAGCGGCGGGAAAAACTGGGTAATCCGCGAGAACACCGGCGTGATCAACAGGCCGATCAACGAGGCGGCCATCACCGCCCCAAGAATCGCCGGCATACCGCCGGCGCCATCACTGCCGACAATCGCCACCATGGTTGCCACACCGGCAAACGACACGCCCTGCACCAGCGGCAACTGACAGCCAAAAAACGGCAAACCGAGGGTCTGCAACAGCGTGGCCAAGCCACCGGCAAACAGCGACGCGGCGATCAACAGGCCGATATCCGCAGGCGACAACCCGGCCGCCTGGCCGACGATCAACGGCACGGCAACAATGCCGCCGTACATGGTGAGCACATGCTGCAGGCCGTAAGCCATGTTGGCTGCGACGCCGAGATTCTCATCTTCTGGCCGCTGCGGTGACGCCTTCGGGGTAGTCATGGTGAGGGGTTCTCTGTTTTTGTTGTGCGATCACTGTATGCAATGTTTGGACTGTATGTCCATAGAGTTGTATACAATCATTCGAACAAGATACCCTCCATTGGCGTTACAAAAACAATCCGGCCGTCATGAGCCAGAACGCAAAGGACCTAGAGCAATGAAGAAGGCATTACAGGGTGCAACCGTTGCACTGACCCTCCTCGGCGGCGGGGAGGCTGTCGCGGTGGAGTGGATGAACAACAGCGTGGGGTTTCGCTACGGCCAACACTTTACCAACCCGAATAACCCCGACGACTTCAGCAAGCGCATCTACAGCTTCACCCATGCCAGCGGCTACCAATACGGCAGCAATTACCTGAACCTGGATGTGTTCCTTTCCGACAGCCGCGACCCGCGCAAGGGCACCGATCACGGCGCCAGTGAGGTCTACGCGGTGTACCGGCATCAGTTGTACGCTTCACGGGTATTTGATGTGCCGCTCGGCACCGGGCTGATCAAAGATTACGCCCTGACCCTGGGCTTTGACGCCAACCGCAACAACAACCTCGCCTCAGCCAAAAAACGCGCACTGATGATTGGCCCGACGTTGAAGTTCAACACCGTCGGCGTACTGGATTTGAGCCTGATGTACTACAAAGAAAGGAACCACACCGGCATCCCCGGCGCGCAAGAGTCGAACCACACCTTCGACGGCACCTACATGCTCAACCTGACCTGGATGCGCCCGTTTGACATCGCCAACCACGCGGCGAAGTTCCAGGGGTTCATCAATTATGTCGGCGACAAAGGCGAGGATTATCACGGTCGTGACACCGCGCCGGAAGGCCTGATGCGCACCGCGCTGATGGTGGCGGTGCGACCGGGTAAAAGCGTCAAGCCGAACCTATATCTCGGAGTGGGTTACGAGTACTGGCATAACAAATTCGGCGTGGACGGTGGGCGGGGTACTCGGACCTCAACGCCTACGCTGAACATGGAAGTCACGTTTTAATAACTGAAGAAACCGACTCCAAATGTGGGAGCGGGCAAGCCCGCTCCCACATTTTTCATCACATTTGAGCTTTAAGCGTTTGCGAGTTCCGAATTGTCCGTCTTCGGGCGCGCCAGCCAGTACCCCAACACCGCCAACGGCGCCGTCGCCAGCATCACAATCACGGTAATCAGCAGCGGCTGATCAATCATCGACGACACCAGCAGACTGCTGAGAAAACACAGCCCCAGTTGCAAGGTGTTCTGCAGCGCCGCCGCCTTACCGGAGTTTTCCGCAAAGGGCATCAGCGCATTTGCCACTACGATGGGGTAACTGGCACCGTTGACCAGCGCCATCAGGCAGAACGGGATCAACAAGGTCGTGAGAGTCGGCACGGTCAACGTCGCGACCAGATACAACGCCACCATGCTGATGCAATAAGCCACCAGCAACCAAGGCAACAGCAATTTGCCCTGGTAATGCTGCAAGGCGCTGCGGCAGCTGTAGCCACCGATCAGAAAGGCCAAGGTCGGCAGCACATAGCTCAAGCCGATGTCATTCGGGCTGTAGCCCATACCACCGAGGATGAAGGGCGAAGCCGTCAGCCAGGCGAAGAAACTGGCCGAGCACGCGGCAAAGATCATCACGTTGCCAGTGAACACGCGAGAGGTCAGCAACTGCCCATAACCGAGGCGCGAAGGTTCGCCCTGCTCTGCGCGACGCTTCGGCATTTTGCGCAGCAACAACGTCGGCAGCAGCAACAGCAACGACACGCCCAGCAACACCGCGAAGATTGCCTGCCAGCCGAAGTGATTCAACACCATGGCCCCCAACAGGGGCGCCAAAGCCGGTGACAGCGACATCAGCGGCATGATGCTGGCGAACACACGGTGCGCCTTATCAGCCGGGTAACGGTCGATGACCAGCGCCTGCCAACTCACCGCTGCGGAACACACCCCAATCGCCTGGATAAAACGCAACGCCAACAATTGCGGCGCGGTTTCGACCCAGAACATGCCCGCGCACCCCAGCACAAACAGGCTCAGGCCCGTCAGCAGGACCGGCTTGCGCCCCAGGCGGTCGGACAACGGCCCCCACAACAGCTGCCCCACCGCAAACCCGGCGAGGAAAATACTCAAGCTGGCGCCCACGGCACCGGGGCTGATGTGCAGTTGTTCGCCCATGGCGCCGAACGCCGGCAAGTACATGTCCATGGCGAGATAACCGAGCATGCTCAGCCCCGCCAGATACCAAGTGAAACCAAAAGAATTTTTCATTGAAGCCTTGCTGAACCTGCCATCAAACAATTTGCTGACTGGCGCCCATTATGAAGCTGACAGTTTGTGTGTGAAGCGATAATAATTGGATACTCTTATCAATTTTTTTGAAGGCAGCTGCCATGTGGTCCGAATACTCACTGGATGTCGTCGATGCCGTGGCGCGCCATGGCAGCTTCAGCGCCGCCGCCCAGGAGCTGCACCGCGTGCCCTCCGCCATCAGCTACACGGTGCGCCAACTTGAGGAATGGCTGGCGGTGCCGCTGTTTGTACGCCGCCATCGCGACGTGGAACTGACCCCCGCCGGGCGCCTGTTTATCGACGAAGCCCGTGGTGTGATGAAAACAATGCTCGGCACCCGGCGTTTGTGCCAGCAGGTGGCGAATGGCTGGAGCGGCCAACTGAAAGTGGCCGTGGACTCCATCGTCAAACCCCAGCGCTGTCGGCAACTGGTGCTGGACTTCTACCGGCAGTTTCCCGAGGTGGAATTGCTGCTCGAATACGAGGTGTACAACGGCGTATGGGACGCCCTGGCCGATGAGCGTACCGACATCGTGATCGGCGCCACCAGTGCGGTGCCAGTGGCCAGCCACTTCACGTTTCGCGACATGGGCCTACTGAACTGGCTGTGCGTGGTCAGCGCCAGGCATCCGTTGGCGGCGCTGGACGGTTTGCTCAGTGACGACCAACTGCGCCCCTTCGCCTCGCTGTGCATGACCGACACCTCGCGCAACCTGCCCAAGCGCGACACCTGGACCCTGGATAACCAACGCCGGCTGGTGGTGCCCAACTGGTCCTCGGCAATTGACTGCCTGCGCGTCGGCCTATGCGTCGGCATGGCCCCGGCGCACCAAGTGTTGCCGTGGATCGAACGCGGCGAGTTGGTAGCGCTGCAATTGAGCCGGCCGTTCCCGGCCAGCCCGTCGTGCGTGGCCTGGGCGCAGAATAAACTGTCGCCGGCGATGAGTTGGTTGTTGGAGTACCTGGGCGATACCGAAACCATGAATCAGGAATGGCTGAATGGCCCAGATCGCTGAACATCACGCCGCCCACATTTTTGACCCGGTTTCAATCCACTAGACGGGTGATGGCCCGCACGATCATCTCCACCTCTTGGGCAGCCAGCGTCAGCGGTGGCAGCAGGCGAATGATCTTGCCGCGCGTCACGTTAATCAGTAGGCCATGCTCGTGCGCCGCACGCTGGGCCAGGTCACGATAAGGGCGGGCCAGTTCGATGCCGATCATCAAGCCCTGCCCACGAATCGCCAGCACCTGCGGGTGCTCACTCAACTCCACCCGCAACCGCGCCAGTAAATGCGCGCCCTGTTGCGCAGCATTCTGCAACAAGCCCTGCTCTTCAATAATGGCCAGCACCGTGCAGCCCACGCGGCAGGCCAACGGGTTGCCGCCGAAGGTACTGCCGTGGCTGCCGGGGGTGAACAATTGAGCCACTTCAGCACGGGCCAGGCAAGCGCCGATGGGCACGCCGTTGCCGAGACCTTTGGCCAGGGTCATCACATCCGGCACGATGCCTTCATGCTGGAACGCAAACCAGGCGCCAGTGCGGCCAATACCGGTCTGGATCTCATCGAGCATCATCAGCCAACCGCGGCGCGTGCAATGCTCGCGCAGGGATTTCAGGTAGCCGGGCGGCGCTGGCAGCACGCCACTTTCGCCCTGAATCGGTTCCAGCAGCACCGCCGCAATGCGCGAGCCGAACTGTTGCGTGATGGCTTCCAGCGCCGCCAGATCGCCAAACCCCACCTTGAGAAAGTCCCCCGGCAAGCGCTGGAACCCCAGGCGCACCGAAGGTCCATCACTGGCGGCCATGGTGCCCAGCGTACGCCCGTGAAAAGCGTTTTCCATCACCACCACCAGGGGTTCTTCAATGCCTTTTTTCCAGCCATGCAGCCGTGCCAGTTTCAGCGCCGTCTCGTTGGCTTCGGCGCCGGAGTTGTTGAAGAACGCGCGGTCCAGTCCGGACAACTGCGTCAGGCGCTCGGCCAGCCGTTGCTGCCAGTCGATGCTGTAGAGGTTGGACGTGTGCAATAGCAGGCCCGCCTGCTCACTGATCGCCGCCACCAGCCGCGGGTGCGAATGCCCGACATTGGTCACCGCCACACCGGCCACCGCGTCGAGATATTCACGCCCCTGCTGGTCCCACAGGCGCGTGCCCAGGCCACGGGTGAAGCTCAGAGCCAAGGGTTGATACGTGGTCATCAGGCAGGCGGCGGTCATGGTGGCAAGCTCCAGTGCATCGTTGGGATAGGTGCAGTATCGTTAGCCACCCAAGCTGGATAAACTGCGCATTCCTGTAATGACTTTAAATCAGGGCTTGATAATGGACCTGTTCCAGGCGATGTCGGTGTACGTGAAAGTCGTGGAGACCGGCAGCATGACGGCCGCCGCGCAAGAGTGCGGAATGTCGACCACCATGGTCGGCAATCACCTGCGCGCGCTGGAACAACGCTTGGGCGTCAGCCTGCTCAAGCGCACCACGCGCAAACAGAGCCTCACCGAGTTTGGCGGGCAGTACTACCAGCGCTGCTTGCAGGTGCTGGGGCTGGTGGCCGACTCCGAGTTACTGGCGGAGCAGATCCACAGTGAAACCCCTAAAGGCAGCCTGCGTATCACCGCACCACCGGTGTTCGGCACCGAACGCCTCGCACCGGCCCTGAGCGAGTTTTCCCAGCGCTACCCGCTGATCGACCTGTACGTGATGCTAAGCAATGAGCGGATGGACTTGGTCGACAGCGGCTTCGACGTGGCGATCCGCCTCGGTGAACTGGAACCTTCCAGCCTGATCGCCCGGCCACTGCAGGCCTACACCCTCACCCTTTGCGCATCACCTGACTACCTGGCGCGACGCGGCACGCCTTCGAAACCCGCAGACCTGCGGCAACACGACTGCCTGGCATTCGCCTACCCTGCGACCGACAACTGGCGCGACACCGACAAGCTCTGGCGCATGACCGGCGAGGAAGGCGAGGTAGAAGTTCCGGTGTCCGGCCCACTGACCATCAATAGTTCGCAAGGCTTGCGCCAGGCGGCGGTGAACGGCATGGGCATCATCATGCTGGCCGATGCTCTGGTGCAGCCGGACCTGGAGAGCGGCAAGCTGGTGGCCTTGCTGACCACCTATCAACTGTCCAGCCGCCCCATGCACTTGCTCTACGGCCAGGACCGTTATCGCCTGCCAAAGCTGCGCGCCTTTGTGGATTTCGCCATGGAAAAGTGGGCGCGCTAGAAGCCCACGCCCAGCTCACGCAAGCGTGCAGCGGTATGCTCGGCCGAAACGTGGTGAATACCCTGCCACCCTAGGGCGACCGCCGCCTCGATATTGCCGGCCACATCGTCGATAAACACCACTTCACTGGCCTGGATATCCGGCAGATGGGCGCGCACCTGGCTGAGGCTCGCGTGATAGATCGCGGCATCCGGCTTGATCAGCTTCAGCTCACCTGACACCACGATGTCGCGCAAATACGCCAGGAACGGATAGTTGGCCCGCGCATAAGGGAAGGTCTCAGCCGACCAATTGGTCAGCCCGAACAACGGCATATTGGCTTGATGCAGGCCTTCGAGAATGGCCACGCCTTCCGGCAATGAGCCGCGCAACATCTCATGCCAGCGGTCGTAATAGGCCTGGATGAGAGGTTCATGTTGCGGGTATTGCTCGATCAGGTGACGAGTGCCTTCGGCCAGGCTGCGGCCGGCGTCCTGCTCGGTGTTCCAGGCTTGAGTACAGATGGTGTCGAGAAAGTGCTGCCGCTCGCGATCGTCGGCAATTAGCTTGCGGTACAGGTGGTGCGGGTTCCAGTCGAACAGGACACCGCCGAAATCAAAAACTACTGCACGAATCGTCATCAGATCCTCCGTTAGCGTGGCTTGATAGCCGGTGGAGTCTGGCAGATTAAGGACGGTAGTGGGAGCGCGATGGCTTGTAGGAGCGGTCCGGCTTCACACAAAGCAAATGTGGGAGCGGGCTTGCTCGCGAAAGCGGTGTATCAGCCAACCTATCTGGCGACTGACACTCCGTATTCGCGAGCAAGCCCGCTCCCACATTTTTAACTGCATTTATGCTTGAACTAAACCATTGATCTTAACGGTCGGGTTCACATCCGCTTCGTAGTCAACGCCGTCGACTTCAAAACCGAACAAGCGCAGGAACTCAGCCTTGTAACCGGCAAAATCACTGATCTCGTTAACGTTGTCGTCAGTCACCTGGTTCCACAACGCCGCTACGGCGTCTTGGACTTTCGGCTCCAGCTCAGCCAGGTCGGCCCGCAGGCGGCCGTCGGCGTCAAGCTTCGGCTCGTTGCCATACAGGCTATCCTTGAACAGGCCATAGACCTGCTCGATGCAACCTTCGTGGGTGCCCTGCTCTTTCATCACTTTAAACAGCAGCGACAGGTACAGCGGCATGATCGGAATGGCCGAGCTGGCCTGGGTGACCACGGCCTTGAGCACCGACACACGGGCGTCGCCCTTGAGTGCCGCGAGGTTGTCGCGCAGGGTCAGGACTTTTTTGTCCAGGTCTTTCTTGGCTTCGCCGATGGAACCGTTCCAGTAAATGTCCTGGGTCAGCTTCTCACCGAGGTAGGTGAACGCAGTGGTCTTGGCACCTTCGGCCAGTACGTCGGCGTCACGCAGGGCGTCGATCCACAGCTGCCAATCTTCACCACCCATGACTTTTACGGTGCCGTCGATTTCTTCTTGGGTCGCAGGTTCAAGGGTGGTGTCGACCACAACGCCTTTGTCGGTGTTGATACCGCGCAGGGTCACGGCCTTGCCGATCGGCTTAAGGGTGGAGGTATGCACCACGCCTTGCGGGTCGGTACGGCGTGGTGCCGCCAGGCTGTAAACCACCAGGTCGATCTTGCCCAAATCTTTCTTGATGGTTTCGATGGTCAGGCGCTTGATCTCGTCGGAGAACGCGTCGCCGTTGATGCTCTTGGCGTACAGGCCTTTTTCAACCGCAAACTTCTCGAACGCCGCGCTGTTGTACCAGCCGGCGGAGCTCAGCTTGCCTTCTTCGCCTTCTTTCTCAAAAAACACACCCAGGGTGTCGGCGCCGCATCCGAACGCTGCACTAATGCGCGCGGCCAGGCCGTAACCGGTGGAGGCGCCGAGGACCAGCACCTTCTTCGGGCCGCCTTCGATGACGCCGTTTTTGGTTACGTAGTCGATCTGTTCCTTGACGTTCGCTTCACAGCCAACAGGGTGAGCGGTCACACAGATAAAGCCACGAACCCGCGGTTTGATGATCATAAAATTTCTGCCTCTTCCAAGGTGCCGAAGGCCAATGGTGGCCATTCAACTTAATCGTACCGGTCTATGACGTCCAAAAAACCGAAGCGTCACGATAGTCGCAAATCTTCTGTTTACAAAATTCAATCGGCGCAGCGCTTTTTGGCGCGCGCCTGCTACCGTTCACAATCTCACCCGGTAGCCTTTATGAGCCGGACCATAAACGTGAAGGTTTGTTCAATTCCTTCACAATTTTGCAATATTTAAAACGCCTATTCGTCGCTGAACGCCTTATCATAGGGGGATGTATCTACATGTTTCACTTCCCCACCACTCGCAGCCACGGATCCGGACCTGTCGAATGGCGTCCAGCTGGAGCTGAGTTTCATGAGCAAGTCTGCCTTACGCAAAAAAGCAGTGTCGGTCGCCTGGGTCATCGGCGTTCTGCTGATTATCTGCCTTTTTCCCCTGACCACCGCGGTATTCCTCGGGCTGGTGCTGGTGTGCGGTGTCTACGACTTCCTGCGCAACGGCCTGTATGACGCCGATACCATCAAGAAATACTTCATCGGCAGCGGCCGTAACACCTGGATACTGGCACCGTTCAACACCCTGTTCGATCTGCTGAGCCTGCGTAACCGTCATGTCTACACCCTGCGCGACCTGCCGCCTGCCTGGCGTGAAGACCTGCAGCAAGTGATTGACGACGCCATGGCCAACAAGGATGAAATCATTAGCTACCTGGATGAGCGCATGGCCGAGAAGAAGCGCGGCATGTTGTTTTTCCAATGGTACGGCCGCCCAATCGAAACCACCCTGAACATCCCGCAACTGCGCAAGAAACTGCCGTTTGTGAAGACCATCGGCGTCTCGGTGTTCAACGAGAACCGCTCGACATCCTTCCACTTCGGCCCGCTGCGCATGATGTTCCGCGTGCTCTACAACATGGCGCCAGCACCTCACCACGAAGGTGTCTACATCCAAGTGGGCAAGCACAAGCATTATTGGCACGATGACCCGCTGTTCATCTTCGATGACACGCTGATGCACGCGTCCTTCAACAAGAACGACGCAAAGCGTTACTGCCTGTTTATCGATATTGTGCGGCCGACCTTGCTGCCCTCCGTGCTCAACGCCGTGATCGCGGGCTTTGCCGGGCTGGTCTTTACCCTGCGTCGGGTTTTCTACAAAAACTGGAAGCTGATTCAGTAAGTTCTGCGGCATGATGGTGCTGGACGGTGTTTGCGCCTTGCCTATGAGGCGGCCAAACTACAGTCTCGTGCGACCGAACTCGGCGCTCACCCTTTTCAAGCCATCGCTGCCCGTGACGGGTGCGGTGGCTGCGCCTTCAAGGAATCAGAATGCCCCAACGTCAAGTCATCAATGCCTCCGTCAGCCCCAAGGGCAGCCTCGAAACCCTGTCCCAACGTGAAGTCCAGCAACTAAGCGAAGCCGGTACCGGCAGCATCTACACCCTCTTCCGTCAATGCGCCTTGGCCATCCTCAACACCGGCGCGCATATCGACAACGCCAAGACCATCCTCGACGCCTATCAAGACTTTGAAGTGCGCATCCATCAGCAGGACCGTGGCGTGCGCCTGGAACTGCTGAACGCGCCAGCCGACGCCTTCGTCGATGGCGAAATGATCGCCAGCACCCGCGAGATGCTGTTCAGTGCCCTGCGTGACATCGTCTACACCGAGAATGAGCTAGGCAGCCAGCGCATTGACCTGAGCGACTCCCAAGGTATCACCGACTACGTGTTCCACCTGCTGCGCAACGCCCGTACGTTGCGCCCGGGTGTCGAGCCGAAAATCGTGGTGTGCTGGGGTGGACACTCGATCAATACCGAAGAATACAAATACACCAAGAAAGTCGGCCACGAGCTGGGCCTGCGCAGCCTCGACGTGTGCACCGGTTGCGGCCCCGGCGTGATGAAAGGCCCCATGAAGGGCGCGACCATTTCCCACGCCAAACAACGCATTGCCGGCGGGCGCTACCTGGGCCTGACCGAGCCGGGTATCATCGCGGCCGAAGCGCCGAACCCGATCGTTAACGAGCTGGTGATTCTGCCGGACATCGAAAAACGTCTGGAAGCCTTCGTGCGCGTCGGCCACGGCATCATCATCTTCCCGGGGGGCGCTGGCACGGCCGAAGAGTTCCTGTACCTGCTGGGCATCCTGATGCACCCGGACAACTGCGATGTACCGTTCCCGGTGGTCCTCACCGGCCCGAAACACGCGGCCCCTTATCTGCAACAGCTGCACGCCTTCGTCGGCGCCACCCTCGGCGAAGCGGCGCAGGCGCACTACCAGATCATCATCGACGACCCGGCCGAAGTGGCGCGCCAGATGACCGCAGGGCTCAAAGCAGTGAAGCAGTTCCGCCGCGAACGCAACGACGCCTTCCACTTCAACTGGCTGCTGAAGATCGACGAAGGCTTCCAGCGCCCCTTCGACCCAACGCACGAAAACATGGCCAGCCTGCAACTGAGCCATGCGTTGCCACCCCATGAACTCGCCGCCAACCTGCGCCGCGCGTTCTCGGGGATCGTGGCCGGCAACGTCAAGGACAAGGGCATTCGCCTGATCGAGCAGAACGGCCCGTACGAAATCCACGGCGACCCGGCCATCATGAAGCCGTTGGATGAACTGCTACAGGCGTTCGTTGCCCAGCACCGTATGAAGTTGCCGGGCGGCGCGGCGTATGTGCCGTGTTATCGCGTGGTGCAGTAACTAGCGCTGCACCGCCACACATTTGATTTCCACCAGCAGACCGGGGTGTGCCAGTTCGGACACCCCGATTGTGGTCCAGGCGCAATGCCCGCGTGGGAACAGGCGGTTTTTCACCTCACGAAAAACCGCCATGTGCTGGCGCATGTTCACGTGGTACGTGGTCATGTCCACCACGTCATCGAAGCTGCAACCGCCCTCCTCCAATACTTCCCTCAGGTTTTCCCAGGCCGCGATAAATTGCGCCTCGGGATCGTCGATCACGGCCAGTTGCGGCGTACGGCCGACCTGGCCTGCGCAGTAAAGAGTGTTGCCAACTTTTACTGCAGGAACGTAGCCGGCGCGCTCGACTATGGGTTGCATGGCGGCAGGAATGATCAGGAGGCGGTCGGTCATAGCTTGTATCTCTTGAGGCCGGAGGAAAGCGTGTGAGAGCGCACAGTTCGAACTAGGGTTTTACCTGTTCCCACTTACTCACACCAGAGAGCGACCTATGGACCAACGGATCTTGCCCTTCATCAGTCCTTACCCTAGGGTAAGGAATATCACGATGGAGATCTTCACTATGGCGACCGCCACACTTACCTCGAAAGGGCAAATCACCATCCCTATCCAAGTCCGCACAGCGCTGGGCCTGGAAACCGGCGACCGGGTTGAATTTGTCGAAACGGAAGACGGAAAGTTTTCCATCATTGCCGCGAGCAAAACCGTGCATGACCTCAAGGGGTTGATCCGCAAGCCCGCCCAGGCCGTATCGATCGACGCCATGAACCACGCCATCGCAACCCAGGGAGCAAAAGCGCGATGATCGGCCTGGATACCAATGTACTGGTGCGTTATGTCACCCAGGATGACCCGGTCCAATCACCCAAGGCGTCGGAGCTGATCGAATCGCTCACTGCACTGTCGCCGGGCTTTGTCAGCCTGGTCTCGGTGGTGGAACTGGTCTGGGTTTTACAAAGCTGTTACCAATCGGCCAAGAGCGAGGTGGTGACCGTTCTGGAAACGCTGCTGCGCACACGTGAATTGACCGTGGAACATGCCGAGATCATCTGGCAGGCACTGCGACGATTCACGGCGGGCAAAGCCGATTTCGCCGACTACCTGATAGAGCGCTGCGCCCATGCGGCCGGCTGCGAATACACCGCCACCTTTGATCTGAACGCGGCCAAGGCAACCGGGATGAAACGGCTGACCTGAGCCACACCATTGCGACACCGCTCAGGCTTTGGTAAAAACCGCGTTCAACCTTGATCAAGAGACAGACTCACGTGCGCATGCTGCTACTCGCTACTTTGAGCTTGGCCTCCACCCTGGCCTCCGCCGACACCATCGTCTGGCCCGACCTGCCGAAAACCTGTTTCGTCAGCGGCCGCTCTGCCACCAGCGTGGATGTCGACAGCGGCTGTGCAGCGTTCTTGATCAACGTGCAAGGCAAAGCGGCGGGTACGCCGATCAAGCTGGCTATTCCCCAGTACGCCCTGCATGTGGACGAAGGCACCGGCAAGGAAACACCGGTGATCATCATCCAGGCCGAAGAGAACGGCGAGATCAAGGCGGTCGGCTACAAGGAATTGGGCACTGATCAACTGGGTGCCGCGCTGTTGCGGGAAGTTCGGCTTCTAGGTACCCAGAAGCCGATCTAGACGTTGTTTCGGCCGGGGCTCAGCGAACCCAGCCACCGCCCTGCCAGTGGTAACCGTCATTGCGTTGCACCCAGTGCGGATGCACATAACGATAGCCTTCGCGCACTTGCTCCCAATGGCCGTGCACCGCGACGTATCGCCCACCTTCCCAACGCCAGTAACCGCGCGACCATAAATAGCCATAACGGGCTGCGGGTTCGACTTCGATCACCTGGACCGGTGGCGGTTGTGGCGCAACCACTTCGACATACTCACGCTGTACCGGCCTGCGGTCATGCACAACGCGCTCTTGCACACACCCGGATGCCGCGACGACCACTGCCGCCATTGCTGCATAACGTAGCAACATACAAATATCCTCGGGCGCTAACGCCCAACACCTGCACCAGTAAAAAATGCCCCCGTGATTCAGCCGCGCTCCTGCTAAGGCCTGGGTTCTTTGTAACAGGTGATGTCTGTCAGGTTGCTGAACCCTGCGAGGGCTGCCTTTAAAACAAATCGATGAGAACCGCATGACATAGCTTCGATCACTGATCAACAGTGCTTTGACCTACCCTTATCAATCGCCAGGATGTTCTACAGTGTTTCAGCGAATTGAAACCTACGCTCAGAACGCCCGCAGTCCAAAGGCGAGCATGTGATACTCATGAAGCCGACGACGGGCATACAGACACCCTTTTTATACATATTAAATATGCATAATGAAATCATTCGATTACGAGTATGACCCCGAAAAAACAAACTTAACAAAGATAAACACGGAGTAAATCTTGCGGACGCAGAAATGGTGTTTTATGACGACAGAGCCCTTAGAGATTTAGAAGATAAGGACCATGACGAACAGAGATGGGTCGCGGTAGGGCTGGACGCAGCGGGCCGGTTACTAATAGTAGTGTTTACCTACCGAGCCCCTGACACCATCCGGGCTATAAGCGCTCGTAAGGCAACTGCAAAAGAACGTAGATCCTACGCAAGAGGTAAGCGATGAAAAGTGAATATGATTTCAGCGAAGCCACGCGGGGACCGATTGCCAGCAGCAAGGGCAAAACCCGTATTACTATCATGCTGGATGACGCCGTTATCGAGGCTGCGCGTGATCGAGCCGAAAATGCCGGAACGGGCTATCAGACGATTATTAATAATCTCCTACGCCAAGCATTGGTGCCAGAGACTCATAAACTGACTTCGCCGACGGCCAAAAAACCAGCATCCAAATCTCGCACGACAATTAGCCGTACAGAAGTGGCCATTTTGGAGAAAAAAATGGCAAGTCTCGTGATTGAGATGCAGCTATTTCTGGATAATCCAGAGCACAAAGCCCCCAAGGCCAAAGTAGCAGGCCAGAAAAAAACGCAGATGGCTGACGCGGACTGAGTAAGAAAACCTCCCGAATGGATTGAATCCCGAATTTCAGCGACGGGAAAGCTGGACAAAAAAAGCCCGCTGACCGTTACCGGTTCAGCGGGCTTTTTAACATCAGGCTTGGCTTACAGCGCCAGGTCAGACGCTGGCTTACTCGGCTCAGCCGCAGGCTTGGCAGCCTCGGTGGCCTTTGGCGCGCTCATCTGCGGGATCGCAGGTGGAGGGGTCAGTTGCAGCACACCGGCGGTGTAGGCCCATTCCTTAGCAACAGCCTCAGGGCTGTCGTTCAGCTTGGTGCCGTAGCTCGGTACGATCTGGTGCAGTTTGGCCTGCCACTCAGGGGTCGCGACCTTGTCCTTGAACACTTTTTGCAGCACGGTCAGCATGATCGGAGCCGCGGTGGACGCGCCTGGCGATGCACCCAACAGGCCGGCGATGGTGTTGTCGGCGGAGCTGACCACTTCGGTGCCGAGTTTCAGGACGCCGCCCTGCTCTTCATCACGCTTGATGATCTGCACGCGCTGACCGGCTTGCCACAGGCGCCAGTCGGATTGCTTGGCGTTCGGGAAGTACTCTTGCAGCGCCTTGAAGCGGTCGTCATCCGACAGCATCAGTTGGCCGGCGAGGTACTCGACCAGTGGGTATTCACGAATACCGACTTTGGTCATCGGCCAGATGTTGTGGGTGGTGGTGCTGGTCAGCAGGTCCAGGTACGAGCCTTCTTTGAGGAACTTGGTCGAGAAGGTTGCGAATGGGCCAAACAGAATCACGCGCTTGCCATCCAGCACGCGGGTGTCCAGGTGCGGAACCGACATCGGTGGCGCGCCAACCGAAGCTTTACCGTAGGCCTTGGCCATGTGCTGCTCGGCGATGGCCGTGTTATCGGTCACCAGGAACGAACCGCCAACCGGGAAGCCCGCGTATTCCTTGGCTTCAGGAATGCCCGACTTTTGCAGCAGGTGCAGGGCACCGCCGCCGGCGCCGATGAACACGAACTTGGCGTCGGTTTCAGTCTTAGTGCCGTCTTTCAGGTTTTTGTAGCTCACACGCCACGAACCGTCGGCGTTCTTGGTGATGTCCTGCACTTCGCTCGACAGCTTTAAGTCAAACTTCGGCGTGGTTTGCAGGTGAGCGACGAACTGGCGGGTGATCTCACCGAAGTTCACGTCGGTGCCGATTGGGCTCCAGGTGGCAGCGATCTTCTGCTTCGGATCACGGCCTTCCATCATCAGCGGAACCCACTTGGCGATCTGCGCCGGATCTTCGGAGTACTGCATGCCGGCGAACAGCGGGCTCGCTTGCAGGGCTTCATAGCGTTTTTTCAGGAACTTGATGTTGTCATCACCCCACACAAAGCTCATGTGCGGTGTGGAGTTGATGAACGAACGCGGGTTCTTCAGCACGCCCTGCTGGACCTGCCAGGACCAGAACTGACGGGAGATCTGGAACGCTTCGTTGATCTCGACCGCTTTCGGGATCTGAACGACGCCGCTGCTGTCTTCCGGGGTGTAGTTCAGCTCAGCCAACGCCGAGTGACCGGTACCGGCGTTGTTCCAGCCGTTGGAGCTTTCTTCGGCCACGCCATCGAGGCGTTCGACCATCTCCATCGACCAGTCCGGCTGCAGCTCGTTGAGCCATACACCCAGGGTCGCACTCATGATGCCGCCGCCGATCAGCAGCACATCGACTTTCTTTGCCTCTTGCGCGTGAACGGAGGTGATCCCCATCGACAAAGCCAGCCCCAGCAGGGCAGTGTTTACTTTTTTAAACATCAGTAGCACCTATGATAAAACGCCATCCGCCCCACCGCCCCTGAGCATGGGCAACCCGCCATCACGCTGCGTCAGGCAACGCACCGCGGGGTTTGCACATTCACGTAAGGACCGCAGGGTGGGCACACAAGGTCGACGTATCGACCTCACTGTTTTTGTCCCTTCTGCGCTGACTTCTTATCATTATTGGCTTCAGCTACCTGGGCGACAGCCAACCGCCGGGGCGTATACGGATGTACGCACCGGGGCAAGACTAGACCAAGACGGCGCGCAGAATATCACGCTAAACAGCGTTTATGCGCCGTTTAGCCAATTGACAGCGCTAAAAATGGAGTTTTCCGAGGCCCTGTCAAGCCGAGCGAGCGCGACGTGGGGTCACAGGGTAGCAATCGAGTGAAACTCTCGCGCTTAAGGCTGTTCTAGACACCTTCGTCGCTGCTTGCGTAGCATCGGCGGCGGTCCTTCGTGCACTCCATCCACACAGAGTTACCCATGACTATCCAGCAAACACCCGGGCACGTGCTGCCCGCGCGCAACGCCGCCAAAATGGAAGCTGCCATGGCCGTGGGCGCCTTCGCGATCGGCACCGGCGAATTCGCCATCATGGGCCTGATGCCCGACATCGCCCACAATTTGAATTTGAGTGAACCGCAAGTCGGCCACGCCATCAGCGCCTACGCTCTGGGCGTGATGGTCGGCGCCCCGCTGCTGGCCATCCTCGGCGCCAAGCTGCTGCGCAAACACATGCTGTTATTGCTGATGGGCCTGTACGCGCTGGGCAACCTCGCCACCGCCTTCACCCCGACCTTCGGTTCGCTGGTGGCCTTCCGCTTTATCAGCGGCCTGCCCCACGGCGCCTACTTCGGCATCGCCGCCGTCGTCGCCTCCAGCATGGTGCCCAACGACAAACGCGCCGGCGCCGTGGCCCGGGTGATGATGGGCCTAACCCTGGCCATGCTGCTCGGCAACCCCATCGCCACCTTCCTGGGCCAACACCTGGGCTGGCGCTCGGCATTCGCGCTGGTCAGCGCCATCGCCGTGTGCACCCTCTTCTTGGTCTGGCAATTCGTCCCCGACCGCCGCGACGAACCGCGCAGCGACCCACGCAAAGAACTGCGTGCCTTCACCAAACCGCAGGTGTGGATGGCGCTGTCGATTGGCGCAGTTGGGTTTGCCGGGATGTTCTGCGTGTTCAGCTACCTCGCCCCGACCATGCTCGAAGTGACCAAAGTCTCGCCACAATGGATTCCCTTCGGCCTCGCCGCCTTTGGCGTGGGCGGCATCATCGGCAACATTGCCGGCGGCAAACTGTTCGACCACATGCAGTTCCGCGCGGTGGGCTTAATCTTGGTATGGTCGATAGCCGTGCTGCTGTTCTTCTCCTTCGCGGCATCGTCGCTGTGGGGCGTGCTGCTGAGCATGGGCCTGGTCGGCACCATGGTGGCGTTGGCCGCACCGCTGCAAATCCGCCTGATGGACATCGCCCACGAAGCCCCGAGCCTGGCGGCGGCGTCCAACCACGCAGCATTCAACCTGGCGAACGCGCTGGGCCCGTGGTTTGGCGGCATGGCGATTACGGCGGGATACGGCTGGACCAGCACCGGCTACATCGGCGCCGCAACAGCGCTGGCCGGCCTGGGCATCTACCTCATCGCCCGCCGCATGAAGGGCGGCCACTAACCCCCACATGTGGGAGGGGGCTTGCTCCCGATAGCATTAGGTCAGTCACCCCACAACTGACTGACCATCACTGCCTCAATCATCATGCAACAACCCCGACCCATACTCCCCATAACTACTCCCCAACCCACTGCCGCCAAAACTCATCTTGGCCGCCTTGCTCGGGCTATGGTCCCCAAACGCCTGGCATCCCCCCGAAAAACAAGGGTCACCACTCCCGCCCGACGACCCCGTCGAACAAGCGCCCAACAGCAACGTGCCAGCAATCATCACGACTTTAACCAGGTTCGAGATCATGTTTTCAGTTCCCTATGGGCTGGAGGCGCGGGGGTCCTCTCTTGAAGAGGATCGTAGACCTCAAAGGCACTGGGGATTATGAAATTTTGCGGGGTGACAGCATGGGTTCAGGTTGCCGCCTTGGGGTAAGGCGGCGGGGTTGGGGGTCACGTGGTGGCTGGGCTGGCGGCAGGCGCGACTTGCTCTTGGGCGCGGGCGACGAGCAGCGCGCTTAGGTCGATGAGTTGCTGGATGCCGAGGATGATGGCGCGGTGCGGGTCTTCGAGGTCGAAGGCCAAAGTGGCAGCCATTTGGTTGGCGGAATCGAGGTGCTCGGCGGCGTTGGCTAGGAGAGTTTCGGTGTCGATGTTGGGGCTGACTGAGAATAGGTTGCCGGTTGGATGCTCTGCGGGAGCAGTGTCGTCAGATAGGGGCAGGTAATGGTGAATTGCTCGTTGGGCAGCCGTTTGTAGCTTGGCATCGACGGCTGCAGTATTTTGATCGATATGAGGATTGCGTGATTTGTTAGGCATGGGCGAAGCTCCAAATTTTCGGGAGTTAAAACGCCTTAGCAATACGGACTTCCACCTCCGGCCGCTGGGTTTGCAACGGCTGGATGAGGTTAGTGATGGATGATCTGATGGGCAAGCTGAGAAAAGCGTGGGACGATTCCTAGGGTTTATTGTGATCTGACCCCGATATACATTTAGTAAAAATAATTTTATGGCGGAAACTTAGTCCGAGGTGATCAGTCTGTATAAATACTGGCAGGTTGCCAGCCCCATTGATTCGCTCAGGCATGCAAAGCAACTCCGCCCCCCAGACTTGATCAAGGAGTTCGAGACAAACATTCATAAATATCCTTATTTACCATTCAAAAACTTTCGCGCGTGGCCGCGGCATCTAATATCTTTTCCTGTGATATCGAGTTATCTCGAACGGAGCTTTAATGAACCTCAAGACTGCTCTGCTGGGTTCGATTATTCTATTTTCGCCCCTGCATCAAGCCTATGCTGACACGTGCAGTAAGAATATCTATAACGGTTACAACTGCAGATATGACGATGGAACAACGTCTACCAGCAGCGCTAATATTTA
The DNA here is from genome assembly GCF_052850675.1 of Pseudomonas sp. 1152_12. Classification (NCBI taxonomy): domain Bacteria; kingdom Pseudomonadati; phylum Pseudomonadota; class Gammaproteobacteria; order Pseudomonadales; family Pseudomonadaceae; genus Pseudomonas; species Pseudomonas sp. 1152_12. Next base: position 211,743 of record NZ_VXCW01000005.1, on the reverse strand, counting down.
TGGTGGCGAGAATACCCGCTACAGCGATGGCCGCACATCGCAAAGCAGCGCCAACATTTACGGCGGGCAAGATACTCGCAACAGCGATGGCACTACCTCGCAAAGCACTAGGAACATTTACGACGGGCAGGATACCCGCAACAGCGATGGCACTTCGGCGCGAAGCAGCGGAAACATTTATGGCGGACACGATACTCGCTACAGCGACGGTCGGTCTTCGAGAAGCAGAGCCAATATCTATGGCGGGCAAGATACTGATCATTAGAGTAGATCATTACCGTACTAGCTTGGACATTCACCTCGGAAATTAATAGAGCTCTCCCGGAGGGCCGCTTTGTTGCCCCCTAGCATGTCGCAGCTAGCATTATTGCGACAACGCTGTATTTACTGTCTGCATATCGGTGCAAATCGGTGTTAGACCACGATATTCGACGCAGCGATTGCCTTGAACTCATCGGCGAATGCAAGAGCACAGAACACGCCTCCCCGACACCCTAGACCCATCCCTGATAAACTGCACCCCATTCGCCTCGCTAACTCAGATCCCCCATGCCCCTACAAACCGCCCCACTCTCCCGCCGCTTCTCCGTCGCCCCAATGATGGACTGGACCGACCGCCACTGCCGGTTCTTCCTGCGCCTGCTCTCCAAGCACGCCCTGCTCTACACCGAGATGGTCACCACGGGCGCGATCCTGCATGGCGACCACGAGCGCTTCCTGCGTCACAACGAAGCCGAGCACCCGCTTGCGCTGCAATTGGGCGGTAGCGTGCCTGCTGACCTGGCTGCCTGTGCACGTATGGCTGAGGCTGCCGGTTACGATGAAGTGAACTTGAATGTCGGCTGCCCGAGTGATCGGGTGCAGAACAATATGATCGGCGCGATCCTGATGGCGCACCCTGCACTGGTGGCGGATTGCGTGAAGGCGATGCGGGATGCGGTGTCGATTCCGGTGACGGTGAAGCATCGTATCGGCATCAATGGCCGCGACAGTTATGCCGATCTGTGTGATTTCGTCGGGACGGTGAAGGACGCCGGTTGCACCAGTTTTACCGTGCATGCGCGGATTGCGATTCTGGAGGGGTTGTCGCCGAAGGAGAATCGCGACATTCCGCCGTTGCGGTATGACGTGGCGGCGCAGTTGAAGCGGGATTTCCCTGAACTGGAGATCAATCTCAACGGCGGAATCAAGACGTTGGAGCAGTGCCAGGAGCATTTGCAGGCGTTTGATGGGGTGATGCTGGGGCGGGAGGCTTATCACAATCCGTATCTGTTGGCGGAGGTGGATCAGCGTTTGTTTGGTAGTGAGGCGCCGGTGATTAGCCGGGCGGAGGCGTTGGTGCAGTTGCGGCCTTACATCGCTGAGCACTTGGCCGGTGGTGGGACGATGCATCACATTACTCGGCATGTGTTGGGGTTAGGCACTGGTTTTCCGGGGGCTCGCAAGTTCAGGCAGTTGTTGTCGGTGGATATTCATAAGGCTGCGGATCCGTTGGCGTTGTTGGATCAGGCGGGGGCGTTGTTGGAGGGGCGGTGATTGGTCGAGTGTCAGTTGGTTTAGATGGAGGCTGACACCCCGCTTTCGCGAGCAAGCCCGCTCCCACTTTTTTGCTTGGTGAGTGTCAGGTAGAGGCTCATGAGGTGTAGCGGCGTTATGGCAAGCCAGCTTCCACCTGCTTAGCGGTGATCGCAAGGGCGCGGCAGTTGCTGCCGGCCCTTGCTGCACTGTTGCTTAGTTTTCCGGCACTGTTCCTTTGGGCACCGTTACCCATTGGTCAGTGTCTCGGTTATACCTTTTCCAGTCTTTTTCAGTTCTAACTTTGCGGTAAAGCGTGTTGAATGTTGTGCCGCCGAGTATTTGAAATTGAACTTCACCGCCTGGTGTTTTGCAGTTAACCAACCCCAGAATCGGTGAATTCGGGTTCACTTGAAGTGCATACACGGCGTCTCCAAAGGTTCCGGTGGTGGCGTAGTCCAGTGCAAAACTCACAAACTGGCTTTTTGGCGTGTCGCTGGACTGTAAGGCGAGCAGGCGCATTGTCGTGTAGGTGGCACCGTTAAAACCCAGCGCGTGCAAATCAGGCCCGTCGATGGCCCAGTACTTTTCGGGTGTGCCGCCGTTCTTGAGATATTTGTCCAGGTCGTTCTGAGCCTTGGAATAAATCACCCCGGCCTTGAGCTTCTGGACGTGCCAATTGTTGGTGTCGGCGCTCTCATACGCGCGGTACACCCAGGTGGCAGGCGCGGTCACTCTGGTGTCGGTGATCTTGCCGCCGTAGGATGAGTTCAGTGCATTTTCCTGTTCCAGGGTGCGGCTCCCCATGGGTTTACCTGCCTTGGCGGTATCAATGATGCCACGCATTTCCTGGCTATCGTAACAACCGGCGCTGAGCGCCTGCTGTACCGTCACATCGGCAAATACCGCTGTTGAACAAATAAAACCCAGGGCGGCGAATAGCGTCGATATATTCCGTTTCATTACATCTCTCCTTTGCTTTCAAACTGACGAACACGCAGATTTTAATAGACAAGCACACACGCACTTCGCCGCGGACAGTTATGTCATCAGCTTTTTTATCGGCCTAAGTTAGCGTTTGCCAGTCAGGTATAGCACATGCAAAAACAGCAACAACCAACGTTAGAAAAAATAAACTTTTCACAACTTCAGAACATTGATATTACCTCTATCAACTCGCTTGAAGCCGGTGGCGCAGCTCGTGTGGAGTCAGGTTGAACCTACCTGCGATTTTGCCCTCCTATTGAGCACCACTGCCGGTAATTCAAACGGCCGTTTCCAGGTTATTGCCCTCGCAAACGACCTATCGCATTTGCGCCCTTGAGCGCCTGCCAGCGCTCGGGTAATGTCAACAGACCCACAGGACAGAGCACGCCCATGACTTCCAAGCTGGAACAACTCAAGCAATTCACCACCGTCGTAGCCGATACCGGCGATTTCTCCACCCTCGCCAAGCTCAAGCCGCAAGACGCCACCACCAACCCTTCCCTGCTGCTCAAGGCCGCTTCGATCCCAGGCTATGCCAAGCTGCTGGATGAGTGCGTTAAGGACTGTAACGGCGACGTGGGCCTGGCCAGCGACCGTTTTGCGGTGGCGGTAGGTCAAGAAATTCTGAAAGTCGTACCGGGCCGTATTTCCACTGAGGTGGATGCCCGTCTGTCGTTCGACGAAGCGGCCATTCTCAAGCGTGCTCACCGCCTGATCGACCTGTATGACAAGGCTGGCGTTGGCCGCGACCGCGTGCTGATCAAGATCGCCTCCACCTGGGAAGGCATCCGCGCAGCGGAGAAGCTGGAAAAAGAAGGCATTCAAACCAACCTGACCCTGCTGTTCTCGTTTGCCCAGGCAGTGGCTTGTGCTGAAGCAGGCGTGTTCCTGATTTCGCCGTTCGTGGGCCGTATCTACGATTGGTACAAGAAGGCCAACGGTAACGACTACACCGGCTCCGATGATCCGGGCGTGCAGTCGGTGACGCGCATCTACAACTACTACAAGGCCAATGGCTATAAGACTGTGGTGATGGGTGCGAGCTTCCGTAACCTGAGCCAGATCGAAGAGTTGGCCGGGTGTGATCGCCTGACCATCAGCCCGGACCTGCTGGAGAAGCTGGCAGCGGATGAAGGCAAGCTGGAGCGTAAGCTGTCGCCAGGGCATGCCGGCGAAGCGCGGGTGCATTTGACTGAAGCGCAGTTCCGTTGGGAGTCCAACGAGGATGCGATGGCGACTGAGAAGCTGGCAGAGGGGATTCGTCAGTTTGCTCGGGATCAGGAGAAGCTGGAGGCGTTGTTGACTGCCAAGTTGTAAGGCAGTCGGCGACAAAAAGGGCGGCACCCTCGCGGGTGCCGCCCTTTTTTGTGCCTTTCGCCGAGCGCAAGCCGAGCTCAGTTCCACTGTGGGAGGGGGCTTGCTCCCGATTGCAGAGTCTCAGGCAATGCATTCATCACTGACACACCGTCATCGGGAGCAAGCCCCCTCCCACATTTGGATTGGGTTTCAACTGGAGGTTAGTGGCGTTCCAGGGCGTTGACCAGGTCGTGGAAGGCTTCGCGGTTGGACTCGTTCAGGCCCATCAGGATTTTGTGCGCTTCCAGCACCTTGATCCGTACAATTTCCTCGGACTGGTCTTGCGACGGCAGGTCGGTGAGGCACTCCGGGCACGGGATCGGGCGGTCAACGATGTTGAACACTTGATCAAAACCCATGGACTGCAACAGACGGGTGATGTCTTCGTGGGTGGTGACCACAGTCGGCAACAGGCCAACCTTCTGCCGCGACAGAATGGACAACTTGGCCAGCAGGCCGAGGGTGGTGCTGTCGATGCTACGGGTTTCGGTCAGATCGATCACGATCGCCGAGAAATTCAGGGCGGTGAAAATCCGCTCAATCGTTGCATCCAGCGCCGAACACAAGGTCAGGCGCACTTCACCGACAAACTTCAGGACGAAGGTCCCGTCTTGCTCGGCGAATTGGATTCTTCCGGTACTCATCAAAGATTCCTGCTCAACACCATTAGGGCGATATCATCCGGCATCTCCCCTAGCGTGGCCAATCCAAAAACCTGCCGCAGGCCATCCAGGCTGCCGCCCGCCGACTTGACCTTTTGGGGCAAAGCGGCTTCTTTCTCCTTGAGTGTAGGTTCTGGAAGCAGGTCCAGGATACCGTCCGACATCAGCGTAAGGCTGAAGGTCGGCGGCAGTTCCAGGATGTGGTCTTCGTAGGTGGCTTCATTAAACAAGCCCACCGGCAGACCACGGCCTTCCAAGTAACGCACACTGTCAGGAGTGTATAACACCGGCATCGGCAGGTGACCGCCGATGCTGTAGGTCAAAAGACCGGTTTCTTCATCAATCACGCCGCCGACCATCGTCACGTGCTTGCCCAGCTTACAGCTGATCAGGCCGCGGTTGATGTGGCCCAGCACCTCGGAGGGGGTGAACTCCGGCAAGGTGCCATTGCGCTTGGATTCGAACAACAGCCGTGTGGTCATAAACTTCAACAACACGGTGACAAAAGCAGAAGAAGCGCCGTGGCCGGATACGTCCGCCAAGTAGAACGCCACGCGCCGCTCATCGACGCGGAAATAATCAACAAAATCACCCGACAGGTACAGCGACGGGATGATCTGGTGAGCGAACTTAAACTCGTCGATGCTCCAGGGGCTGACCGGCAGCATGTTCATCTGCACCTGGCGACCGGCGTTCTGGTCTTCCTGGAGCAGGTTGAGGCTGGCTTCGAGTTCGCGGTTGGCGGTTTCAAGCTTTTCGCGGTAGCGCTGGTTTTCCAGCAGCAGGCGGGCACGGTCCAGCGCGCGGCGCACCGAGTGCTCCAGCACGGCCAGGTCTTCCAGGGGTTTGATCAGGTAATCGGCGGCGCCCAGGCGCAAGGCCTCGACGGCATCGTTCATCACACCGGCACCGGACACAACAATCACCGGCGTCTGCGGGGCAAGCTCAGTCACCTGGCGGATCAGCTCGAGGCCGCCCATCTGGGGCATGCGCAGGTCGCAGATCACAAGGTCGGGCTTGTCGCGCTCGAATACCTGGAGACCCTGTTGGCCATTGCTGGCCTGCAGGACGCTGAAGCCACTGTCTTCCAAATAGGCCGCGAGGCTCGCGCGCACTACTTCGTCGTCATCGATTATCAGCAACGTGGCACTGGTTTTTGGCATGTGGGCAAACGGCGCCAGAATTAGGTTGGCGTAGGCGGCGCGGCAATGGCCGGGCTCGCGTACTGGATTCGCTTTCTAGCCTCTCTGTCCTACAAAGTGCGGGTTTTTTGCCCACGCACAACGGTAAAGCAGAGGTGCCCTTCTAAGGCGCAGACGGTACTCCCATCCGTCAGGGGTTTCAAGCTCATGCCGATGGTCGCCGAGCGTCTTTACACCGCAAATCACAGGGAGTTATAAGAACACCCACGACCACAACACAAAGTAAGGATGGAACCCGTGAGCGAACACGAGCGCGACTACGCCGAAAAACGCGATTTCATCCGCATGCGAGTGGATGCCGATGTGTCGTTAATCCACGCAGGGCAGGAGATTGCCGGGGTCTGCGTGGACCTTTCCAGCTCAGGCATGCAGGTCCAGGCGCCGCGCCAGTTTCAGGTGGGCGACCAACTGACCGTGAGGATCGATTCAGATCACGCCGCTCTCAAGGGCCTGGAAGCAGATACCGAAGTGGTATGGACCAAGGCCACGGATACAGATCAGCAATTGGGCCTCAAAATCTTGAAAATGCGCTGAAACGGCGCACAAAAAAAGGCGACCACTCGGGTCGCCTTTTTTCGTTTCAAAACGTCACAGCTTAAAAGTCGTCGACGACCTTGCCGTCTTTGACCTTGAACTCACGGTTCTGCAGGTAAGCGTTACGGATGAAGGTGTACTTGTCACCGGTGATCAGCTTCTCGCTTTCGAGCAGGCTGGCGCGGGTGTCGACGATGTTCAGGCCGAAGGTGCTATTACGCCAGCCGATGTCGTTCATGTAGCGGTACGGTTGGGTGTAGCTGTCGACGTACTTGGACGGCGCATCACGCAAGGTGCTTGGGCCCAACAGCGGCAGCATCACGTAAGGACCGCTGCCGACGCCCCAGTAACCGAGGGTCTGGCCGAAGTCTTCATCGCTGCGTTGCAGCCCCATTTTGGTGCCGACATCAATAAAGCCCAGCACGCCAAAGGTGGTGTTCATCAGCAAGCGGGCGGTGTCCACACCGGCGGCGTGCGGCTTGAGTTGCAGCACGTTGTTGGCCAGGTTGCCAACATCGCCGATGTTGCGGAAGAAGTTGTGCACGCCGTCTTGCACAAATTGCGGGGTGACAAACTGATAACCCTGGGCCAGCGGCTTGAGCGCGTAGGTATCAACGGTGTCGTTGAAGGTGAAAATCGGGCGGTTGACGCTCTCCCATGGATCGTCTTCCGACGCCGCCTGGGCCGCAAACGGGGCCAACAGGACAGTGGCACACACAGATAGCTGAGCGAAGTACTGGCTCCAGCGCATAGCTTTTGCTCCTTGAATGGTCTGTCATGGGCGCTATGCCCTGAATAAGGATGCCAGTATATGACGGAAGTGTTGGTTTAGGCAGCTACGAGGAAACGACATACGAAAAATGCACAAAATTCCTACAATTACCCGTCAGTGTCATGCGCTTGTCATCCAGCCTCGATAGCGTCATTGCTATTTCAGGGATGTAGAAATGCCTCACGCCGAGATTGCCGCCGCCAATGCCCCCTCCTTGACTGCCGTACTCTTTGGCCTGAGTGGCTGCCTGGTGGATTTTGGTTCCCAGGCACGCACCGATTCGCCCGCCCTGGACTCCCACGCCACGCCGGGCGCGCTGAAAATCCTGCGCAGCCTTAAAGACCAAGGCGTGCCCTGCGCCTGGCTGGACGAGCTGCCGCCCTCGGTCACCACCCCGCTGGCTGCCGCGCTGCCCGACTGGATCAAGGCCGCCTCGCCCTCCTCCATCCGCTGGCCCGCGCCGCATGCGTGCTGGCAGGCCTTGATGGAGCTGAATATCGAACGCCTGGAAGGCTGCGTACTGGTCAGCGGCGAGCCGCGCTTGCTGCAAGCGGGCCTGAATGCCGGGTTGTGGACCATTGGCCTGGCGTCCTGCGGTTCGCTGTGTGGCCTGGCGCCCGAGCAATGGCAGGCGCTGACCGAGCAACAACGCGAGTACAAGCGCGGCAAGGCCACGGTGGCGCTGTATGGGCTGGGCGTGCACTCGGTGATCGATCACCTCGGTGAGCTCGGCACCTGCCTGGCCGACATCAGCCTGCGCCAGCTCAAAGGTGAGAAGCCCTGATCGAGATCATGCACTGAGGGCGCCGGTGGATTAATCTACAGGTCAGTCCGTAGACCTTTCGCGACGTGCCGCGGTCTATGCCAGTGCCTATCGATAAAAGGAAGAACGCCATGCCTGCCCGCGAAAAACTGCAAGAACAGGTCACCATCCTGCGCGAGCAATTGAACCAGGAGCCACCACTGCCACCCGAAAAGCGTGAGGCGCTGGAAGAATTGATTGCGAAGTTTGAAGTGCAACTTGAGTTGGAACCCGCCACCCAATCCCCGAGTATCGCTGACGATGTGAATCGCGCGGTGGAAGGCTTCGAACTGGATCACCCAGGTATTGCGGGGACGCTGCGCAATATCGTGATCACCTTGGGCAATATCGGGATCTAACCCAAGCTCAAGCCAAACGCAGAACCAAAATGTGGGAGCGGGCTTGCCTGCTCCCACATTTTTTTGTGTGAAGGCTACTGACGGGCCAGTCGCAGGTTTTGGAACTGCACATCTTCCGTGCTGCGGTACGGGTTGATATCCAACCCACCCCGGCGCACATAGCGCGCATACACCGTCAGTTTCTGCGGCTTTAGCAAGCGCTGCAGGTCGAGAAAAATCCGTTCCACACACTGTTCATGGAAGTCGGAGTGCTGGCGAAAGCTCACCAGGTATTCCAGCAGGCTGGCGTGGTCCAGCGCCGAACCACGGTATTGCACCGCCACGCTGCCCCAATCGGGCTGACTGGTGACCGGGCAGTTGGATTTGAGCAAGTGGCTGTGCACGCTCTCCTCGACAATGCGCGAGTCATCGCAGCGCAGCAGTTCCGGGCGCGGGTGCTCGTAGTTGCTGACGCTGATGTCCAACTCGTCAATGCATACGCCTGGCAGCGCCTGCACACCTTCGGCTTCAACCTCGGCCAGACGGCGGATGCGCACGCTCACCGGCTTGCCGGCGGCGGCGCTAAGGTCGGTGCGCAAGGTCGCTTCCAGGCTGGCCGTATCGGCAAACGCGGTCTGGTTCAACGAGTTGAGGTAGAGCTTGAAGGACTTGGACTCGATGATGTTCGGCGAGTCGGCCGGGATGCTGAATTCACCGATGGCCACCACCGGCTTGCCCGACGGCAGCAGCCAGGACAATTCGAAGCAGTTCCAGAAATCCACGCCTTTATACGGCAGTGTTTCGGCACTCAGGCCCAGCTCGGCCCACTTGGCGGCGCGAGGGATCGGGAACAACAACGATGGGGTGTAGGTGCTGATGTATTCACTGGACTTGCCCAGCGGCGAATGTTCGGCTGCGGGATGCATGGCGGAAACCTGGCTAAATAAACCGCGCCAGTCTACCAGCCTTTGCTCGCACCCTTAAGAAACGCCTCACTCAACGGTCAGCTTGCCGACCATACCGGCCTGATAATGCCCAGGGAGGTTGCAGGCAAACTCCAGGCCCGTGGCTTTGGTGAAGGTCCAGGTCAGCTCTGCAGTCTGGCCGGGCTCGACCAACACGCTGTTGGGATCGTCATGTTTCATGCCACTCATGTCGCCGTGGCCCATAGTGCTGTGGTCCATCTTGCCCAGGCCGGTGGCCGTGAGCATGCCACTGGCCTGCATCTTTAACATTTCCTTCTGGTGTTCGGCATGCATCGCCGCGTCGCCCAGGTTGAATTCGTGGAGCAACTGGCCTCTGTTGACCAGTACAAAGCGCACGGTATCACCGGCTTTTACGTCGATCGACTTGGGCGAAAAGGAAATATCCTGCAGCACCACTTCCACGGTGCGCGTGGCTTTGTCGGCAGCCGCCGGCTGGCCAAAGGCGAAGGTGTGGGCCGTGTCAGCCACAGCAGCAAAACTCAATGCCAACAGACCGCCCGCCAATATCTGAGGTGTACGCAACGCCATCTCAATTCTCCAAACGTGTGTGAACAGCTTCGCCAGCACTCTAAGATGGCGCCGCTACCAGCCAACTTACTGCTAGATTACAACGCTGAACGTGGGAACGAGCACGTCAGGAATACCTGAGTGCATGCGCCGGCTCAATCTTCGCCGCCCGATACGCCGGGTAAACAGTCGCCAAAAAGCTCAACACAAACCCAGCCGTGCAAATCAGCAGCACATCGCCGCCTTGCAGCTCCGAAGGCAGGTTGCTGACGAAGTACACATCCGAACTGAAGATATGCTGCCCGCTCACGCGCTCCAGCCAGCCCACCAGCTCACTCACGTTGAGCGCCGCAATCACACCCAACACGCCGCCGATCAAGGTGCCGACAATACCAATCACCGTGCCCTGCACCATGAAGATCGCCATGATCTGGCGTGGCGTTGCGCCGATGGTACGCAAGATCGCGATGTCCGCGCCTTTGTCATTCACCACCATAATCAAGGTGGCGATGATGTTGAACGCGGCAACGGCGACGATCATCAGCAGCAACAGACCGATCATGGTCTTTTCCATCTTCATGGCGCTGAACAGGCTGCCCTGAGTGTGGGTCCAGTCATCGGGCTTGTAGGCCGCACCGAGGCTGGCGGCGATGTCCGCCGAGACTTTGGGCGCCGCATACAGGTCTTTCACCGCCAGGCGCACGCTTTGCACCTGGTTCGGCTGCCAATGCTGTATTTCGGCGGCGTCGGCCATGTTGATCAAGGCCATGGAGCCATCCAGCTCGGCGCCGACCTTGAAGATACCGACCACGTTCAAGCGCTGCATACGCGGGGTGATGCCGCCCGGCGCGCTGCTGATTTCCGGGACGATCAGGGTGAGCTTGTCGCCCACATTCAGGCGAAAGCGCCGTGCGGTGATATCGCCGATGACCACGCCGAACTCGCCGGCCTTCAGGTCTTCCAGTTTACCGCGCACGATGTGCTGGGCCACGATCGAGACCTTGCCTTCCTGGGCCGGGTCGACGCCGCTGATTTCGATCGGCTGCATCGCACCCTTGTAGGAGAACATGCCGTCCATCTGTGTGAACGGTACAGCGGCGGTGACTTCCGGGTTCTTCATCGCCGCAGCGGCCACGGGCTGCCAGTCATCAATCGGGTTCACGCCAACGATGGTCGCGTGGGGCACCATGCCGAGAATCCGCGTGCTCATTTCGCGCTGGAAGCCGTTCATCACCGACAGCACCACGATCATCGCCAGCACGCCGAGGGCGAGGCCGATCATCGAGGTCATCGAGATAAACGAGACAAAACGGTTGCGGCGCTTGGCGCGGGTATAGCGCGTGCCGATGAAAATCGATAACGGTCTGAACATTCGCGGGCACCGTTTAAAAAAATGAAAAAGCCCAGCGCCAGGCGCCGGGCTTGAAACGGGTCAGATGGCGACCAAGTGACCTTCTTGCAGGTGCAGCACACGGTCCATCTGGCGGGCCATGCTCATGTCATGGGTCACCACCAGGAACGCTGTGCGCATCTGGGTGCTCAGTTCCAGCATCAAGTCCTTGATACCCTGGGCGGTGTGGGCGTCGAGGTTGCCGGTTGGCTCATCGAGCATCACCAACCCAGGGTTGTTCACCAAGGCGCGGGCAATTGCCACACGCTGGCGCTCGCCGCCGGACAGCTCAGCGGGCTTGTGCTCCAGGCGATGACCGAGGCCGACACGCTCCAATAGGGCTTTGGCACGCTGGCGCGCTTGCGGGATCGCGGTCTTGCCGATCAACAGCGGCATGCACACGTTTTCCAGCGCGGTGAATTCCGCCAGCAGGTGGTGAAACTGGTACACAAAGCCCAACGAACGGTTGCGCAGTTGGCCGCGCGCCTTCTCACCGAGGGCCGAGAGTTCTTCGCCGGCCAGCCATACGCTGCCCTGGGACGGCGTATCCAGGCCACCCAATAGGTTGAGCAAGGTACTTTTGCCGGAACCGGAACTGCCGACGATCGCCACGCGCTCGCCCGGGTGCAGCTCAAGCTGCAGGTTGGACAACACCACCACCGATTCCGGACCTTCCTCGTAGGATTTGCCCAGATTGCGGCAGCTCAGGATTGCTTTTTCACTCATGCCCGATTCACTCATAACGTAAGGCCTGTGCTGGCTGGGTACGTGCCGCGCGCCAGGCTGGATACAGGGTGGCAAGGAAACTCAGAACCAACGCAGCGCCGCCCACCATCAGCACGTCCTGGGCCTGAACCTGGGACGGCAAATAGTCGATGAAGTAGACGTCGGCGTTGAGAAACTTGTGGCCGAGGACTTTTTCCAGCGCGGCGATGGCAGCGCTGACGTTCAGCGCGGCGAGGATGCCGACCGCAGTGCCGATCAGGGTGCCGACCACGCCGATCACGGTGCCCTGCACCATGAAGATCGCCATGATCTGCCCCGGCGTGGCGCCAAGGGTGCGCAGGATGGCGATGTCGCCCTTCTTGTCGTTCACCACCATCACCAAGGTGGAGATGATGTTGAACGCCGCCACGGCCACGATCAGCAGCAGCAACAGGCCAATCATGGCTTTTTCCATGCGGATGGCCTGGTAGAGGTTGCCGTGGGTGCGAGTCCAGTCGCGGGCGTAGTACTGGGATTCACCCAAATGCTGGGCGATTTCCCAGGCGCCGCGCGGTGCGTCGAACAGGTCGTTGAACTTCAGGCGCAGGCCCTGCACCTGATCCGGCTTCCAGCGATGCAGGCGCGCGAGGTCGGTGAGGTTGGTCAAGCCAAGGTAGCCGTCGATCTCGCCGGCGCCGACGTGGAAAGTGCCGACCACGATGAAGCGCTTCATGCGCGGGAACATGCCGGCCGGGGTCACGGTGACTTCCGGGGCGACGAAGGTCAGCTTGTCGCCGATGCCCACGCCGAGCTTGGCCGCGGCCTTGTCACCGATCACGATGCCGAAGCTTCCGGGCGCCAACTCGTCGAGTTTGCCCTGCAACATGAACTTGTCGATGATCGACACGTTACGTTCCTGAGCCGGATCGATGCCATTGAGCAGGATTTTCTGCACCTTGCCGTCGTTGGTCAGCAACCCCTGCATCTGGGTAAACGGCGCAACGGCCACCACCTTGGGGTTCTGCTTGACCTTGTCGGCCAGGCTAGGCCAGTCGCTGATGGGCGAATCGCCCTCAATGGTCGCGTGGGGCACCATGCCCAGCACGCGCGTGCGCATCTCATGATCGAAGCCGTTCATCACCGACAGCACCACGATCATCACGACTACGCCCAAGGCGAGCCCGATCATCGAGGTCAGGGAAATGAACGACACAAAATGATTGCGACGCTTTGCACGGGTATAACGCGTGCCGATAAATACGAAGAGAGGTCTGAACATGTCGGGGCTTGTTCGGAGGAAAAGAAGACGTCCCGGTGGCGGGGTCAGGTAAGCAGCTTTACACTCTGACCATTACCGCTACTTTGGGTTCGCCATGTCGACATTAGATGAAGAAGAACGCCGCGAATACTACCGTATCGACGACATGATCGCACTTCAAATCAGCACACTGTCTGCCCCGGAAGCGGCGAGCAAGGAAGTGTTGCTGGATGATTCGCCGCTATTCAACCTGCTCAGCGAATTACACCTCAGCGAATTCGAAGCCCAGCACCTGCTGCGCCAGATCAACGAGAAAGATCGCAGCCTGGCCGCCTTCCTCAAAGTCCAGAACAAACGTGTGGACCTGCTCAGCCAGATCATGGCGCGCGGCCTGCTGGATGAGGTGGGCGCACCGCAGCCGGTGATCATTTCCGAAGGTGGTATCGACTTCAAGCACCCCACGCCCCTGACGCCCGATACGCACCTGGCGGTCAAGCTGGTATTAATGCCCCAAGCGCTCGGCCTGTTGCTGCGAGCCCGCGTCACCCATTGCGCCCCCAAGGGCGATGGCTTTGACGTGGGCACGGAGTTCGAATCCATGACCGACACCCAGCGCCAGCTGCTGGCGCGCTACATTCTGCAGAAACAAGCCCAGGAACGACGCCTGGCACGCGAACAAAGCGACGCCCAGGACACTTGAATCTCGTATGACCCCGCCGGGCTATCTGGCGCAAAGGAGCAACTGTGACCCTGATTTACGGCCACCGCGGTGCCAAAGGCGAAGCACCGGAAAACACCCTGACCAGCTTTCAGGAATGCCTCAAGCACGGTGTACGCCGCTGCGAATTGGATTTGCACCTGTCCATGGACGGCGAGTTGATGGTGATCCACGACCCGACCCTCAAGCGCACCGCCGATCGGCGTGGAAAAGTCGTCGAGTATTCGGCGGCAGACTTGGTGAAGATGGACGCGCGCAAAGGCGGCCCGGGCTGGGTTCAGCCATGCCCGATCCCACGCCTGGAAGAATTGTTCGAGAAATGCGACTTCGACCACTGGCAGTTGGAAGTCAAAAGCGCCTCGCGCACCCGCGCTGCGACTACCGTGCTGGCCATTCGTGAGATGGCCGTACGTTTCGGACTGATGGACAAGGTCACCGTGACCTCAAGCTCGCGGGAAGTGCTGAAGGCGGCGGTTGAACTCACCCCGGACCTGTCACGCGGCCTGGTGGCCGAATACGCCTGGCTCGACCCGTTGAAGGTCGCGCGAAACTACGGCTGTGAATACTTGGCGTTGAACTGGACGTTGTGCACCCCCGAGCGTCTGGAAAAAGCCCAGCGCCAGGGTTTGCACGTGTCGGTGTGGACAGTCAACGAACCTGCGTTGATGCGCAGGCTCGCCGACTTCGGCGTAGATAGCCTGATTACAGACTTTCCCGGTTTGGCCACTGCCACGCTCGAGAATTACTGAAATCGGTCTCCCCGGCCGGCTCAGGCCACCGGCCGGAGCCGCTCAAAAAAGCCGGTTGAGGCCATCGTAGGCCGCTACCCGATAGGCTTCGGCCATAGTCGGGTAGTTGAACGTGGTGTTCACAAAATACTTCAGGGTATTTTGCTCACCTGGCTGGTTCATGATGGCCTGGCCGATGTGCACGATCTCCGAAGCCTGGTAGCCGAAGCAATGCACGCCGAGCACTTCCAGGGTTTCGCGGTGGAACAGGATCTTCAGCATGCCTTGCGGCTCGCCAGCGATCTGCGCACGCGCCATGCTCTTGAAGAACGCCTTGCCGACTTCATAAGGCACCTTGGCCTTGGTCAGTTCGTGCTCGTTCTTGCCGATCGAGCTGATCTCGGGAATCGTGTAGATACCGGTCGGCACGTCGTTCACATAACGCCAACTGCCGTTGTCGACAATGCTGCCGGCCGCCGAACGGCCTTGGTCATGCGCGGCACTCGCCAGGCTTGGCCAGCCGATCACGTCACCGGCGCCATAGATGTTGGTCACGCACGTGCGGTAATTCTCGTCCACTTCGATCTGGCCACGGCTGTTGACCTTGACCCCGACGTTTTCCATGCCCAGCTTGTCGGTGTTGCCGGTACGGCCGTTGCACCACAGCAAGGCGTCGGCCTTGATCTTCTTGCCAGACTTGAGGTGCAGGATCACACCGTTGTCCAGGCCTTCGACCCGCTCGTACTCTTCATTGTGGCGTACGGTGATGTTGTTATTGCTGAAGTGGTAACTCAACGCCTGGGAAATTTCCGAGTCGAGGAAGCTCAGCAACTGGTCGCGGTTATCCACCAGCTCTACCAGTACACCCAGGCCGCTGAAGATCGAGGCGTATTCACAGCCAATTACGCCAGCGCCGTAGATGATCAGTTTGCGCGGGGTGTGGCCCAGGCTGAGGATGGTGTCGCTATCGTAGATACGCGGGTGGTGGAAATCGATATCCGCCGGGCGATACGGGCGCGAACCGGTGGCGATGATGATGTGCTTGGCCACCAGCTTTTCGACCACGCCGTTGGCGCAGACCACTTCGACGGTTTGCTCATCGGCAAAGCTGCCAGTGCCGAAGAACAGGTCGACACGGTTACGGGCGTAGTAACCGGTGCGCGACGCCACTTGCTTGGAGATAACTTTTTCGGCGCTTTTTAATACGTCCGGGAACGAGAACCAGCGCGGCTCACCAATGGCCCGGAACATCGGGTTGGTGTTGAACTGCATGATCTGGCGCACCGAGTGACGCAAGGCCTTGGACGGGATGGTACCCAGGTGGGTGCAGTTACCGCCGACCTGGCGACGGCTATCGACCATCGCCACCTTGCGCCCAGCTTTGGCGGCGTTCATCGCCGCACCTTCTCCAGCCGGGCCGGAACCCAGTACCACCACGTCGTAGTTGTAGACAGCCATGCGTACTCCTCAGAACAGGCCAGACGTACGGTTAGACGCCTGGCTAAATCATGCCGCGGCCAGCGGGCATGAAGGACAATTTGGCTCAAGTGTGTGAGCCGGGGCACAGTCTATATAAGGCTCAACGCCGCGAACATTAACCCTTGGTCGCGTCGTAGGCCAGCCTTGCCTTAACTACAGGAACAGGAAACTGGCATTACACTGCTGACACGCACCTTCGCAGGACGAGCCATTATGCGGTATGTCGTTTTCTGTTTAATGCTGATTTTTTCGGTTGCAGTGCAAGCCAGCGAGGCTGGCCGCCTCAGGCAGGCTGGTTTCCCTGCGCAATCGCATGAACTGGCGCTGAAAAATCAGGCCGTGCTGGTCTATCTGTGGGCCGATGTTTACGCCGCAGCACTGTATGCACCAGCTGACATCAGCGCAAAACAGTCTTGGGACCAACAAAAGAATCTGCGCCTGGCGCTGTATTACTTTCGCGACATCGACCGTAACGATGTGATCAAGGCCGCCACCACTGCACTGCAGCGTCAGCAAAGCAGCGCCACCCTGGCCCGCTTGAAACCCGAACTGGATCAACTGCATGCCAGCTTTCGAAACATTCGCAGCGGCGATCGTTATGCCCTCGACTTTCGCCCCGGGCGCGGGTTGAACCTGGAGATCAACGAGCAGGTGGTGTTCAGCAGTCGCGATGATGAATTGGCGAAAGCCTATCTGGGCATCTGGTTGGCGCCGAAGGGCCTGTCGGACAGCCTGCGCAAAAGCCTACTGAATTAAACACGAATCCCCTGTGGGAGCGAGCAAGCCCGCCCCCACTTAGGCTTTCATTGCCATCAGCTCTTGCGGCATTGAGTCAGCTTGCTACCGGTTTCTGTTGCGGGTAGTGACCAATACACATATTGTTACAAAACTGCAGCAAGGACGAATGATGACCAAGGATCACCAATAAGATAGCCAAAATGAGTGCATGACATGTCCACTACCACGGGCAAGGGCAAAGCGATTTTTCGCGTTGTCAGCGGCAACTTCCTAGAGATGTTTGACTTCATGGTCTATGGCTTCTATGCCACGGCCATTGCCAAAACCTTCTTTCCCAGCGACAGCGCGTTTGCCTCGTTGATGCTGTCCCTGGCGACCTTCGGCGCCGGGTTCCTGATGCGGCCACTGGGCGCAATCTTCCTCGGTGCCTACATCGACCGCCACGGCCGCAAGAAAGGCCTGGTGATCACCTTGGCCTTGATGGCCGCCGGCACCATCCTCATCGCCTGCGTGCCCGGCTATGCCACCTTGGGCGTGGCCGCGCCGCTGATCGTGCTGCTCGGTCGACTGCTTCAGGGTTTCTCTGCCGGCGTCGAGCTGGGCGGTGTGTCGGTGTACCTGGCAGAAATTGCCACACCCGGCCGCAAGGGCTTTTTCGTCAGTTGGCAGTCCGCCAGTCAGCAAGCCGCCGTGGTGTTCGCCGGCTTGCTGGGTGTGGGCCTCAACCACTGGCTCAGCCCGGAAGAGATGGGTGATTGGGGCTGGCGCGTGCCGTTCCTGATCGGCTGCCTGATCGTGCCGGTGATTTTCGTGATTCGCCGCTCGCTGGAGGAAACTCCTGAGTTCCAAGCGCGTAAACACCGCCCTACCCTGCAGGAAATCGTCCGTTCGATCGGTCAGAACTTTGGCATCGTTATCGCGGGTATGGCCCTGGTGGTAATGACCACCGTGTCGTTTTACCTGATCACCGCCTACACCCCGACCTTTGGCAAGGCCGAATTGCACCTCTCCGATTTCGATGCGCTGCTGGTGACGGTGTGCGTGGGCATCTCCAACTTCATCTGGCTGCCGGTGATGGGCGCGGTGTCCGACAAGATCGGGCGCAAACCGCTGCTGCTGGGCGCGACGATTCTGGCGATCCTCACGGCTTACCCCGCGCTGTCGTGGCTGGTCGCCAACCCGAGCTTCAACCACTTGCTGATTGTGTTGTTGTGGCTGTCGTTCCTGTACGGCTCGTACAACGGTGCGATGGTGGTGGCGCTGACCGAGATCATGCCGGTCGAAGTGCGTACCACCGGGTTCTCCCTCGCCTACAGCCTGGCGACCGCAACGTTCGGTGGCTTCACGCCGGCGGCCTGTACCTACCTGATCCATGTGCTGGATAACAAGGCGGCGCCGGGGATTTGGCTCAGTGGGGCGGCGGTGTTGGGGTTGATTGCGACTTTGATCTTGTTCAAGGGCAATCGGCATGAGCTGCGCACGGCGCAGGCTTCGATGGTGGGTGGCGCCTGATAAATCGCCTTCGCGAGCAAGCCCGCTCCCACATTTAGCCGCGTATAGCCTGAAGAAACGCGGTCGAATGTGGGAGCGGGCGTGCTCACGAAGAGGCCCTTTCAACCACTACAAAACCCGCAGCAATAAAAAAGCCCCGAACCAGTCGGGGCTTTTTCATTGACCGCAAAGGCTTAGCGCGGGAATGCTGGCGGGTTAACCCCGGCCATGTCTTCCATCACGCGAACCACTTGGCAGCTGTAACCGAACTCGTTGTCATACCACACGTACAGCACAACGCGGTTGTCCTGGGTAATGGTCGCCTCAGCATCCACCACGCCTGCGTGGCGCGAGCCGACGAAGTCGGTGGACACCACTTCCTGCGAGTTAACGAAGTCGATTTGCTTATGCAGATCGGAGTGCAGCGCCATGTAGCGCAGGTACTCGTTCATCTCTTCACGGGTGGCGGCTTTCTCAAGGTTCAGGTTGAGAATGGCCATCGACACGTTTGGCGTCGGAACACGGATCGCGTTACCGGTCAGCTTGCCAGCCAGCTCAGGCAGGGCCTTGGCAGCAGCAGTGGCAGCACCGGTCTCGGTGATCACCATGTTCAGCGCGGCGCTACGGCCACGGCGATCGCCTTTGTGGAAGTTGTCGATCAGGTTCTGGTCGTTGGTGTACGAGTGAACCGTTTCGACGTGGCCGTTAACGATACCGAACTTGTCATTCACCGCCTTGAGCACCGGCACGATGGCGTTGGTGGTGCAGGACGCAGCGGACACGATCTTGTCGTCAGCCGTGATTTCAGTGTGGTTGATACCGTGAACGATATTCTTCAGCTTGCCCTTGCCAGGCGCAGTCAGGACAACACGGTCGATACCTGGGCAAGCCAAGTGCTGGCCCAGGCCCTCGGCATCACGCCATACGCCGGTGTTGTCCACCAGCAGAGCGTCCTTGATGCCGTACTGGGTGTAATCCACCTCGGACGGGTTCTTCGCGTAGATCACCTGGATCAGGTTACCGTTGGCGGTGATGGTGTTGTTTTCTTCGTCGATGACGATGGTGCCGTTGAACGGACCGTGTACCGAGTCGCGGCGCAGCAGGCTGGCGCGTTTGGTCAGGTCGTTTTCGGCGCCTTTGCGCACGACGATGGCACGCAGGCGCAGGCCGTCGCCGCCACCGGTTTTTTCGATCAGGATGCGCGCCAGCAGGCGGCCGATACGACCAAAGCCGTACAGCACAACGTCAGTGCCTTTGCGGGCGGCTGCGTTTTGCTGGCCAACCACCTCGGCCATTTCTTCACGCACGAACTGCTCGGCGCTGCGGCCGGCACCTTCTTTGCGGAATTTGTAAGCCAACTTGCCCAGGTCTACCGAGGCCGCGCCGAGCTTGAGCTCGCTCATGGCTTTAAGCAGCGGGAATGTTTCGTGGACGGAGAGTTCGCTGTCGTCGGCGGAACGGTGACGCGCAAAGCGGTGGGCTTTGAGAATCGCGATGACAGACTGGTTGATCAGGCTGCGGCCATAGATCGAGCTCACCACATTGTTATTGCGGTACAGCTGACCGATAAGCGGAATCATCGCTTCAGCGAGCGCTTCACGGTCGATCCATTCACCAAGACACTGGTCGGGCTTCTGAGTCACGGGAACCTTCCACATGTAGGGGCAGAAAAAAGGGGCTACATTATGCCGCTCGCCCCGCCTCGGAGCAATGCGCACCAGGCAACAAAAAGTGCTTGCGAAAAAAACACACCGCGCTGCAGCCCAGTAAATACGCGGGTTCCAGAAGGCCACCAGTTGTGCAGCGACGCTCACTTGTCCGTAACTCTCCGAAACATACGCGCGAATTGGCACTACATATTGAGTCAAAACCCACCATTGTTTGTCTTAGCCACTACATTTCCCACAAACCGTAATAGGCACAGTCAGCAACTGACAGGCGGCACCTCGGGCCGTTACAATTACCGACTTTGTCGCAACGCTTGGAGCTCAACCTTCCGTGCCTGTTCTGCGTCTACCGCTTCTCCCTGCCGCGGCAGGTAAACAGCACTGGGGCAACCTGCCCGGTGCCGCCCTGAGCCTGGCCATTGCCGAGGCTGCCAGCGCAGCCAAGCGCTTTACCCTGCTGCTCACCGCCGACAGCCAAAGCGCCGAGCGGCTGGAGCAGGAGCTGAGCTTCTTCGCCCCGGATTTGCCAGTGCTGCACTTTCCCGACTGGGAAACCCTGCCCTACGACCTGTTCTCGCCGCACCAGGACATCATTTCCCAGCGCATCGCCAGCCTGTACCGCTTGCCGGAACTGGCCCACGGCGTGCTCGTGGTGCCGATCACCACAGCCCTGCATCGCCTGGCGCCGACCAAGTTCCTGCTGGGCAGCAGCCTGGTGCTGGATGTCGGCCAGAAGCTCGACGTGGAGCAGATGCGCACGCGTCTTGAGGCCAGTGGCTACCGCTGCGTCGACACGGTGTATGAACACGGCGAGTTCGCCGTGCGCGGCGCGTTGATCGACCTGTTCCCGATGGGCAGCAAACTGCCGTACCGCATCGACTTGTTCGATGACGAAATCGAAACGCTGCGCACCTTCGACCCAGACAACCAACGCTCCATTGATAAAGTGGACTCGATCAAGCTGCTGCCAGCGCGGGAATTCCCGTTGCAAAAAGACGCGGTCACACGCTTCAAGGCACGCTTTCGCGAACGCTTCGACGTGGACTTCCGCCGCTGCCCGATCTTTCAAGACTTGAGCAGCGGGATTACACCAGCCGGTATCGAGTACTACCTGCCGCTGTTCTTCGACGAAACCTCCACGCTGTTCGACTACCTGCCTCAGGACACCCAAGTGTTCTCGCTGCCGGGTATCGAGCAAGCCGCGGAAAACTTCTGGAGCGACGTGCGTAATCGCTATGAAGAGCGCCGCGTTGATCCGTCCAGACCTTTATTGCCGCCTGCCGAGCTGTTCCTGCCGGTGGAAGACTGCTTCGCCCGCCTGAAAAATTGGCCACGCGTAGTCGCCAGCCAACAGGACGTCGACGCCGGCAGCGGCCGCGAACGCTTCCCGGCAGGCACGCTGCCGGATTTGGCGATTCAGGCCAAAGCCACGCAACCGCTGGAGGCGTTGTCCAACTTCCTGGGTGATTTCCCCGGCCGCGTACTGTTTACCGCCGAATCCGCTGGCCGCCGCGAAGTGCTACTGGAGTTGCTGGAACGCCTGAAGCTGCGCCCGAAAACCGTCGACAGCTGGCCGGATTTCGTCGCCAGCAAAGAGCGCCTGGCGATCACCATTGCGCCGCTGGATGAAGGCTTGTTGCTGGATGATCCGGCCCTGGCGTTGATCGCCGAGAGCCCGCTGTTCGGCCAGCGCGTGATGCAGCGCCGTCGCCGTGAAAAACGCGCGGACGCCAACAACGACGCGGTCATCAAAAACCTGACCGAGCTGCGCGAAGGCGCGCCGGTGGTTCATATCGACCACGGCGTGGGCCGCTACCTGGGCCTGCAGACCCTGGAGATTGACAACCAGGCCGCCGAATTCCTCACCATGGAATACGCCGAAGGCGCCAAGCTCTATGTGCCGGTGGCCAGCCTACACCTGATCGCGCGCTACACCGGCAGCGACGACGCCCTGGCGCCATTGCACCGACTGGGCTCCGAGACTTGGCAGAAGGCCAAACGCAAGGCCGCCGAACAGGTGCGCGACGTCGCCGCCGAATTGCTCGACATCTATGCACGCCGCGCTGCCCGCGAGGGTTACGCCTTCGCCGACCCGAAAGCCGACTACGCCACCTTCAGCGCCGGCTTCGCCTTTGAAGAGACCCCGGATCAGCAAACCACCATCGAAGCGGTGCGCGCCGACATGCTCGCGCCCAAGCCGATGGACCGCCTGGTGTGCGGCGACGTGGGCTTCGGCAAGACCGAAGTGGCCATGCGCGCCGCCTTTATTGCCGTGCATGGCGGCAAGCAGGTGGCGATTCTGGTGCCGACCACCCTGCTCGCCCAACAGCATTACAACAGCTTCCGCGACCGCTTCGCCGACTGGCCGGTGAGCGTGGAAGTGATGAGCCGCTTCAAATCTGCCAAGGAAGTGAATGCCGCCGTCGCCGACTTGGCCGAAGGCAAGATCGACATCGTGATCGGCACCCACAAGCTACTGTCGGACGATGTGAAGATCAAAAACCTCGGGTTGGTGATTATCGACGAAGAACACCGCTTCGGTGTGCGCCAGAAAGAACAGCTGAAAAACCTGCGCAGCGAAGTCGACATTCTTACCCTTACCGCCACGCCAATTCCGCGCACGTTGAACATGGCCGTGTCAGGCATGCGTGACCTGTCGATCATCGCCACGCCGCCGGCGCGGCGCCTGTCGGTGCGCACCTTCGTGATGGAGCAGAACAAAAGTACGGTCAAGGAAGCGCTGTTGCGTGAACTGCTGCGCGGCGGTCAGGTGTACTACCTGCACAACGACGTGAAGACCATCGAGAAATGCGCCGCCGACCTCGCCGAACTAGTGCCGGAAGCACGCATCGCCATCGGCCACGGGCAGATGCGCGAGCGCGAACTCGAACAGGTAATGAGCGACTTTTACCACAAGCGCTTCAACGTACTGATCGCCTCGACCATCATCGAGACCGGTATCGATGTGCCGAGCGCCAACACCATCATCATCGAGCGTGCCGACAAGTTCGGCCTCGCGCAGCTGCACCAATTGCGCGGCCGGGTTGGGCGTAGTCACCACCAAGCCTATGCCTACTTGCTGACGCCGCCGCGCCAGCAAGTTACCGGCGACGCCGAAAAACGCCTGGAAGCTATCGCCAACACCCAGGACCTGGGTGCCGGTTTCGTATTGGCCACCAACGACCTGGAAATCCGTGGCGCTGGTGAACTGCTCGGCGACGGCCAGAGCGGGCAGATCCAAGCGGTGGGTTTCACCCTGTATATGGAGATGCTCGAGCGCGCGGTAAAAGCTATCCGCAAAGGCGAACAACCGAACCTTGATCAACCCTTGGGTGGCGGCCCGGAAATCAACCTGCGCTTGCCGGCGTTGATTCCCGAAGACTACCTGCCGGACGTGCACGCGCGGCTGATCCTGTACAAGCGCATTGCCTCGGCCACCGACGAAGACGGCCTCAAGGACTTGCAAGTGGAGATGATCGACCGCTTCGGCTTGTTGCCGGAGCCGACCAAGAACCTGGTGCGCCTGACCCTGCTCAAATTGCAGGCCGAGCAGTTGGGCATCAAGAAAGTCGACGCTGGGCCGCAAGGCGGGCGTATCGAGTTTGAAGCGCAAACGCCGGTGGATCCATTGGTGCTGATCAAGCTGATTCAGGGCCAGCCCAACCGTTACAAGTTCGAAGGGGCTACGCTATTCAAATTCATGGTGCCGATGGAACGTGCTGAAGAACGCTTTAATACATTAGAGGCGCTGTTTGAGCGCCTCATCCCGAAATCTGCTTGAAGGACGCCCCAATGCGCCTGTTCCGCATTTTGAGCTTGTTGTTGGTGGTCGTTGCTCCTTCGGCGTTTGCCGACAGCCCGTACCTGGTGGAAATGATCCTGGTGCGCCAGAACGCTGAGCCTGTGATCAATAGCCGCGCCGCACCGGAAAACTGGGACGCCGGGGCATCACGGCTACCGGCGGACAAAATGAGCCCGCCGCGGCTGGGCAACATCGTCGACAAACTCAGTGCCGACAACAGCTACACCGTGCTGCTGCACCGCGCCTGGGACCAGAACCTGGGCGACCAACCGGTAAAGCTGGCGATCAGCGATGGCACCGAGCAATTTGGCCAGTTCCCCATCGAAGGCACGCTGAACCTGCAACTGGGGCGCTTTACCGATATCGACGCGGATTTCTGGATCAACCAGTTCGACGCCAACGGTAGCGTGATTGCCAGCGAACACCTGAGCCAGCAAGACGTGCGCACCAAGAACAACCAGCTCAACTACTTGGACGGCGGCCACTTGGCGCTGCTGATCAAGATCACTTCGCTGACCGCCAAACCACCCAGTGCACCACCGCCCGACATTCAGGACTGATCCAGCGCCATGCCCCTGACGTCGTCGTTGACCAAACCCCTGGCCCCTTCGTGGGCCAACCGTTTTAAAGAGCAAAGCCTTGAGCGCGGGCGGCGCTACGCCCTGGAAAACCGCGTGCGCATCGTCGAGTCCGGCGACAGCACCATCATTGCCAGTTGCGAAGGCTCGGGCGGTAACGTTTACCGGCAGACCATCTCGCTGCGCGAATCGGCCAAAGGCATGCTGATTCTGGTGGACAGCCGCTGCACGTGCCCGGTGCACACCAACTGCAAACACATCGCGGCGGTGCTGCTCAAGGTCCAGGAAACCCTGGCCTACCCGGCGGCCGCCCAGGATGCCGAGCTGCTGGAAAAACTCCAGGCCGTGCTGGATAACCGCGTGGTGCTGCCGCAGGTGGTGATGGAGGATGTGCGACCGGTGCCGCGCCTGTGGCTGGCGAGTGTCGAGTTCAGCGCGTTTGAACCGCGCAATGGCAAAATGCAGCGCTACATCCAGCACCGCGCAGCGCTGTCGTTCAATTACTTGGGCAACTATGTCAGCGGACAAAAGAACGCCGACATCGTCGTGCGCCAGGAGACCCAGAGCCTGCGCATCAAGCGCCACCCGGAGCTGGAGCAACCGTATCGTGAGCAACTGCGCCTGCTCGGCTTCAAGATCGCCACGCGCCAGAGCAAGGCGCTGCCGGAGAGTGCTGGCGAATTGTTCGAGATGGTCAATGACAGCGCCTGGCTGAACTTCACCCTCAACGCATCGCCAACCTTGCGCGCCGAGGGCTGGGAGCTGCAGATCGATGAAGATTTCGGCTTCGACTTGAGCGCCGTTGATGACTGGTACGCCACCGTTGATGAAGGCCCGGAGCGCGATTGGTTTGACTTGGAGTTGGGCATCATAGTCAACGGCGAGCGGCTGAGCCTGTTGCCGATCCTGCTCAACCTGATGCGTTCGCACACCGAGATCCTCAACCCGGAGAAACTCGCCCGGCGCCGCGATGACGAGCTGATTCTGGTGAACATCCCTGGCCTGCCGAACGGTCACGGCCCGTTGCAAGTGGCGCTGCCTTATGGGCGCTTGAAACCGGTGCTGGCCACCCTTGGTGAGTTTTACTTGCAGGAACCCGGCAACATCACATTGCGCCTGGCCAAGGCCGATGCGA
Source organism: Pseudomonas sp. 1152_12 (assembly GCF_052850675.1). Classification (NCBI taxonomy): domain Bacteria; kingdom Pseudomonadati; phylum Pseudomonadota; class Gammaproteobacteria; order Pseudomonadales; family Pseudomonadaceae; genus Pseudomonas; species Pseudomonas sp. 1152_12. Next base: position 186,393 of record NZ_VXCW01000005.1, on the reverse strand, counting down.
TTCGCCTCAACCCGCTGGAAGACTTGCCACTGCAATGGGAAGGCGGTGACAAGATCCGCAACTTCGCCCAACGCCTGCGCGACATCAAGGACTTCACCTGCGTCGCGCCCGAAGGCTTGAACGCGACCTTACGCCCGTATCAGCTCGAAGGCCTGAGTTGGATGCAGTCGCTGCGCCAACTCGACGTGGGCGGAATTCTTGCGGATGACATGGGACTGGGAAAAACCTTGCAGACCCTGGCGCATATTCTCAGTGAGAAAATCGCCGGGCGCTTGGATCGGCCGTGCATGGTGGTCATGCCCACCAGCCTGATCCCCAACTGGCTCGACGAAGCAGCGCACTTTACGCCGCAACTCAAAGTGCTGGCGCTGTATGGCGCAACGCGTAAGAAACATTTCCAGAGCTTGCAGAACTATGACCTGCTGCTGACCACCTACGCGCTGCTGCCCAAAGACATCGAACAACTCGCCGCCCTGCCCTTGCACGTGCTGATCCTCGATGAGGCGCAGTACATCAAGAACCCCAACAGCAAGGCCGCCCAGGCCGCGCGCGAGCTGAATGCACGTCAGCGCCTGTGCCTGAGCGGTACACCACTGGAAAACCACCTGGGCGAGCTGTGGTCGCTGTTCCACTTCCTACTGCCAGGCTGGCTGGGCGACGTGAAAAGCTTCAACCGCGATTACCGCGTGCCCATCGAAAAGCGCGCCAGTGATGTGCGATTGCAGCACCTTAACGGTCGGATCAAACCTTTCCTGCTGCGCCGCACCAAGGAACAAGTGGCCACGGAATTGCCGCCCAAAACCGAAATCATCCATTGGGTCGACCTCAACGAGGCGCAGCGGGACGTGTACGAAACCATGCGTCTGGCCATGGACAAGAAGGTGCGCGACGAGATCACCCGCAAGGGCGTGGCGCGCAGCCAGATCATCATTCTTGAAGCACTGCTCAAACTGCGCCAGGTGTGCTGTGACCTGCGCCTGGTTAACGATGCCACCCTGCCCGCCCGCGGCAGCAGCTCGGGCAAGCTCGACAGCCTGATGCAAATGCTCGAAGAGCTGTTTGCCGAAGGGCGCCGGATTCTGCTGTTCTCCCAGTTCACCTCGATGCTGAGTCTGATCGAAGCCGAACTGAAAAAGCGTGGCGTGGCGTACGCACTGCTGACCGGCCAGACCCGTGACCGGCGCACACCGGTGAAGGATTTCCAGAGCGGCAAGCTGCAGATTTTTCTGATCAGCTTGAAGGCTGGCGGCGTGGGCTTGAACCTGACCGAAGCCGACACCGTCATCCACTACGACCCTTGGTGGAACCCGGCCACGGAGAACCAGGCGACTGACCGTGCGTATCGCATCGGTCAGGAGAAGCCGGTGTTTGTGTACAAGATGATTGCGCGGGGCACGGTGGAGGAGAAAATCCAACACCTGCAGAAGGAAAAGTCCGACTTGGCGGCAGGTGTACTGGACGGACGCAAGACGGGGGACTGGCAGCTGGGCAACGAGGATATCGAGGCGTTGTTTGCGCCGTTGCCCCACAAGCAAGAGAAGCGCTGACTGACAGACCGCCTTCGCGAGCAAGCCCGCACACATTTAATCGCGTACATCCTTTTGGAATGCGGTCGAATGTGGGAGCGGGCTTGCTCGCGAAGGGCGCACCACGGTTATCAGTCGATCAACTGAGCATCCCGCAACGCTGTGAGCGCCACCAACCAACGCGGGTCCTGCTTATAGTCCATAGAGGCAATCGCCTGCCCACGCATCCGCGCCATCCGCGCCGAAGGCGTAACTTTCATGCGCTGCGCCGCAGTCAGCGCCAGCTCAGCAGCCGCACGATCGTTGCACACCAAGCCCATTTCGCAGCCGGCGGTCAGCGCCGCTTCGATCCGGCTGGCCGCATCACCGACCACATGCGCCCCGGCCATGGACAGGTCATCACTGAAAATAACCCCATCGAACTGCAACTCACCACGCAAAATATCCTGCAACCAGCGACGCGAGAAACCGGCAGGCTGGGCGTCAACCTGTGGGTAGATCACGTGAGCAGGCATCACGGCCGCCAACTGCTTGCTCAGGCGTGCGAACGGCACCAAATCATTGGCGCGAATCTGTTCCAGGCTGCGTTCGTCATTGGGAATCGCGACGTGGGAATCGGCCTCAGCCCAGCCGTGGCCCGGGAAGTGTTTACCGGTGGCGGCCATGCCGGCGCTGTTCATGCCGCGAATGAAGGCACCGGCGAGCACGGCGGCGCGCTCGGGGTCGCCTTCGAACGAGCGGGAGCCGACCACGGCGCTGCGCTGGTAATCGAGGTCCAGCACTGGGGCAAAGCTCAGGTCGAGGCCAACCGCCAGCACTTCCGTGGCCATGATCCAGCCACACTGCTCGGCCAGGTATTCGGCATTCGGGTTATCTGCTAACGCGCGCATGGCCGGCAGGCGCACAAAGCCTTGGCGCAGGCGTTGCACGCGACCGCCTTCCTGGTCGACGGCCAGCAGCACGTCGGGGCGTACGGCACGAATCGCCGCGCTCAACTCGCGCACTTGGCGAGGGTGTTCGATGTTGCGCGCGAAAATGATCAAGCCGCCCACTTCAGGCTGACGCAACAGGTGGCGATCCTCGGCCGTCAGCCAAGTACCGGCAACGTCGACCATTAAAGAACCTTGCAGGGCAGCAGTCATAAACCTTCCTTAAATAACGCACACAACCCGTTGCCCTCACGTGGCGCGATAAGCGCAGTGAGCACAACGGGTTGCGAGTAAATAGCTGAAATCGGCATGGCGGTTAGCTTAGCGGATGCAAGCGGCCGCGCACACCCGGGCGATCATGCCTTGGCGGTGGACGGCGTGGATTTGCTGCGCGGGCGCATTTGCGCAGCAGCCATGGCCTGGTCGGTCACACCGGTTTCGGCGCGCATGCCGGCGGCGAGGAACGGCACCATCAGGCGCATCACCTGTTCTATTGAGGTATTGACGCCGAAATCGGTCTCGGCAATCGCGCGCAAGGCTTTGATCCCGGACATGCTGAACGCAGCGGCACCGAGCATGAAGTGCACGCGCCAGAACAACTCGATCGGTGGTATACGCGGCGCAGCTTCGTTAACCAACAACATGTAGCGACGGAACACCTTGCCGTACATGTCCTCCAGGTAACGTCGCAGGTGGCCCTGGCTCTGGCTGAAGGCCAGGCCCAGGAGGCGCATGAAAATCGACAGATCATTGCCGCTGCGCGGTTGAACCACCAGCGCTTGCTCAACCAGGATTTCCAGCAGGTCTTCCAGGCTTGGCTTGTGTTCAGGCTTGGTCTGGCGGCGCTCCAGCTCACGGTCGAGGCTGGCGCAGAACGGCCCCAAAAAGCGCGAGAACACCGCCTGGATCAGGGCTTTTTTCGAGCCGAAATGGTAATTCACGGCGGCGAGGTTGACCCCAGCCTTGCTGGTGATCAGCCGCAATGAAGTTTCAGCAAATCCTTTTTCCGCGAACAATTGCTCGGCAGCATCGAGAATGCGTTCAACGGTTTCCGACTGGGCCATGGCTACTCCGCCTGACAAACACTTGTTTGAAACATACGTTTCAGGTTGTGTCTTGTCAAGCCTGTGAGTCCGTTTTCCGGCCGGGCAGTCATCTATTTCATGGCTATTTAATCACATCCTTCCTGCTCTGTAGGCAGCGCTGTCTCTGTCTTACAGAACGGATGACGAATGACCGTCCAGCGGAGCGCTCGAAAAGGATGATTGCCAAGCGCAGTTCACTGTATATAATCCCAGTCACTGTATAAAAAGACAGAGCGATCAACATGCTAAAACTGACGCCACGCCAAGCTGAGATTCTGGCTTTTATCAAGCGCTGCCTCGATGACAACGGCTACCCGCCGACACGAGCGGAAATTGCGCTGGAACTGGGGTTCAAATCCCCCAACGCCGCCGAAGAACACCTCAAGGCCCTCGCTCGCAAAGGCGCGATCGAAATGACCCCGGGTGCTTCACGCGGTATTCGCATCCCTGGCTTCGAAGCCAAGGCCGACGAATCGACCCTGCCAATCATCGGTCGCGTCGCCGCTGGTGCGCCGATCCTGGCGCAGCAGCACGTCGAGGAATCCTGCAACATCAACCCGACCTTCTTCCATCCGCGTGCCGACTACCTGTTGCGCGTACACGGCATGAGCATGAAGGACGTGGGCATTTTCGACGGTGACCTGCTGGCCGTCCATACAACGCGTGAAGCCCGTAATGGCCAGATCGTCGTCGCGCGTATCGGCGATGAAGTCACCGTAAAACGCTTCAAGCGCGAAGGCAGCAAGGTTTGGCTACTGGCCGAGAACCCTGAATTCGCGCCGATTGAGGTGAACCTGAAAGATCAGGACCTGGTGATCGAAGGCTTGAGCGTTGGCGTCATTCGCCGCTAAAGGAGGCACCATGCAGCTCGTGCACACCCCACAACACACACAACTGTCGCTGTTCGAGGCCTTTATGGCCCAACCCCTTGCGCCCATCCTCAAGGAAACGGTCGAGGCCCCTTGGGGCTCCGAACCCGAGGCATTCAGTGAACTGTCGTTGCGCGGTGCAGCCGGGAGCTGCCTGAGCCTGCTGGCGCCGATCCTTCGCGAACTCAGCGAGGAGCAGGACGCGCGCTGGCTGACGCTGATCGCCCCGCCCGCCAGCCTGACCCAGGCCTGGCTGCGGGACGCCGGCCTCAACCGCGAGCGCATCCTGCTGCTGCAACCACGCGGCACTCAAAGCGCCCAGCAACTGACCTGCGAAGCCTTGCGCCTGGGGCGCAGCCATACGGTGGTGAGCTGGTTGAACCCGCTGAATGCTGCGGCCAAGCAACAGCTGATCAGCGCTGCGCGTACGGGCGATGCGCAGAGTTTGAATATTCGTTTGGGATAATACTGCCGATTTGGCAGAGTGCCTTCTGTGGCAATTGGACTTGCTGTTGCCACTGGGCTTGTGTGGCAAGCGGGGTTGCCACAGCAAGCACGCTCACAAAAAAGCGCGCTTAGCGAAAGAAATCAGTGAAGAACCCGCGGCCCGTCATCCTTCTCCGGCTCGCCTTCTGCCAGGCGACCCGCCATCTGCACACCAACGCTCAACATGGCTTTGGCCACTTCCACGTGCTGGCCCTGTAGGAACGCTTTTGCGTCTTCGGAAAAATCCAAAATAACCAGAGAACCCTCGTCCTCAGCCCGGCGCAGCTCGATTCGGCCGTCAGGCAACTCTACAATTTCCAGAAAGGACGTTGGCATAAAAGTCTGTTCTCCACGAAAGGCCGGGATTATATCAGTCATCCAGTCAGCCTCGGTGAGGATCTGAACAGGTTTCTTTACGGCTTGATGAATGGTGCCTTCTGAAAAAAGCCGGAGACCCATGTGGGGGCTGGCCTGGCTGCGATGGCCGGCGCTCAGTCAGACCGTGATTGCCGGCCCGAAGCGATCGCAGTCGAGCCACACACTGACTCTTATTAGCAGACCAATAGATCTAGATCAGCATTCGTTCAAGCCTTCGCGAAACCGCAACGCCATCTTCTTCAACTCCTGGCGCCAGCCCTCCAGCTCTTCCCGACTCAATGGCTTAGGCTCATCTTCTTCCAGCGCGACGGCCACGATCAGCGGCTGCGTGACATCGCCCTTGGGCACGTGGGGAACGCGTGGCGGTTGGAACATATCGGCATGCGCCTTGAGCAGCCGGGCTACCCAACTGTCGGGGCTCTGGGCCATTTCCACCAGTTCAGCCAGTTCAGGGATAGCCATGGAATCCAGCACTTCGCGGCTTATGATCATTTCTGCGCGCGGCGAACCGGCCTGGGGCAAACGGTAGAACCCGGCGATTTCATGGCACAGCCCCAGCAAAGCGCCATACAGGTGGAATAACGCCGCTTCACGCCCGGCCTGGACCAGCGCGATGGCATTCATCTCCTTCCCTTCCTCGGCACGGCCAAGGGCTTCCAGGGACAAACCCGCGAAGTAAATTTTCTGATTGGTACGGGTATAGAGTTCGTTGGCCATAACGGCAGTCTCCACAACGAAATAAGCGTGATGCTGGCTGAACAGTGTCACGGATCAGCCGAACGCACTGCAAGCGTAAAAAAAGGCCGCCTGAACAGGCGGCCTTTGTATTTTGCAGCGTCGTCGATCAAGCGCCTTGGCGCTTGTCCTCGACTTTCCACTTGCCGCCGTCGTAGAACGCTTTCCAGCCGGTAGGCTTGCCGTCCACTTCGGTCTGCACGTACTGCTCCTTAGTTTTGCGGCTGTAGCGGATCACAGACGGGCGACCGTCGGGATCCTTCTTCGGCGCTTCACACAGGAAGTGGTACTTAGGATCGATCTCGTCTTTGTGCGGCACGATTTCCATCACCAACGGCGCGCGGGTCTCGCGGTTCTTCGGGAACTGGCTGGCCGCCAGGAACAAGCCCGAAGCCCCGTCACGCAGGATGTAGGTGTCGTTGACCTTCTCGCACTTGAGCTCAGGCATCTTCACCGGGTCCATCTTCGGCGGCGCCGCGTCACCACTCTTCAGCAGTTTGCGGGTGTTCTTGCATGTCGGGTTGGTGCAACCGAAAAACTTGCCGAAACGGCCGGTCTTGAGCTGCATCTCGCTGCCGCACTTGTCGCATTCCAGGCTCGGGCCTTCGTAGCCCTTGATGCGGTAGCTGCCCTCTTCGATCTCGTAGCCGTCGCAATCCGGGTTGTTACCGCAGATGTGCAACTTGTGCTTCTCGTCGAGCAGGTAGGCGTCCATCGCCGTGCTGCAGATCGGGCAACGGTGCTTGCCACGCAATACCAGCGACTCGGATTCACCCTCGTCGTCAGCAGCGATTTCATCACCCGGCACCAGGTTAACGGTGGCCTTGCAGCGCTCTTTCGGCGGCAGGCTGTAGCCCGAGCAACCGAGGAACACACCGGTGGACGCCGTACGAATCTGCATCGGGCGCCCGCAGGTCAGGCACGGAATATCAGTCATTACCGGCTGGTTGGCACGCATGCCGCTCTCAGGGCTTTCGGCTACTTCGAGTTTTTTCTTGAAGTCGCCGTAGAACTCATCCAGTACGTTTTTCCAGTCACGCTCGCCCTGGGCCACGTCATCGAGGTTCTCTTCCATGCCGGCGGTAAAGCCGTAGTCCATCAAATTGGAGAAGCTCTCGGACAGGCGCTCGGTCACGATGTCGCCCATCTTTTCCGAGTAGAAACGACGGTTGTGCAGCGCTACGTAGCCACGGTCCTGGATGGTCGAGATGATTGCCGCATAGGTCGAAGGACGACCAATACCGCGCTTTTCCATCTCTTTTACCAGGCTGGCTTCGGAGTAACGCGCCGGCGGCTTGGTGAAGTGCTGGGACGGGTCGAGCTTGATCAGCTTCAACGTGTCGCCCTGGGCCATGTCCGGCAGCACGTCGTCATCGCCTGGTTTGGCAATTTGCGGCATCACCCGAGTGTAGCCGTCGAACTTGAGGATACGGCCCTTGGCACGCAGCTCGAAGTCGCCAGCGCCCACACTGACGGTGGTGGACAGGTATTGCGCCGGCAGCATCTGGCATGCCAGGAATTGGCGCCAGATCAGCTCGTAAAGGCGCTCAGCGTCGCGCTCCATGCCCGTCAACTTGCTTGGCTCGGTGTTGGCGTCGGAAGGACGAATCGCTTCGTGAGCCTCCTGTGCGCCTTCTTTGCTGCTGTAGACGTTCGGCTTCTCCGGCAGGTACTTCTTACCGAACTCGGTCTCGATATACGTACGCGCCATCGCCACCGCGTCTTGCGACAGGTTGGTGGAGTCGGTACGCATATAAGTGATGTAGCCGGCTTCGTACAGACGCTGGGCCATCATCATGGTTTTCTTCACACCGAAGCCCAGGCGGTTACTCGCGGCCTGTTGCAAGGTGGAGGTGATGAACGGCGCCGACGGCTTGCTGCTGGTCGGTTTGTCTTCACGCTTGACGATGCTGTAGCTGGAAGCCTTGAGCTTCTCCAGCGCGGCCATGGCCTGGGCTTCGTTCAGCGGCTTGAAGGCCTCGCCTTTTTCACGGGCCACTTCAAAGCGCACGTTGGCGCCCTTGGCGGTGCCAAGGTCAGCGTGCACTTCCCAGTATTCTTCGGGGTTGAACGCACGAATTTCGCGCTCACGCTCCACCACCAGCTTGACCGCTACCGATTGCACACGGCCGGCGGACAGGCCACGGGCGATTTTCGCCCACAGCAGCGGCGAGACCATGTAGCCCACGACGCGGTCGAGGAAACGACGCGCCTGTTGCGCGTTGACGCGGTCGATGTCGAGTTCGCCCGGCTTGGAGAAGGCTTCCTGGATGGCTTTCTTGGTGATTTCGTTGAACACCACACGCTTGTAGCGGCTGTCATCACCGCCGATGGCTTCGCGCAGGTGCCAGGCAATGGCTTCCCCCTCGCGGTCCAAGTCCGTCGCGAGATAGATGGTGTCAGCATCTTTGGCGAGCCGGCGCAGCTCTTCGATGACCTTTTCCTTGCCTGGAAGGATTTCGTACTTGGCCTTCCAGCCATGATCCGGGTCCACACCCATGCGTGAGACCAGCTGCTTGCGCGCTTTCTCTTTAGGGGTGAGCACCGGACCCTCGCCCGCAGCCGCCTTGCCGCGCTTGGCGGCAGGCTCCTTGCTGGCGCTAGCCGAACCGCTGGTGGGCAGGTCTCGGATATGGCCGATACTCGACTTCACCACGTACTCGTTACCCAAGTACTTGTTGATGGTCTTGGCCTTAGCCGGGGATTCCACAATGACCAGCGATTTGCCCATGGATCGGAAAATTCCTGAATTCGAGAAGTGAAAGGCAGTTGGCGCCTGTCGCGGCAACGCTATATATAGTGGCAACAAGGTGAGGTCAAGCGCAGCATTCTGCGCGGCCTGCCGTTATTGCCCCGAAAAAAGACTGGGTTCGGCCTGGACCAAAGCAAAGCGTGGGACCTGCGCGCCGTCAACTTCGACGGTCTCCAGGAACATGCTCAAAGGGCGCACCCAAAAGCCGTAATCGCCATACAGTGCTTGGTAAAACACCACTTCTTCTTCGGTCTCGGAGTGCCGTGCCACGTTAAAAACGCGGTACTGCGGCCCCTTATAATGTTGGTAGAGCCCTGGTTCGACTTTCATGTTTTGGCCCTCTTACAAAATTTGTTAAAAAAAAAAATTAAAAATTCCAAAAAACAAAAACCGGGGCACTGGGCCCCGGCTTCCGTCAACCTAACGCTTAGACGCGTTCGAAGACGGTGGAAATGCCTTGGCCAAGACCAATGCACATGGTTGCAACCCCAAGGTTGCCGCCATTTTGCTTCATCACATTAAGCAAAGTGCCGGAGATACGTGCACCGGAGCAACCAAATGGGTGGCCCAAGGCAATCGCACCGCCGTGCAGGTTAACCTTCTCGTTCATCTTGTCGAGCACTTTCAAATCTTTCAGCACTGGCAGGGCCTGTGCGGCGAAAGCTTCGTTGAGCTCGAAGAAGTCGATATCGGCGATGGTCAGGCCTGCGCGCTTCAAGGCTTTTTGTGTGGCCGGTACTGGACCATAGCCCATGATCGCAGGGTCCACACCCGCCACTGCCATCGAACGAATCACGGCCATCGGCTGGATACCCAGGTCTTGGGCACGCTGTGCCGACATCACGATCATGCACGAAGCACCGTCAGTGATTTGCGACGACGTACCGGCTGTCACGGTGCCGCCCTTTGGATTGAAGGCAGGCTTAAGGGCTGCCAGGCTTTCCAGGGTGGTTTCCGGACGAATAGTCTCGTCATAATCGAACAGTTTGAGGAAACCGTTCTCGTCGTAGCCGTTCATCGGGATGATTTCATCCTTGAACTTGCCTTCAACAGTCGCCTTGTGGGCCAACTGGTGGGAGCGCACGCCGAAGGCGTCCTGGGCTTCGCGGGTAATGCCATGCATTTTGCCGAGCATTTCTGCGGTCAGGCCCATCATGCCCGAGGCTTTTGCCGCGTACAGCGACATGTGCGGGTTAGGGTCGACGCCGTGCATCATGCTGACGTGGCCCATGTGCTCCACGCCGCCAACCACGAACACATCGCCGTTGCCGGTCATGATCGCCTGCGCAGCGGTGTGCAGCGCGCTCATCGACGAGCCGCACAGGCGGCTAACGGTCTGGCCGGCTGCGGTGTGCGGGATCTGGGTCATCAACGACGCCATGCGCGCGATGTTCCAGCCCTGCTCCAGGGTCTGGTTGACGCAGCCCCAGATCACGTCCTCGACTTCGTTCGGGTCGACCTTGACGTTGCGTTCCAGCAATTTGCTGATCAGGTGCGCCGACATGTCTTCGGCACGAGTGTTGCGGTGCATGCCGCCCTTGGAGCGGCCCATTGGTGTGCGACCGAAGTCGACAATCACCACGTCTCTTGGATTCAAGCTCATAAATATTCTCGCTCTATTCGTCTGGGCGCTTAACCGAAGAAGCTCTGGCCATTTTTGGCCATTTCACGCAGCTTCGCGGTCGGGTGGTACAGCGGGCCCAAATCAGCGTATTTGTCAGCCAGGGCAACGAACTCGGCTACACCGATCGAGTCGATGTAACGCAGCGCACCACCACGGAATGGAGGGAAACCAATACCGTACACCAGGCCCATATCGGCTTCGGCGGCGGTTTCAACAATGCCGTCTTCCAGGCAACGCACGGTTTCCAGGCACAGGGCGATCATCATCCAGTTGATGATGTCCTCGTCGGACACCTCACGCTGTTCGTAGATGACCGGCGCGAGTACTTCGTGAACCGACGGATCGGCCACTTTCTTCTGCTTGCCCTTCTTGTCGGCCTCGTAAGCGTAGAAGCCTTTGCCATTCTTCTGGCCCAGGCGCTTGGCCTCGTAGAGCGCGTCGATCGCCGAGCGGCGGTCGTCTTTCATACGGTCCGGGAAGCCTTCAGCCATGACGTCGCGACCGTGGTGGCCGGTGTCGATGCCGACCACGTCCATCAGGTACGCCGGGCCCATTGGCCAGCCGAATTTTTCCATGACTTTGTCGATACGCACGAAGTCCACACCGGCGCTGACCAACTTGGCGAAACCACCGAAGTACGGGAACAGCACGCGGTTGACCAAAAAGCCCGGGCAGTCGTTGACCACAATCGGGTTCTTGCCCATTTTCTTGGCGTAGGCAACGGTGGTGGCAACTGCCAGCTCGCTGGACTTCTCGCCACGGATCACTTCCACCAGCGGCATCATGTGCACCGGGTTGAAGAAGTGCATGCCGACGAAGTTTTCCGGACGCTTGAGGGCTTTGGCCAGCAAGCTGATGGAAATGGTCGAGGTGTTAGAGGCCAGGATGGTGTCTTCTTTAACCTGGGCTTCCACTTCAGCCAGAACGGCCTGCTTGACCTTCGGGTTCTCGACAACGGCTTCGACCACCAGGTCGACGTGGCCGAAATCGCCGTAGGACAGCGTAGGACGAATGCCGTTAAGCACTTCAGCCATTTTCGCAGCGGTCATGCGGCCTTTATCAACGCGGCCCACCAGCAGCTTGGCGGCTTCCGCCAAGCCCTGCTCAATGCCGTGCTCGTTGATGTCTTTCATCAGGATCGGTGTGCCTTTGGACGCCGACTGATATGCGATACCGCCGCCCATGATACCGGCGCCGAGCACGGCAGCCTGTTTCACGTCTTTGGCGATTTCGTCGTAGGCCTTGGCCTTTTTCTTCAGCTCCTGGTCGTTCAGGAACAGGCCGATCAGACTCTGGGCAGCCGAGGTTTTCGCCAGTTTGACGAAGCCTGCCGCTTCCACTTCCAGGGCTTTGTCGCGACCGAAGTTCGCGGCTTTCTGGATGGTCTTGATCGCTTCAACCGGCGCCGGGTAGTTCGGGCCGGCTTGGCCAGCCACGAAACCTTTGGCGGTTTCGAACGACATCATTTGTTCGATGGCGTTGAGCTTGAGTTTCTCAAGCTTCGGCTGACGCTTGGCCTTGTAGTCAAATTCGCCGCTGATGGCGCCTTTGATCAGGTTCAGTGCAGCTTCGGCCAGTTTGTCCGGGGCAACCACAGCGTCGACGGCACCGACTTTCAGCGCGTCTTCTGCACGGTTTTCCTTACCAGCGGCAATCCACTCGATGGCGTTGTCAGCCCCGATGATGCGCGGCAGGCGTACGGTGCCGCCAAAACCTGGGTAGATGCCCAGTTTGACTTCGGGCAGACCGATTTTGGCGGTCGCCGACATGACGCGGAAGTCCGCGGCCAGGCACATTTCCAGGCCACCGCCCAACGCGATGCCATTGATCGCGGCAACGGTCGGCACATTGAGGTCTTCGAAATCGCTGAAGATCTTGTTGGCTTCGAGGTTGCCAGCCACCAGCTCGGCATCGGGCAGCTTGAAATTGTCGACGAATTCGGTGATGTCAGCGCCGACGATGAACACGTCCTTGCCGCTGGAGACGATCACACCCTTGACCGAAGCATCTGCTTTGATGGTGTCTACGGCCTGACGCAATTCATTCAGGGTTAGACGGTTGAACTTGTTGACGGACTCACCCTTGAGGTCGAATTTCAATTCGACGATGCCACTTTCAAGAGCCTTAACCGTGATGGCTTTACCTTCGTAAATCATCAACTGATCTCCACGATATGGAAGCTGAACAGTACACATTGGACGCTGGCCTATTGGTTTGACATTGATAATTTGGTCAATGCTCACGCCAATCCGCCAGGCACACCCGCCAATGCGCTAGTCGGGGTTCTGTATGAGCGGTCTGACAGACAAACGCTCAATTCATACGCCCGTTTGATTTGGGTACGCCACCTTCATCCAATTCCGAGCAATTGTCAATCGCTCGAAAGGCTAGGAAAAACGCGACTTTCCAGTCATTTCAGAACCCCGACCATAGGCCTACGCCGTGTCAATATTCAAATATTCACGAAATCAATAATAGAAAAGATGTGGGAAAAGGCTGTACACCACGGGATTTCCCGCTAGGCTTGCGACACCCTTAATGCGCCTGGATGAATATCCGACGCATAAGTCACAGATTTACAGGCCTGCCTGGCCAACTCCAGCCCGATGATGATGTCGGGCTTTTTATCGCCTGGTTTTTAGCACTAGCAAGGCATCAAGCTAAGGCCTTGAGCAACGTATCAATGTCCTTTAACACACTCGCCTCGCCCTTCTCGCCCCAATACAAAGCGATCATTTGCTTGTCGGCCTCGACCTTGTAGACGTTATCCGGCAGCGTCGCAAAATGCGGCAACAACTTTTCATCGGCGCACACTTCACGCCACTGATTGACCCAAACCCCCGGCTCCAACTGCCAATAACACCAGAGCGTCGGCGCACGCCCGCGCCTCGGCCGGCAGTATTGCGCGCACGGGCTCGGCGGCTCCTGCTTGAGCCAATGCGGCCACTCCTGTGGCGCCAATTGCATGGCCAGGCCGATGCGGCGTGCCTCCATCCGCAGGGCCATGCGGCCACTCTGATGACGCGAGGGCCGCAGCCACGCCAGAGGGCTCAGGACCACCAGAAGGATTGACACCACTATCCAGACCGTCATATGTGTACTCCCGAATTTCTAGATGAGCGGATTTGACCTGACACAACCCCATCCGCTTGAAAGCAGCCATACTGAACTTATTGCAGCCCCCTGGAGGAAAGCCCCATGTCCTACGAACATATTCTGGTCGCCGTAGACCTGACCGAAGAGTGCGATCCAGTCATCAAGCGCGCGCGAGACTCCGCGGTCGCCAACGGCGCCAAGCTGTCACTGGTGCATATCGTCGAGCCGATGGCCATGGCGTTTGGCGGCGACGTGCCTATGGACCTCTCCCAACTGCAGCAACAACAGTTCGATCAGGCCAAAGAGCGCCTGGACCGGTTGATCCTCAAGTACCCGGAAGTGACCAAGGAAAACTCCCACCTCACTTACGGCCAGCCGCGCCAGGAAATCCACCACTTGGCCAAGGAACAGGGCTGCGACCTAATCGTGGTCGGCAGTCATGGCCGCCACGGCCTGGCGTTGCTGCTGGGCTCTACCGCCAATGATGTGCTGCACGGCGCGCCGTGTGATGTGCTGGCGGTGAAGCTGGTAAAAAGCGCTTAAGAACGACGCTAACCAATTGTGGGAGCGGGCTTGCTCGCGAAAGCAGTCTGTCAGTTGACGCATCTGGCGACTGATGTACCGCTTTCGCGAGCAAGCCCGCTCCCACATTTCTAATCGCATTCCATATAAAAAGCCCGGCGTTCATACAGATGGGCGCCGGGCTTTTTTTAATGCGCTTGAATCAATCAGGCGTCCAGCTCTGCCCAACGCTCAACCAACACTTCCAGCTCCTGGTTCAACGTTTCCAAGGAAGCAATGACCTTGGCAGTTTCCGCCGCCGGGCGCAGATAGAAACCCGCGTCAGCCATTTGCGCCTCTACCACGGCAATCTGCTGTTCCTTGGCGTCGATATCACCCGGCAACGCTTCCAGCTCACGTTGCAGCTTGTAGCTGAGCTTCTTCTTGGCTGCCGGCGCAGCTTCCTGGGCCGGATCAGCAGCGGCAACTGGCGCCACCACCGCCGAGGTCAAGTCGGCTTTTCCGGACTTGCTCTCGGTCACGCCCAGCAAGCGTGGCGAGCCGCCCTGGCGCAACCAGTCCTGATAACCACCGACATATTCACGCACCTTGCCTTCACCTTCGAAGACCAGCGTGCTGGTGACCACGTTGTCGAGGAATGCCCGGTCGTGGCTGACCATCAGCACAGTGCCGTTGAAGGTCAGCAAGACCTCTTCCAGCAGCTCGAGGGTTTCCACGTCGAGGTCGTTGGTCGGTTCGTCAAGCACCAGCAGGTTGGCTGGTTTGCTGAACAGCTTGGCCAGCAGCAGGCGCGCGCGTTCACCACCGGACAAGGCTTTCACCGGCGTACGTGCACGCTGCGGGCTGAACAGGAAGTCGCCCAGGTAGCTCAGCACGTGGCGGCTCTGGCCATCGATGTCGATAAAGTCGCGGCCTTCGGCGACGTTGTCGATCACGGTTTTTTCCAGGTCCAACTGATGGCGCAACTGGTCGAAGTAGGCCACGTCGATCTTGGTGCCTTCCTCTACCGTGCCGCTGGTCGGTTGCAGGCCGTTGAGCATCAGCTTGAGCAAAGTGGTCTTGCCAGTGCCGTTGGCGCCCAGCAGGCCGATACGGTCGCCGCGCTGCAGGACCATCGAGAAGTCCTTGATCAGGAACGGGCCATCCGGGTGATGGAAGCTGACGTTCTCCAGCACCATAACCTGCTTGCCCGACTTATCGGCGGTGTCGAGCTGAATATTCGCCTTGCCAGTGCGTTCGCGACGCTCGCTACGCTCATTGCGTAGAGCCTTGAGGGCACGTACGCGACCTTCGTTACGGGTGCGACGGGCCTTGATGCCCTGGCGGATCCAGACTTCTTCCTGAGCCAGTTTTTTGTCGAACAACGCGTTGGCGGTTTCTTCAGCGGACAGTGCAGCTTCCTTGTGCACCAAGAAACTCGCGTAGTCGCCGTTCCAGTCGATCAGACCGCCACGGTCCAGTTCAAGGATGCGCGTGGCCAGGCTCTGCAGGAAGGCACGGTCGTGCGTGATAAACAACACGGCGCCCTGGAAGTCCTTAATGGCTTCTTCCAACCAGGCGATTGCGCCGATGTCCAGGTGGTTGGTGGGTTCGTCGAGCAGCAGCAGGTCCGGCTCGGACACCAATGCCTGAGCCAGCAGCACGCGGCGACGCCAGCCACCAGACAACTCGGCAAGGGTCTTGTCGGCAGGCAGTTGCAGGCGGCTCAAGGTGCTGTCGACGAGTTGCTGCAAGCGCCAGCCATCACGGGCTTCGAGGTCTTGCTGGACGTGCATCAGCTTGTCCAGGTCTGCTTCGGTGACGCAGTTCTGCGCCAGGTGATGGTATTGCGCGAGCAGTTCGCCAACGCCGTCGAGGCCTTCGGCAACCACGTCGAACACTGTCCGTCCGTCGGCCACCGGCAATTCTTGCGGCAATTCGCCGATCTTGAGGCCCGGGGCGCGCCAAACAGAGCCGTCATCGGGCTTCTGGTCGCCTTTTACCAGCTTCATCATGCTGGACTTGCCGGTGCCGTTGCGGCCGATGATGCACACCCGCTCACCACGGGCGATCTGCCAGGACACCTTGTCCAACAACGGCATAGCGCCGAAAGCAAGGGACACATCGCTGAATTTGAGCAGGGTCATACGCTTCTCCAAAAACTGGGCGCGCATTCTACCTGACTTGAAGGTGGGATGCGGTCGGCATTTTCGCTGGCGACACGTTCCGTAGGACATTTACGATGAACTTCAGCCAGCCGGCCTGCAAAGCTTTCGCCAGCCGCTGGCAAAAGGCTAAGCTAGGGGCAATCAGTGTCGGCAGTGCCGGTGCTAGTCGTGATTTCTCTGCACGGACGTCTCATGCGCAGTCGCCTTTTCAACTTTTTATCTTGCCTGCTTCTTTCCGCCACCGCCGTTCAATCAGCCCAGGCCGTGGACCTCACCACCCAACGTCAATATTACGATGAAGCCAAACGCGCCTTGGCCAAAGGCGACACCGGCCCGTACATGCAATACAGCCAAGCGCTTTCCGACTACCCGCTCACGCCATACCTGGCTTACGACGAGCTGACCGCGCGCCTGAAAACCGCGAGTAACGCGGAAATCGAACAGTTCCTCGCCAAAAACGGCGACCTGCCCCAAGCCAACTGGATGAAACTGCGCTGGTTGCGCTGGCTGGCCGACCGTGGCGACTGGCAGACATTTGAAAAGTACTACGACGCCAAACTGAATTTCGTCGAACTGGACTGCCTGCATGGCCAGTATCAGCTCAGCCACAATCTGAAGGCTGAAGGCTATAAGACCGCCGAGAAGTTGTGGATGACCGGTAAATCCCAGCCGGCCGCCTGTGACGCCACCTTTGGTCAATGGGCCGCCGATGGTCAGCTCACCGAACAGAAAATCTGGAACCGCGCCAAACTCGCCGCCGAAGCTCGTAACTACGCGCTGGCCAATAGCCTGGTGAAAACCCTGCCGACCCTCAGCGCGCAAGGTCGCGTGATGGTAGATGTCGCGCAGAAGCCCGATATGCTCAGCAACCCATCACGCTTCCTGCCGGCCACCGAGGCCATGTCTGACGCCGTAGGCCTGGGCCTGCGCCGCCTGGCGCGCCAGGACCCGGATAAGGCCATGGCCCTGCTCGACGGTTACGCCAGCAGCATGCACTTCTCCCGTGACGAAAAAGTGTCGATTGCCCGCGAGATCGGTCTGACCCTGGCCAAGCGCTTCGACCCGCGCGCCCTTGAGGTGATGACCAAGTACGACCCCGAGCTGCGCGACAACACCGTCTCCGAATGGCGCCTGCGCCTGCTGTTGCGCTTGGCGCGCTGGGAAGACGCCTACCAATTGATTCGCAAGCTCCCACAAGACCTGGCCACCACCAACCGTTGGCGCTATTGGCAGGCCCGCAGCCTGGAATTGGCCGAGCCGAAAAACCCGCAAGCCCTGGTGCTGTACAAGAACGTGGCCAAGGAGCGCGATTTCTACGGATTCCTCGCCGCTGATCGCTCCAAAGCGCCTTATCAGTTGAACAACAAGCCGCTGGTAATGAGCCAGGCGCTGGTCAACAAGGTCCGCAACACCCCTGGTGTGCGCCGCGCCCTGGAGTTCTACGCGCGTGGCCAGATCGTCGACGGCCGTCGCGAGTGGTACCACGTCACCCGCCACTTCAACCGCGATGAAATGGTCGCCCAGGCCAAACTGGCCTATGACATGAAGTGGTACTTCCCGGCGATCCGCACCATCAGCCAGGCGCAGTACTGGGATGACTTGGATATTCGCTTCCCAATGGCCCACCGTGACACTTTGGTGCGCGAAGCCAAGGTGCGTGGCCTGCATTCAAGCTGGATGTTTGCCATCACCCGCCAGGAAAGCGCCTTCATGGACGACGCCCGCTCCGGCGTCGGCGCCAGCGGCCTGATGCAATTGATGCCCGGCACCGCCAAAGAAACTGCGCGCAAGTTCAGCATCCCGCTGGCCTCCCCGGCCCAGGTACTGGACCCGGACAAAAACATCCAGCTCGGCGCGGCCTACCTGAGCCAGGTGCACAGCCAGTTCAACGGTAACCGCGTACTCGCCTCCGCGGCCTACAACGCCGGCCCCGGCCGCGTGCGCCAATGGCTGCGCGGTGCTGATCACCTGAGCTTCGATGTATGGGTAGAAAGCATCCCGTTCGATGAAACCCGCCAGTATGTGCAGAACGTGCTGTCTTATTCGGTGATCTACGGGCAAAAACTCAACTCACCGCAGCCGCTGGTGGATTGGCATGAGCGGTATTTTGATGATCAGTAATACCTAGGCCGGAGGTCGCCATACTGTTAGCGACTCAAACCCTGTGGCAAGCGGGCTTGCCACAGCAAGCCCGCTCGTCATTAGCCCGCGCTTTTCGCGACCTCTACGCCATCACTGAACTGCAACGCCGCTAACCGCGCATACAACGGATTGTTGGCAATCAACTGCTGATGCGTGCCCACCGCCACCAGCTTGCCTTGGTCCATCACGGCAATCCGATCCGCGTTCTTCACCGTCGCCAACCGATGGGCGATCACCAGCGTGGTGCGCCCCTGCATCAGTTGCGGCAACGCCTGCTGGATCAAGTGTTCACTTTGGGCATCGAGCGCACTGGTGGCTTCGTCAAGTAGCAGGATCGGCGCGTCCACCAGCAGCGCACGAGCGATGGCCAGGCGTTGGCGCTGGCCGCCCGAGAGGCCCATGCCGCCGTCGCCGAGGTGGGTCTGGTAGCCGTCGGGCATTTGCAGAATGAAGTCGTGTGCATGAGCGATACGCGCAGCGGCCTCGACCTGCTCGCGGGTGGCGGACGGGTTGCCGTAGCGGATGTTTTCTTCGACGCTGCCGAAAAACAGCGCAGGACTCTGGGACACCAGCGCGAAGTGGCGGCGCAGGTCCATCGGGTCAAGTTCAGTCAACGCGTGGCCTTCCACCAGGATGCGGCCTTGCTGGGGGTCGTAGAAACGCAGCAGCAGATCGAAGATCGTGGATTTACCGGCACCGGACGGACCGACTAGCGCCAGGGTTTCGCCGGGATTGATGGTCAGACTCAAACCATCGATGGCGTAGCTGTCAGGCCGCGACGGGTATGAAAAGCGCAGGTCTTGCAGTTCCATGCGGCCACTGACGAGCTCCGGCAACTGCACAGTACCCGCGGCGGGTGCCTGGATTTCATTGCTCGATTGCAGCAACTCGCCAATCCGCTCAGCGGCACCGGCGGCGCGCTGCAGCTCGCCGAGTACTTCGCTCAAGGTGCCAACAGCGCTGCCGACGATCAGGCTGTAGAACACGAACGCCGCCAGCTCACCACCAGAAATGCGCCCACTGATAACGTCCATACCACCGACCCACAGCATCACACCCACGGCACCCAGCACCAGCATGATCACGAGCGTAATCAGCCAGGCGCGCTGTGCGATGCGCTTGCGCGCCGTGGCAAATGCTTCTTCCACGGTCACGGCGAAGCGCTGTTCGTCCTGCACCTGGTGGTTGTAGGCCTGCACGGTCTTGATCTGCCCGAGGGTCTCGGACACATAGCTGCCGACATCGGCGATGCGGTCCTGGCTCTGTCGCGACAGGCTACGCACGCGTCGCCCGAAAATCAGGATCGGTGCCAACACCAGCGGCAGTGCGATTACCACGATGCTGGTGAGCTTAGGGTTGGTGACAAAGAGCAGCACGATGCCGCCAATGACCATCAAGGCATTGCGCAGAAACAGCGACAGCGACGAGCCGATCACCGACTGCAGCAAAGTGGTGTCGGTGGTCAACCGCGACTGAATCTCCGAGCTGCGGTTGTTCTCGTAAAAGCCGGGGTGCAGGTAGATCAGGTGGTTGAACACTTGCTGGCGAATGTCCGCCACCACCCGCTCGCCGATCCACGACACCAGGTAAAACCGCGCAAACGTACCCACCGCCAGGCCCAGCACCAGAACCATGAACAGGCCGATGGACTGATTAAGCAGGTGCGGCGATTGGGTCATGAAACCCTGATCCACCAGCAGGCGAATGCCCTGCCCCATGGACAAGGTGATGCCGGCCGTGACAATCAGTGCCAGCAAGGCGCCAAGCGCCTGCCAACGGTAGGGCGCAACAAAGCGGCTGGCCAAACGAATTGCACGGCGTTGACGGACTGAGAACATGGAGGGCATACCGATGAGGAACCTGTACTCCCACATTGGGGGAACTTGGGTAAATAACAATGTGTCAGGTTAATTATGCCCGCTGCTGCTGTTCTCTAGAGGCGATCGTTCTAACCCCTGGCTGGAAATTTGTATCGGTTTCTGGTGGACTGGGTGTTCGAACCGGCGACTTTGTTAAGCGTTGTAATAGCCTGGTCACGCGCGCGACTTAGCGTAAGCAGCACAGTAGGTACACAACCGGATGAGGAGACAGGCCATGACCTTGCAAAATAGCAACGATGCCCAAATTGAAGTGATCCGCCAACCGCAGCATTTGCCTTGTTCGGTGATCGACGCCCAAGGCCGCGAAGTGCAGATTACCGAAGAGATGATCCAGCAAGCGTGCCGCGAGCTGGAACAGCGACTGGTCAAGCCTGCCAAGCAAGGCTGAAGCACCTAAGCTCTTGCAAACCGGTCTTGATGGCCGGTTTTTTTGTGGCGAGGGCGTTCCTACAGAGGGTTAGCGCCCAGGGCCGAGACGATAGCGGACAACGCCGCCGACTCGCCATGGATGCGCACCTTCAAGCAATCAATCTCACGGCGCTCCGGGTAGTGCTTGCGCAGCAGGTCGAACGCCTTGCGCTGCTCTTCTACGGTTCCTACGAGGCTACGGCGGAAATCCGCGTCATCGCGGCGCGGGTCGTACACGCTACGGCACAAGGTCGCCAGAGCCCAGGCTGGGTCGGTGGACGCATTCAAGTGCACTTCGGCCAGCCACGGTTGAGGCAGCAGGTCACTTAATTGAATGCTTGGCTGTTGGCCCAGATGGGCGCAGAACGCCTGATAAATCTGCGCGGTGCCGCGCTGCTTGCCGTCGAGGCTGTAACCGGCGATATGCGGGGTGGCCAGCACACACAGGTCGGCCAGATCGACATCCACTTCGGGCTCGCCTTCCCACACGTCCAGCACCGCTTGCAGGTCTTCACGCGCAAGCAGCACCTCGCGCAGGGCGGCGTTGTCCACCACCGGGCCACGGCTGGCGTTGATCAGCCAGGCACCTGGCTTGAGACGGTTGAGGCGCGCGCGATCGAACAGATGCCAGGTGGAGCCGTTGCCGGACTTGGTCAACGGCGTGTGCAAGCTGATCACGTCGCACTGCTGGATAATCTGCTCCAGGCTGACGTAGTCACCGTCTTCGGCGATCTGGCGCGGCGGGTCACAGACCAGCACGTTCCAACCCAGGCCCTTGAGCACCTTGACCAGCCGCCCACCGACTTCACCGGCACCGACGACGCCGTAGGTACGCTGATGGAGGTCGGCGCCCTCGATTTCAGCCAGCGTCTGCAAGCTGCCCAGCACATAGTCCACCACGCCCCGTGCATTGCAGCCAGGTGCGCTGGACCAGTTGATACCGGCCTGCTTGAAGTAATCCAGATCAAGGTGATCGGTACCGATGGTGCACGTGCCGACAAAACGCACCTTGCTACCGTCCAGCAACGCACGGTTGACGTTGGTCACCGAGCGCACCAGCAGCACGTCGGCCTGCTCGACCGTGGCACGGTCAATGGAACGGCCGGGCACCCGGCGGATCTCACCAAACCCTTCGAAGAAGGCATCGAGCAGCGGGATATTTTCGTCGGCAACAATCAACATGGCAGGCTCCTTTCGCGGACCCGCAGTGTACAGGGATGCGATCGCGGTAACACCGCAGATGCCAGGTGAGCAATGCTTATATAGGAGCCGGGCGTGTGTGGGAGCTGGCTTGCCTGAAGATCGCTTACAAATCCCTAACACAGGTTTTTTCCTGACCGGTGCGTCAGCGCGTAGACTTCGCCGTCCTTCGTGATGCTTTTAATGGACACCCGTACGTGAACACCGCCACCACCGCCCTCTCCCGCCCCGCCCGCGTCAGCCTTGAGGTGCGCAACCTGCTGACCCTGGCCCTGCCGATCATGATCGGCCAACTGGCGACCACCGCCATGGGCTTTGTCGATGCGGTGATGGCCGGACGTGTGAGCCCTCGCGATTTGGCGGCGGTGGCGCTGGGCAATTCGATCTGGATTCCGGTGTACCTGCTGATGACCGGTACGCTGTTGGCCACCACGCCCAAAGTCGCCCAGCGTTTCGGCGCCGGCCACCACACCGAGATTGGTCCATTGGTGCGCCAGTCCTTATGGCTGGCGGTGGTTGTGGGGCTTACCGCGCTGCTGATGCTCGTCAGTGCCGAGCCGATCCTGCATGCGATGAACGTCGACCCCGAGTTGATCAAACCGTGCATGGCTTACTTGCACGGCATCGCCTCTGGCATGCCGGCCGTCGCCCTGTATTACGTGCTGCGCTGCTTCAGCGATGGCCTGGGCCACACGCGCCCGAGTATGGTCATGGGCCTGTGCGGCCTGGCGCTGAATATTCCGCTGAACTACATATTTATCTATGGCCATTTCGGCGTACCGGCCATGGGCGGCGTGGGCTGTGGCTGGGCCACGGCGATCGTGATGTGGGTGATGATGCTCGGCCTGGCCGCCTGGACCCGTTGGGCGCCGGCTTACCAGAGCAGCGAGTTATTCAAGCGTTTCGACTGGCCAAAATGGTCGGTGATCCAGCACGTACTGAGCATTGGGCTGCCGATTGGCATCGCGGTGTTTGCCGAGTCGAGCATCTTTGCGGTGATCGCCCTGCTGATCGGCAGCCTGGGCGCCAACGTGGTGGCCGGGCACCAGGTCGCGCTGAACTTCAGCTCGCTGGTGTTCATGATTCCTTACTCGCTGAGCATGGCGGTCACCGTGCGTGTCGGCCAGGCGCTGGGCCGTGGCGAGCCGCGTGAAGCGCGTTTTGCCGCAGGGGTCGGCATGGGCACGGCACTGACCTACGCCTGCGTGTCCTGCAGCCTGATGCTGCTGTTTCGCGAGCAGATCGCCACGATCTACACACCTGACCCGTCAGTGATCCACGTGGCGTCGATGCTGATCGTGTTTGCGGCGCTGTTCCAGTTTTCCGACGCTATCCAGGTCACAGCTGCTGGCGCGCTGCGTGGCTACCAGGACACGCGGGTGACGATGGTGCTGACCTTGTTTGCTTATTGGGGCGTGGGCTTGCCGGTGGGTTATGCCTTGGGGCTGACCGACTGGCTGGGCGCCGCCAGCGGGCCAAGCGGCCTGTGGCAGGGTTTGATCGTGGGCTTGAGTTGCGCCGCCGCGATGCTGGTGATCCGCCTGGCACGCAGCGCGCGCCGGCGGATTCGCCACGTTGCGGCGCTGGCTTAATTGATCTTCTTGCGAATCCAGTACAGGTACGTACCGGCCTGCTCCTGCTGATCCACCAGTTCATGGTCCAGGAACACGCAGAACTTGGGGATGTCGCGGCGGGTCGATGGGTCGGTCGCGATCACCTTGAGCAGGCCGCCAGGTGGCAGATCACGGATGTGTTGGTGCAACATCATCACGGGCTCGGGGCAGTTGAGGCCGGTGGCGTCGAGCGTGCCGTCGACAGGTAAATCAACACTCATAGTTCACTCCTGAAACTGGCCCGATCACTGTAGGAGCGGGCTTGCCCGCGATGACGGGGGCACATTCAACATAGACTTCTACTGTTATACCGCTATCGCGGGCAAGCCAGCTCCCAGATTAGAACTCAGCGGGCCTTAGGTTTCTTCGCATCCACCAGCCGGCGCAAGTGGCACGTCACTTCCTCACGGTCGTGGTACAGCTGCTTGCAGCCGATCTCCACGCGAATGCCGCGCGCCCTGAAGCCTTCTTCAATGCGTTCCAGCAGGCGTTTCACCTCGGCGTAACGCTGCTTCATCGGCAACTTCAGGTTCACCACCGCCTCACGGCAATAGCCCTCGCCAATCCAGGTTTCCAGCAACGCCGCATTACGCGCCGGTTTCTCGACGATGTCGCAGACCATCCAGTCCACCGGCTGCTTAGGCACGAAGGTAAAACCGTCAGCCATCAAGTGCTGCACAAGGCCCGTGTCCATCAGGCTTTCAGCCATCGGGCCGTTGTCGATGGCGGTCACCAGCATGCCACGGTTGACCAGTTGCCAGGTCCAGCCGCCGGGGGCTGCGCCGAGGTCAACACCGGTCATGTCGCCGTGCAGACGCTCGTCCCACTGGTCGCGGGGGATGAAGTGGTGCCAGGCCTCTTCCAGCTTCAAGGTCGAACGACTAGGTGCGTCACGCGGGAACTTGAGGCGCGGTATGCCCATCGGCCACATTGCCGAGTTGTTCGACTCAGCCAGGCCCATGAACACTTCACGGCCGCTTTTGAAGGTCAGCAGCAGGCGCGGCTTGCTCGGGTCATCCACCAGTTTGCCGGCGTTCAACAAGGCTTTG
This sequence comes from Pseudomonas sp. 1152_12, assembly GCF_052850675.1. NCBI lineage: Bacteria > Pseudomonadati > Pseudomonadota > Gammaproteobacteria > Pseudomonadales > Pseudomonadaceae > Pseudomonas > Pseudomonas sp. 1152_12. The sequence goes on along the minus strand of NZ_VXCW01000005.1, from coordinate 161,952 downwards.
CGCAAGTGCACTTCGAATTTCTTGCAGAAGTTGGAGAGCTCCTTGCCGTCGTTGGTGTCGACCATCTCCAGCCAGAGGCTGCCACACACTGGAAAGCCTTGCAGGTGGGCGAGGATCACGCTGATGCGGTCGGTTTCCGGCAGGTCGATGAACACCCCGCGCGCCCACTGCCTCGGGAAGATCAGCTCGGCAAAGCGCTGGCCGTGCATCAGGCGCTGGGCGCCGTCTTCTTCGGTGCAGACAAATTCGGCGCAGGCGCTGCCGGTCTTGGTCTTGGCATAGCCGGAAACGTTCAGGCGCGCGGCGTGTTCCGCGATCTCGGAACAGACTTCGCCTTCAAAACCCGGGCGGCAGTGCATAAAAAGGGTGTTCATCAATTCTCCTGGTGACTCAACCGGCATTGCTCTATCGCACTACCTGTCATGAAAACGCGGGCATGATAGCCGAGTTCGGAACCTTGGACTTAACGATAGAGTCCAGTTATTAGCCTGCTAATGAAAACAGGGCTAAGTTGAAAGCTCTGTTCGTCCCGTCAGGTCCGTAGCCGTGCGGACCATAAGGAGTCATGTAATGTCATCCCTTGATAGCCTGAGAACCCTTAAAACACTGCAAATCGACGCCAAGACCTACCATTACTTCAGCTTGCCCGAAGCCGCCAAAAGCCTGGGCGACCTGGATAAGCTGCCGATGTCCCTCAAGGTGCTGCTGGAAAACCTGCTGCGCTGGGAAGACAACAAAACTGTCACCGGCACCGACCTCAAGGCCATTGCCGCTTGGCTCAAAGAGCGCCAGTCCGACCGCGAGATCCAATACCGCCCGGCCCGCGTGCTGATGCAGGACTTTACCGGCGTGCCGGCCGTGGTCGACTTGGCCGCCATGCGCGCCGCCGTGGCCAAGGCCGGTGGCGACCCGCAGCGTATCAACCCGCTGTCGCCCGTCGACCTGGTGATCGACCACTCGGTGATGGTCGACACGTTCGGCAGCACCAGCGCCTTCGAACAGAACGTCGACATCGAAATGCAGCGCAACGGCGAACGCTACGCCTTCCTGCGCTGGGGCCAGAGCGCCTTCGACAACTTCAGCGTCGTGCCACCCGGCACAGGCATCTGCCACCAGGTCAACCTCGAATACCTTGGTCGCACCGTATGGACCAAGGACGAAGACGGCCGCACCTACGCCTTCCCGGACACACTGGTGGGCACCGACTCCCACACCACCATGATCAACGGCCTGGGCGTCCTCGGCTGGGGTGTGGGCGGCATTGAGGCCGAAGCAGCGATGCTCGGCCAGCCGGTGTCGATGCTGATTCCGGAAGTGATCGGCTTCAAGCTGACCGGTAAATTGAAAGAAGGCATTACCGCCACCGACTTGGTACTGACGGTCACCCAGATGCTACGTAAAAAAGGCGTGGTGGGTAAATTCGTCGAGTTTTACGGCGACGGCCTGGCCGACCTGCCCCTGGCCGACCGCGCCACCATCGCGAACATGGCCCCGGAATACGGCGCCACTTGCGGCTTTTTCCCGGTGGATGAAGTGACGTTGGACTACCTGCGCCTGTCCGGCCGCCCTGCCGAAACCGTCAAACTGGTCGAGGCCTACACCAAGGCCCAGGGCCTGTGGCGTAATGCCGGCCAGGAGCCGGTGTTCACCGACACCCTGGCCCTGGACATGGGCAGCGTAGAGGCCAGCCTGGCCGGGCCGAAACGCCCTCAGGACCGTGTATCTCTGCCGAATGTAGGCCAGGCCTTCAGCGATTTCCTCGACCTGCAATTCAAGCCGACCAACAAAGAAGAAGGCCGTCTGGAAAGTGAAGGCGGCGGCGGCGTTGCCGTGGGCAACGCCGACTTGGTGGGCGAAACCGACTATGAATACGACGGCCGCACGTATCGGCTGAAAAACGGCGCAGTAGTGATCGCCGCAATTACTTCGTGCACCAACACCTCCAACCCCAGCGTGATGATGGCCGCAGGTCTGGTGGCGAAAAAAGCCGTAGAAAAAGGCCTGACCAGCAAACCCTGGGTGAAAACCTCGCTGGCACCCGGCTCCAAAGTGGTTACCGACTACTACAAGGCGGCGGGCCTGACTCAATACCTGGACAAGCTCGGCTTCGACTTGGTCGGCTATGGCTGCACCACGTGTATCGGCAACTCTGGCCCATTGCCCGAACCGATCGAAAAAGCCATCCAGAAAGCCGACCTCGCCGTCGCCTCGGTGCTGTCCGGCAACCGCAACTTCGAAGGCCGCGTACATCCGCTGGTGAAAACCAACTGGCTGGCTTCACCACCGCTGGTGGTTGCCTATGCGTTGGCAGGCACCGTGCGTATCGATATCAGCAGCGAGCCGCTGGGTCACGATAAGGACGGTAAACCGGTGTACCTGAAGGATATCTGGCCAAGCAGCAAGGAAATCGCCGATGCCGTCGCGCAAGTCAGCACCGGCATGTTCCACAAGGAATACGCCGAGGTGTTTGCCGGTGACGAACAGTGGCAAGCCATTGAGGTGCCGCAGGCCGCGACTTACGTGTGGCAGAAGGATTCCACCTACATCCAGCACCCACCGTTTTTTGACGACATTGCCGGGCCACTGCCGGTGATCAAAGACGTCAAAGGCGCCAACGTGCTGGCGCTGCTGGGCGATTCAGTGACCACCGACCACATCTCCCCCGCCGGCAACATCAAAACCGACAGCCCCGCCGGCCGCTACCTGCGCGAACAAGGTGTGGAGCCGCGTGACTTCAACTCCTACGGTTCACGCCGCGGCAACCATGAAGTGATGATGCGCGGCACCTTTGCCAATATCCGTATCCGCAACGAAATGCTCGGCGGCGAGGAAGGCGGTAATACGCTGTACATCCCCACCGGTGAGAAAATGCCGATCTACGACGCGGCCATGAAGTATCAGGCGTCGGGCACACCGCTGGTGGTGATTGCCGGCCAGGAGTACGGGACCGGCTCAAGCCGCGACTGGGCGGCCAAGGGCACCAACCTGCTGGGGGTCAAAGCGGTGATCGCCGAAAGCTTCGAACGGATTCACCGCTCCAACCTGGTCGGCATGGGCGTGCTGCCTTTGCAGTTCAAGCTGGATCAAAACCGCAAGGCACTCAAACTGACCGGCAAGGAGAAGATCGACATTCTTGGGCTGACCGATGCCGAGATCGAACCGCGGATGAACCTGACGCTGGTGATTACACGCGAGGATGGCAGCAGCGAGAAGGTCGACGTGCTGTGCCGGATTGATACCTTGAATGAAGTGGAATACTTCAAGGCCGGTGGCATCTTGCACTATGTGCTGCGCCAGCTGATCGCGTCGTAAGCAACACTGCAAAACCAAATGTGGGAGCGGGCTTGCTCGCGAATGCGGTGGATCAGTCAATTAATGTATCGACTGACACTCAGCATTCGCGAGCAAGCCCGCTCCCACAGTTTTGAACGTGTTTCAGATCAGCCGAACAGCCACTTCCACAACAGCACTAGCACAACCACCGCCAGCACCGGCCGCGCAATGCGGTAGGCCTTCGGATGCTTGCGCTTCCACTGCTTGACCACACCGCTGAACTTGTCGCTGAAGGTTTTGCTCCAGGCATACGCCTGGTTGATCCCGCCGACGCGCTCGTCATCCAGATTCTGCGGCGCAGTCGCGCGGCCCAGTTGCTTGCTGACCCAACGGTTGACGCGCATCATCACGCGGTTGCTCAACGGGCGTTCGATGTCGCAGAACAGGATCACGCGGGTCTGCTCGGTTTCGTTCTTCACCCAGTGCACGTAGGTCTCGTCGAACATCACGTCTTCACCGTCGCGCCAGGCGTAGACCTGGCCATCGACGAAGATACGGCAGTCGTCGGAGTTCGGCGTGGACAAGCCCAGGTGATAACGCAGGGAACCGGCAAACGGATCGCGGTGCGGGTTGAGGTGACTGCCGCCCGGCAACAGCGCGAACATCGCGCCTTTGACGTTAGGGATGCTGCTGACCAAGGCCACGGTTTTTGGGCACAACGCCTCTGCCGAGGGTAACGGTTTGTCGTACCACTTGAGGTAGAAACGCTTCCAGCCCTTCTTGAAGAACGAACCGAAACCGGCGTCGTTGTTCTTTTCGGCGGCGCGGATGTAACCCTCGTCGAACAAGTGCATGGCCTCTTCGCGGATCACTTCCCAGTTGTCCTTGAGCACATCCAGTTCCGGGAACTTGCTGCGGTCCAGATAAGGTTTGGACGGCACGGCCGAGAACAGGTACATCAAGGCGTTATACGGGGCGAACAGCGCCGAATGGTTGACGAACTGGCGCAACATCGGCAAACGAGCCTTGCCGCGCAAGTGCACATACAACGTGCTGCCGATAAACAGCAGCAACACTGACAGTTTGGCGGCCAAAGAAAAGGTCATGCAGCAACTCCTGGAAATAAGCGCCTGGCCAGCAACCTCCCGTCAACGGGACACCAGACGTAGCAGCCGGCCATGATAAACACTTGGGCCATTATGCAGAAGGCCCAGGCCGACCGGCTGACATAAATCAACACCCTGGGGCGGTTGTGGCAAGCCCGCTCGCCACAGATCACTGATCAGGCCTGGCTTTCCTGTTCGGTAAACAAATCGCTGAACAACATGCTCGACAGGTAGCGCTCACCGGAGTCCGGCAGGATCACCACGAAGGTCTTGCCCTGCATTTCCGGCTTCTCGGCCAGGCGTACCGCCACGGCCATGGCCGCACCGCAGGAGATCCCGCATAAAATCCCTTCTTCCTGCATCAAGCGCCGGGCCATGGCCTTGGATTCGTCGTCAGTCACCAGCTCTACACGGTCAACCATCGATAAATCGAGGTTTTTCGGCACAAAACCGGCGCCGATGCCCTGGATTTTATGCGGGCTCGGTTTGATCTCTTCACCGGCCAGCGCCTGGGTAATCACTGGCGAGGCGAACGGTTCAACGGCCACCGACAGAATCGGCTTGCCGGCAATGTTCTTGATATAGCGCGACACACCGGTAATGGTGCCGCCGGTGCCCACGCCCGCAACCAGCACGTCGACGGAGCCATCGGTGTCGTTCCAGATCTCCGGGCCGGTGGTTTTCTCGTGGATCGCCGGGTTGGCCGGGTTTTCGAACTGGGCCGGCATAAAGTAGGTGGCCGGGTCGCTGGCGAGGATCTCAGCGGCTTTGGCAATGGCGCCTGGCATGCCCTTGGCCGGCTCAGTCAACACCAGCTCGGCGCCAAGCGCCTTGAGCACTTTACGCCGCTCGATACTCATCGACGCTGGCATGGTCAGCAGCAGCTTGTAACCACGGGCCGCCGCGACAAACGCCAAGCCAATACCGGTGTTGCCGGAGGTCGGCTCTACGATGGTCATGCCCGGTTTGAGCTTACCGGTGCTTTCAGCGTCCCAGATCATGTTTGCGCCAATGCGGCACTTCACCGAATACCCCGGGTTACGCCCCTCGATCTTGGCCAGGATGGTCACGCCACGCGGTGCGATGCGGTTGATCTGCACCAGCGGCGTGTTGCCGATGGAGTGCGCGTTGTCTGCAAAGATGCGGCTCATGACGGGTCCTTAAGGCAATTTCAATAAGGCCCCAAGGGTATGCCTCAGGCTAGGAAGCGTCCAGTCAGAGGAACGTTGCGCCAATGCGCGCGGTCCATCGCCTATACCGTTGGAGAACCTGATATGAAACGTCGCTACAGTGGGCTGCTATGGATCGTCGCCGTACTGGTGGTAGTGCTGATCGCCCTGGACCTCGCCCTGCCCTACTTGGTGCGTAACTACCTGAACGACAAACTCGCCGACATGGGCGATTACCGTGGCCAAATCACTGACGTGGACGTGGCGTTGTGGCGCGGCGCGTATAAGATCAATGGCCTGCAGATCGTTAAAGTCGACGGCAAAGTACCGGTTCCGTTCGTGAAAGCGCCGGTGATCGACTTGTCTGTGAGCTGGCATTCGCTGTGGTACGACCATGCCGTGGTGGCCGAGGCGCAGTTCATCAAGCCGGAGCTGAACTTCGTCGACGGTGGCAACCAACAGGCGTCCCAGACCGGTAAAGGCACCGACTGGCGCGAACAGCTGAGCAAGCTGTTGCCGATTACTCTCAACGAAGTGCGCATTCAAGACGGCAAGATTGCCTTCCACAACTTCAACTCCAAGCCCGCGGTGAATATCTACGCCACCGAGGTCAACGCCAGCTTCTACAACCTGACCAACGCAGTGGACATCAAAGGCAAGCGTGACGCCACCTTCGAAGGCAACGCGCAATTGCTCGGCCAGGCGCCGCTGGAAGCGACTGCCGCGTTCGACCCGCTGAGCAACTTTGAAGACTTCGAGTTCCGCTTTCGCGCCAAGGATATTCAACTCAAGCGCCTGAACGACTTCGCGTCGGCGTACGGCAAATTCGACTTCAAGGCCGGCACCGGCGACCTGGTGGTCGAAGCCCAGGCCGAAAAAGGCCAACTGAGCGGTTATATCAAACCGCTGCTGCGCGACGTAGAGGTGTTCGACTGGAAACAAGATGTCGAAAACAAGGACAAAAATCTCTTTCGCTCGATCTGGGAAGCCGTGGTTGGCGCCAGCGAGACCGTCTTGAAGAACCAGAACAAAAACCAGTTTGCCACCCGCGTCGAACTCAGCGGCAGCGTGCACCAGCAAAATGTCAGCGCGTTTTCGGCGTTTTTGGCGATTTTGCGCAATGGTTTTATCCAGGCGTTCAATGCGCGTTATGAGCAACCCAAGCCCTCGGCGGATTGAGCCTGACCGGCCATTCAGAGACTAAACAAGAGAAAAGGTGTTCAGGCCAGTAAACACGGGGGTTTCAGCGGTATTTGCTGCATCTGCACGCACCGTGCGCACCGGACGCGTGTCACAAGCAGAACAACACCCGGCGCGTACACAGCATTGCTTACTGGTGGTGCACTGGGGTCGGGTCGATCCCCAGCGTTCAAAGGGAATGCTCTCGCACCGTCCAGCACTCTCGTTGTTTCAGACGGTGCACAGGGGTGGGGTTATCGGGTGTGCTCACTCCGCCACTGCCAGCTCACGCTTAACGCGCTGCACCGTCTGCGTGCTGCATCCGACCAACTCAGCCACCTTGCGAATGCTCTTGCCGTCTGCCAGCAGTTCACGCACCCGCTGGTGCAAGCTCTCGTCTACCTGCCTGCCCTTGTACGCGCCCTCCGCCTTTGCCTTCTCGATACCCTGAGCTTGACGACGGCGGCGGTCCACATAGTCCTTACGGGCTACAGCAGCGAGCATATCTAGCAGCATGGTATTGATTGCGCCCAGCATCCTGCCCGTAAAGTCGTCACCCTTGCAGGCTGGCTGCATAGCCTGATGCGACGTAGGCAGGTCCAAAGCTACCACCAGCACACCTTTTGCCTGGAGTTCCGCTCGGAGCTTCAACCAGTCCGACTCATTCAGGCGTGCCAGTCGGTCTACCTGCTCGACCAGCAGCACGTCACCCGGCTCACAGTCAGAGAGCAAGCGGAATAACTCAGGGCGCTCCAACGTGGCCCCTGACTCATTCTCGGTGTACCAGCTCGCTACACGCTGACTGTGCTCAACAGCGAAGGCTCGTAGCTGCTCTTTAGCACGGGTAGCGTCCTGCTCGATGGTGGAAGCTCGGAGGTATGCACGGATCATCATGGCAATGCACTCGTGTTGATTTGGGTGTAGTGATTATTGATGTGGTGATTAGAGTTGTCAAGAGACTCATATCACCACTATTCAGTACTCTCACACCCCATCCGACGAGTGGTGCCTAAGGTATACCCTTATCACTACTATTAGTCATTGCCTCAGCTTCAGGATGCCAGCAGTGATAGCGGCTGCATTCGTGTCGAGCGTAATGAGTGCTGTGATGGCGTTCACGTGGGTCTCGGGTGAGCCGGTGGCCCTAGCCCATAGCGCCACTTCTTCAATGGCGGCAGCTAGTGCGTGCTGGTTGTGTAGTAGCAAAGTCAGCACATCCGCTGTAGCAATATTGGCTTCAATCTGATTGGGCATAACGATCATCCTTGAGTGGGAAAGATCATCCTAGCGCAGAGCCGGGCTTGTGCCGAAATTCAGGACCGACAGGGCTAGGGGCTACGGGGGCAATACGATGCCTTGAGTAGAGGGGACACCCACGGGGGCGCAAAAAATTTTTACGTCGCAAGTGCAGGACCGGTGCAGGGTCGTGCCGACGGAGCCGAAACAGGGAAGCAGCCGTTAGGCCACTTCCAGATGCTGTTCCAACAGTTCAATCTGCCGCTCGCGCTCCGCGTGTTCCAACAGGACTTCACGGACAACCCAAGCAGGAACAGTGTCCAGCTGCATATCCCACTTCATGAATCCGCCGAGGTCTTCGCCTTCCCAGCCGACGACTACCGACACGCAGTAATTCCTGGGCCAGATGCAATGCTGAGCCATGCTTTTGTCATAAGGCCAAGTCGGCTCGCTCGGGCATCCAGCCACCACACTAGTATTCCCATTCACCAAGTACCTCAGGCCACTGGCCGACGAGTTCGATAACGTGAACTCCTCATGCCAAGGTTTGATAACCGGCTGTTGGCTCCGAGCTTCGATCTTTGTCCGGGCGCGGCTCATGCATCCACCACTGCGGTGCGATGCTGGGCGCGGTGAAGAGCGAGTAGAACATCAGCAGCTAGGTATTTACTGCCCTCCAGTGTGACAACGTAAGTGCCGGAGTTAGTGCAGCTACCAGCAACGTCGCCAGCTTCACGGCTGCGCGTACCTGTGGTGCCGTTCCAGCGAGCCCAACGTAGACCAGATGGCGAGGTCAGGTCAGGGGTAAACGCGGCGCGTAGGCCGATCAGAACGGTCTTAGTAATTCGTGCTTTCATTTATTGTCTCCAATGGGCAGCCCGCCCCATTGGGCAGGCGTCAAGTTCGATTAGGTTTAGATGCTGCAAGGGCTTGAGCGATGGTGCGAACGCATAGCGCAAGTTCGCGGTGTTGCTGGATAAGCGGTTCAATCACTGCGCGGGACTGGTCAGGATCACCAGATAGCAAAGCGTCAACGGCAAGCATCAGCGGCTCGGTGTGGAGAACCACGGACCCGGCGCGCAGAACACAGCCACCAGCGAGGCAGTACCGACCGACGACCACAGCACCCAACCGGTTCAGGATGGCTCGTTGATCTAACAAACGCTGCGTACGCTGGTGGCGCTGCTGCCAGTTCTCCGAAGTGGCATCGTTCTTCGGGACATACACCGTCTGCCCGTCTGGCAATGTCTTAAACACGCTCGGAATGCGGGCGCCGTTACAGCTCCGGCAAGTGAGGTTCCGGGTATGCCGCTCGTTCCCATCGCATTCTGTGCAGCGCCAGCCGTCGTCGAGGAAGGTCTTAGCACCGGACATAACAGCGGCGTACCGGTCTGGCTTCATTGCCCGCATGCTCTGTAATCTCGCCTCATAACCTGGATACCCGAGACGCATCTTTATGAGGTCGTCGGAGGAAGGGTGCTGCCCGCGCCGAAGCGCAGGCCGTTCAAGGATCACAGCTCGCCCCGGAGTTTGTCAGCGAACACGGTGCCCATGTACGGGGCAGGCTTCGCAGCTTGCGTCCGAGCAAGCATCACTTGTTCCCGTTCAGCGAGAGCGCGTGCTTTACCAGCCGCAGACGCCTCAAGCGGAATCCATGCTTGATCCACGAACGCACTTAATACCCAACCTGCACCCGGCTCAACGGTGATGCTGTAGCTACTCCATCCGGCAGTGTTCTTGCCAGCCTCAAACGTCACATTGCCACGCGCACCACAGGCATCTGCCCATGCACCGGCCAGCTCGCGCCAGTCCAGCCCACGGCCTTTCACAAGGGCCGGGACGTCAACACTCAGACCCGCGAGGTTCTGCGCCATACCGGCACGGTCAGTGTCTACAAGCTCAAGCAGGAACTTAAACTCTGCGGCGGATAAGTATTCAGCAGCGTGCACTGCGGCAACCTCACCTTGCACCGCGGTTAACACGCTCTCGGTCCATTCAGAACCGGCGATCTTGGCGGCGGTTTGTTCCCGGCTAATCAGGTCACGATAGCGATTCCCGATCAGGCTGTTCACACCGTGCGAGGCGAACACCCGCAGGGCGTACCGGAGGTCATCGGCAGTCTTGATATGCTCGCCTACCACTTGGCGCAGGGCTTCACTGAGCTTTCCGCCGTTGCTGCGCAGGCTGTTAGATACGGCTTCAACAGTAGGAACGCCGGTGACACGCAGAGAGCGCGACGGGAGGTCGGTAATGGCACTGGCCTGTGCGATTGCATCAGCTTGCATCAGCAGCGAATCCAAGGCCGGAACATCAGGGACACCGCTTGAGCGCTCGGTTTGATTCGGTGTAGGTGCCAGTGTTTCAAGAACAGCCCCGTCGAACGTCAGCGGCGCCATTAGATCAGCATCGGACATGTTCGCCAGTGTGGCGAGTTGTGCAGCGGAAGGATTAAAAGTAGTCAAGGGTCAATCTCCTTTGTGGAATTACTGAGGGGCAGAGTCTCGGTACGCTTGGGCGAACTGCTGGGAAAGCTCCGCAGATTCCGTATCAGTTCCGCTGTTGCCGAGGTAGTACGCCGTCAGCGCCATGTCCCCACGGGTCAAGGTTTTACCTTCTAGGATTTGTGCCAGTTCATCCTCATATTTAGCCTTGGTTGATGGTCGACCCGAGCTACGCAGGTGGCTGGTGAGGAACTCAATGCGTTGACGATCGGTGTAGCTGAGGCTGGATTTAGCCATTCGTGTTCTCCTTATTAGGGTTTGTAATAGATGCCAGCGTCTGCCAAGGCATCGACAAAGGTTTGGGCAGTGGTGGTGTGCACCAACAACTCAGCTTCGACTGGGCCAGTGGAGTCCTCGGCGTAGCGTTGAAACAAAGCAGCGACTTGGAAAGCGAGTGACCGAAGTTCTAGCCGTTCAAGCGGGGTGATGTTCGATAAATCAGGGAGCACAATTTCATCAGCCAAGATTCAATTCCTCTTTCAGTTCCAACAGCAGCCCTACAACAGCAAACAGCGGCCAAGTGGGGTTGGTAGTTGCCAGTGAGCGGTACGATTTGCATCCAGTAGCGGCGGCTATCTGTACGATTGAAAGGCCGATGCCTTCTGCATATCGTTGGATACGCCCAGCGGTCGCTGGCAGATACCAAACGGGCAGGCGAACGGCAGCGGCAGCAGCTAGCTCACGCCAGTGCGGAGCGTCTACGAAGTCGAGCTTTAGATTCTTACGTGCGTAGTCTTGGGCAGCTTGCCGAGTGGCCTCCGCTTTAATCGGGTTTGGTGTTACGGACATGTTCTTACCTCCGTGTCGTTGGGGACGGACACACAGCTACAACGGTTCTCAGGACGTCAGAAATCGCGCCATTGAGGAACTGACCCCGTTGGGTCGCTCAATCGCTAGCGTTGATTCTGACGTCCTGAGAACCGTTGAAACGGGGTGTCGGGATGGGATGGGGCAGTACAGCGAGGGGAGCCGGGAGGCTCAATCAGGAATAGGTTGCCAGAGCCCGCTAAGGAGTAAACGTCTCTGGCGGCTACATCCGACGACCAATCGAATGCAGCGGGGAAAGTGGCCGGTTAAACGGCGGGGTACTCGTCTTCATCATCTAGGTCGCCTTCGTGGTAGCGGCGCAGCCAGTACGCCTCGGGCGACTCATACGGCGCCTCAGCTATCCACCGTTCTACATCGGCAAGGGACTGGCCAAGCTCGGAGGCGATGGCATCCGATGGCATGCCTTCGTGCGCCATGCGACGGGCTAGATGCCTCGGCATCAGCTCGCTGTCGTCTATGATGCTGCTGCCATCTGGGAGGGTGATCGTTGTCATGTTGGGTCCATCCAAAGTTAAGAGAAATAGGTACGAAGTACCTTTAGAGTTTGGTGGGATTTCAAGGGTGCCAAAGGGTGCCAAACCTGACACCTAGTTCACTCACGCTGCTTTGATCCAGTTGCGGACGGTAGATTGACTACGACCAATGCGGCCAGCAATTGCCTTATAGCCTAGCCCTTCCGTGTGCAGGCGTATCGCCTCAGCCCTTGGATCGACTCCGGCATCATCTACAGCGTGTCGCGCATCCATTGCCACTAGACGTGCTTCCAGTTCTGCAATACGGCGGGCGTGGTCGGCCTCGCTTTGCTCAAGGCGAGCTAGTCGGGCTTGTGTCTTCATGTTCACAGCGATTCCTTCAAGACTCCCCGACAGCGTATCGGAGGCCAGTCGCATGTACTCGCGTTTGCCCTCGGACTGGATCATCCGTTGGGCGTTCTCATGGTGGGCGTGCTTCTGCAATGCTTTCTTGACCTTGCGACGTGCGCCGGTCTTGCTGGAAATCCGTGCTACTTCCTCAGCAGGCACCCCAGCATCAAGCAAGGCGGCACGTGGAAGGACGTTCCCCTCGGCATCAATCACCAGCAGAACAGCGGCATCAACGCAGGATTGAGAGGCGCGATATCTCCCCGCATGCTCTGCTGCACAAGCCCGGTAGAAGTCCTGTTCAGCGCGTTTGAAGGCGAGAAATTTTTCACGTGAGCGGCTGTTTGGTTTGCTGTGGTGTTGGTTCCATAGGTCGGCGGCAAACTTGTAGGAAGGCACCACACGGTAAGCGTTAGGGTCAATCTCCCGGCCAGCAGTCCAACCGTTCCACCAATCTTTCTGCATCGCGCTGAGCAGTGCGGTAGGGTCTTGGTACATCACCCCGAGGCTATCGAGGGTCTTTGATAAATCAGTCAATTGGTCTCTCCTGTGTTGGTCTTCCTCATTTGGTGTCGATTGCTTAGTGTGTTGCGAGCCTTCACTGTGCATTAAGTGACTAGCTAAACGACAAAACGGCTACAGGCCTTTTAAAACGGGGCTTGTAGCCGCTTTGGTATTCAACCGAATTTCTGGCTTCGCGGTGCGCCGCTGGGGCGTTGCAGGGGTTCTCAGCTTGGGATCAGCGCTCGCACCTTTTCCAGCAATTCCCGTGGTCGGGTTAGAGGCTGGCTACCGCCGTATATGGAAGTGGCTTTCGATCCCGCAGCGGTATGCCCAAGCACGCCGCCGACCTCCTCCGCCGTAGCGCCCACAGCGCGTAGAAGGTCTGCGCAAGTATGGCGCTGACTGTACAGAGAGAGCCCCTCTGCCCCACCTAGCAAACGGCTGAACACGGTCGAGACATTCCGCACTCGCTGACGAATTCGTCTATCCCGCTGTGCGGCGGTAGCATCAGCAGCGATACCAAGGCCCGCAAGCACTTCCCGGAACATCACTGCATCATCGGCATGCACTGGTATATCCCGACGGCTCGCCGCGTTCTTCCCACCACTCAGCGCGGCCTTAAACACCAACTCTCGATTGCCGAGAATATCCACGCGATATCCCAACGCTTCCGGTCCCTCTTGCAACAGCTCACCGGGGCGCAACCCATACCGGGCCAATAGGACTACCGCTGAATGGTGAGTAGGAACCTGCCGTTTAACCTCTGCATGGATACTGAGCATCCTCTCCAAAGGAATACTTGCACGCTGGTTTATATTCATCCCACCACCAGACCGAACGGCCCTTGCGACAGCACCAGCTTTCGGCAAGGTAATACCCTGCCAGCCGGGTACGCGGCGCAGCACAGTGATTAATGCAGCAGCATCACCGTGCACAGACGTGGCTTTACCGCCCGCCTCCAGCCGCGCAGCACAGTACTGCATCACCCGTTCAAGCTGCTCCGCTGGAGTGCTAGGCCATGCAAGTACACGGCGCGTGAGGCTTTTCAACTTGGTAACCCGACTAGGTCCTACGCCTTCGTAATAGTCATCAAGCACCGACTGGAACACCGCCTCGGTGACGGTATCGCACGCCGTCGCAGTAGCGGGAGGAGCAGCAGCCCCGCCCGGTGTAGGTACATCAAACCGTGGGGGATTGCCATCTAGAGTGTCGTCTAGTGCTCGCAGGAGCGCCCGCGCCGTTACAGGGTGCAGGTCCAAGCCCGGTAGCACTGTCCCATTCGCATGTGCTCTTAGGGACGCCCTACGCCATTCAAGTTCAGACTGCCAGCCGGACGACTGCATACGCTCGGTGATATTCAACGTGAAGCCCCGGACCATAGCGTCTAAATTCCCCAACACTTCGGCGGCGGTCGGTGCTTGAGACTTCACGTCGGCAGGCTCTGTGCTCGCTGCTGGCCCAGCTAATGCGGCCACAGCGGCATCACAAATCTGGTCAAACTCCACCGACACAGCGTGAGATAGGCGCAGCGCTTCCGCCCTATCGGCGGTTCCCAAGGCTTTGCGGTACTCGTTCCGACCAATCAAGGCAGCGACTTCTGTGGGAAAGCGGCGGCGGTAGCTGTACCGACCATCACGACGAGCTAAATAAGACACAGGTATCTCCGGGGCACGTGTCGCAAGCACCTGCATGCAACGTACGGCACATCTAAGTGCTGAATACTGGGGTATGTGGCACAGTGCCGAATCGCTGGAGCCTTTATAGTACAAGGCTCACAGCGGACCCGACAGTTCGGCAGTGTACCGGTGAGTCAGAGACTGAATAACCCGTCTGCGTTCACAGTCGCCGGGGCCGCGCGGTATAGTCGGGGCATTGATGAATTCGAGGAATGACCGATGAAGTTCGAAGGCACCCAGGCCTATGTGGCTACCGATGACCTGAAACTGGCCGTCAACGCCGCCATCACCCTGGAACGGCCGTTGCTGGTCAAGGGCGAGCCCGGCACCGGCAAGACCATGCTCGCCGAGCAACTGGCCGAATCCTTCGGCGCCAAGTTGATTACCTGGCACATCAAGTCCACCACCAAGGCGCATCAGGGCCTCTACGAGTACGACGCGGTCAGCCGCCTGCGCGACTCGCAACTGGGCGTGGACAAGGTGCACGACGTACGCAACTACCTGAAAAAGGGCAAGCTGTGGGAAGCCTTCGAGTCCGAGGAGCGGGTGATTCTGCTGATCGATGAAATCGACAAGGCCGACATCGAATTCCCCAACGACCTGCTGCAAGAACTCGACAAGATGGAGTTCTACGTCTACGAAATCGACGAGACCATCAAGGCCAAGAAACGCCCGATCATCATCATTACCTCCAACAACGAGAAAGAGCTGCCGGACGCGTTCCTGCGCCGCTGCTTCTTCCACTACATTGCCTTCCCCGACCGCACCACCCTGCAAAAAATCGTGGATGTGCACTACCCCGACATCAAGAAAGACCTGGTCAGCGAAGCGCTGGATGTGTTCTTCGACGTACGCAAAGTGCCCGGCCTGAAGAAAAAGCCTTCCACCTCCGAACTGGTCGACTGGCTCAAGCTGCTGATGGCCGACAACATTGGCGAAGCGGTGCTGCGCGAACGCGACCCGACCAAGGCCATCCCGCCGCTGGCCGGCGCGCTGGTGAAAAACGAACAAGACGTACAGTTGCTCGAACGTCTGGCATTCATGAGCCGTCGCGGTAATCGATAATGTTGCTCAACCTGTTCAACGAAATGCGTGCCGCCAAGGTGCCGGTGTCGGTGCGCGAGCTGCTCGACCTGATCAACGCGCTGAAACAGCGCGTGGTCTTCGCCGACATGGACGAGTTTTACTACTTGGCCCGGGCGATTCTGGTCAAGGATGAACGGCATTTCGACAAGTTCGACCGGGCATTCGGCGCCTATTTCAACGGCCTGGAAAAGCTCGATGACCACCTGCAGGCGCTGATCCCCGAAGAGTGGCTGCGCAAGGAATTCGAGCGCTCGCTGACCGCTGAAGAGCGCGCGCAGATTCAGTCCCTTGGCGGCCTGGACAAGCTGATCGAAGAATTCAAGAAACGCCTGGAAGAACAGAAAGAACGCCATGCCGGTGGCAACAAGTGGATCGGCACCGGTGGCACCAGCCCGTTCGGCTCGGGTGGCTATAACCCTGAAGGCATTCGCGTGGGTGACGCCGGCAAGCGCCAGGGCAAAGCGGTGAAAGTCTGGGACCAGCGCGAGTACAAGAACCTCGACGATCAGGTGGAACTGGGCACGCGCAACATCAAGATCGCCCTGCGCCGCCTGCGCAAATTCGCGCGCCAGGGTGCGGCCGAAGAGCTGGATATCGACGGCACCATCGACCACACCGCCCGCGATGCCGGGTTGCTGAATATCCAGATGCGCCCGGAGCGACGTAACACCATCAAGCTGCTGTTGCTGTTCGACATCGGCGGTTCGATGGACGCGCATGTGAAGATTTGCGAGGAGCTGTTCTCCGCGTGCAAGACCGAGTTCAAGCACCTGGAGTACTTCTACTTCCATAACTTCGTGTACGAGTCGGTGTGGAAGAATAACGGGCGCCGGACCTCGGAGCGCACCTCCACCCAGGATCTGCTGCACAAGTACGGCGCCGATTACAAAGTGATATTTATCGGCGATGCGTCGATGGCACCCTATGAAATCACCCAGGCCGGCGGCAGCGTCGAGCACTGGAATGAAGAGCCTGGGTATGTGTGGATGCAGCGCTTCATGGCCAAGTACAAGAAGCTGATCTGGATAAACCCGTACCCAAAGGATACGTGGAGTTATACGGCATCGACGGGGATTGTGCGGGAGTTGGTGGAGGATCAGATGTATCCGCTGACGCTTCGGGGCTTGGAAGAAGGGATGCGCTTTCTCTCCAAGTAGCAGAAATCTAAATGTGGGAGCAAGCCCGCTCCCACATTTGGGATTGCGGCGCTCTTCAGCCTTCGGTGAAGCGCTGCAAAAAGTCGATGTGCTGCCGATGCGCCGTCTCCTGCACCACTGGCGCCAACTTGACCTTCTCCCCCGGCAAACACTGCGCCAGCCGCGCCAACGCCAATGGCGTCAACGCGCCTAACCGCGGATAGCCACCAATCGTCTGCCGATCATTGAGCAACACAATCGGCTGCCCATCCGGCGGCACCTGGATCGCCCCCAGCGGAATTCCCTCAGAGATCAACGACGGCCCCTGATACTGCAACGGTGTACCCAACAAACGTATGCCCATGCGATCCGCACGGCTGTCGAGGGCCCACTCGGTATTGAAGGCATCAAACACACTCTGCCCGCTGAACTGGCCGATCTGCGCGCCGACAATCACCTCCAGCGGCGCCTTGGCGGGCAGGTCAGGCGTACTCAACATTTTCATCGCGCCGCCCGTGCCGGAATACGCCAAGCGCCCGCCTTCGGCCAACGCTTTGCCGAAACCGTCCACCCCGCCCAATTCTTCACGAACCACCGTGGCGCAACTGCCGAGCACATCCGGCGCATCAAACCCGCCTGGCGCCGCCAAGTAGGCCCGCGCGCCGTTGAACGGCTGGGTGAAGCGCAAGCGCTGGCCCTTTTGCAGGATAAAACTGCGCCCCGGGCTGATCGCACGCTCATCGATGTACGCGCCCAGGTCCGCACCGGCCAGCGCCAGCAGGCAATAGTCCTCTGCCAGCACGGTGAACCCGCCCAAGGTGATTTCCACTACCGGCGCATCCAGCGCATTGCCCAGCAACCAGTTGGCCGAGGACATCGACACCCAGTCCAGCGCGCCGCCCTGAGTCACGCCCAGATGGCGCACGCCAAAGCGGCCAGCGTCCTGCAACAGGCACAGCGGCGTGCTGGCCTCGATCAACAAGCGGCTCATGTGTGCGCCTCCAACGGCGTGTCATCGCCACCCAGGTTGATGAATTCGGCGTGGCCGACCGCCTCGAAACGCACCGTGTCGCCGGGTTGCATCAGGCTGTAGCCGTCGCGCTCGCGGTCGAACAGTTTGGCCGGGGTGCGGCCGATCAAGTTCCAGCCGCCCGGGGAAACCACCGGGTACGCGGCGGTTTGCCGTTCGGCGATGCCGACGCTGCCAGCCGCCACGCGTTTGCGTGGGGTATTCAGGCGTGGCGTGGCGAGGCTTTCGTCCACCAGCCCCATAAAAGCAAAACCGGGCGCAAAGCCGAGGGCGAACACTTGGTATTCGTGGGCGCTGTGGCGGCGGATCACATCGTCTACCGCAAGGCCGCTGCGCTGGCTGAGCAAGGTCAGTTCCGGGCCAACACTCAGGTCGTACCACACCGGCAACACGTGACACTGGCCGCCGCCCTGGGCCTGGGGTTGCAGGTCGGTAAGCGCCAGGTCGATCAACTCCCGCGCCTGGGCCGGGCGTAACGCGGTGAGGTCGTAATGCACCATCAGCGTGGTGTAGGACGGCACCAGATCCACCAATGCCGCGCCAAACCCTTCGCGCAGACGTTGAGTGGCGGCGAGCATCCACGGCATGTTGGCTTCGGCAATTGCATCAAACAGACGCACCATCAGGCAGTCGATCGCCACCACTTCAATGCGTGGCTTCATGCTGGTTTCAACGCCTCGCGGATACGTTTCACGGCAGCCACCGAGCTGGCGTTATCGCCATGCACACACAGGGTGTTGGCCTGCAAGACCAAGGCGCTGCCGTCGCTGGCAGCCAGGGCTTCGCCGCGGGAAATGGTCAGCGCCTGCTGCACGATGGTCTCTGAATCATGGTGGACGGCGCCGGGCAGTTGGCGCGAGACCAAGTGCCCTTTGTGGTCGTAGGCACGGTCGGCGAAGGCTTCAAACCACAGCGTTACCCCGTACTCGTCAGCCAAAGCCTGGGCCGCGCTGTTGTCGCGGGTAGCCAGCAGCATCAGTGGCAGGTCGCCATAGGCGGCTACGGCCTGGATCACTGCGCGCAATTGCGTGGGATTGGCCATCATGTCGTTGTACATCGCGCCATGGGGTTTGACGTAGCTGACCCGCGCGCCTTGCGCGCGGCAGATGCCGTCGAGGGCGCCGATCTGGTAGTGCAACAGGTCCTGGATTTCCTGCGGCGTGTAAGCCATGGAGCGGCGGCCGAAGCCTTGCAGGTCCTGGTACGCCGGGTGCGCACCCACTTGCACGCCGTGCTTGAGCGCCAGGCTGACGGTCTTGCGCATGATGCTCGGGTCGCCGGCATGGAAGCCGCAGGCCACGTTGGCGCAATCAATGAACGGCATGACCTCGGCGTCCAGACCCATGGTCCAGTTGCCGAAGCTTTCGCCGATGTCGCAATTCAGTAGCAGACGGCTCACGGTGGGTGCTCCTCTAGGCTTTGTATTTTTTGTAGTGTGGGATTTTTCACGCAGAACTGGCAACTTGTCCTCACACCCCAACGACGCTTATCGTGGAATAGCTCGATTTTTGGCGTTTGCCCGGTGCGGCGTCCAACTAATAAAAACCGATCCATGCATAAGAAAAGTTGATCCCATGAATTTGAAGTTCCTCGAAACCTTCGTCTGGGTGGCCAAGCTCAAGAGCTTTCGCCTGACTGCCGAGAAGCTGTTCACCACCCAGGCCTCGATCTCCAGCCGCATTGCCGTGCTCGAAAGCGAGTTGGGCGTGAAGCTGTTTCTGCGCGATTCGCGCGGCGTGAGCCTGACACCGGACGGCTTGAAGGTGCTCGACTACGCCGAGCAGATGATGGTGACCATGCAGGGGTTGAAGCAGTCCCTGGAAACCACCAGCAGCAAGGTCGGGCGCATCCGGATCGGCGCGATGGACACGGTGATTCACACCTGGCTCAGCCCATTGGTGGCCGAACTGATGGACCATTTTCCGCTGGTGGAAATCGAGTTAGTCGCCGATACCGCATTGAACCTCAGCGATCAGCTGCAAAAAGGCTTCCTCGATTTAATCCTGCAAACCGACCTGCTGCGCTTGGAAACCGTGCGCAGCCTGGAACTGGCCAGCCACCCGATGGCCTGGATCGTCGCCAGCCACTCCCTCTACAACCGCGACTACACCTCCCTCGCCGAACTGGCCCAGGAGCGCATCATCACCTACTCGAAAAACTCGCATCCGCACCAAGACGTGCTGAGCCTGATGCAAGCCAACGGCGTGGCCGCGCCACGCATGAACTGCGTGAATTCGGTGTCGGCGATTACCCGCCTGTTGCGCGATGGCTTCGGCATTGGCGCATTGCCACCGGTGCTGGTCAGCGAAGAATTGGCACGCGGGGAATTGGTGATGCTGCCGATGGCGCAGAAACTGCCGAATTTACAGGTGGTGGTGTCGTGGCGTGTGGGCGTGGAGTTGGTGGAGGAGATAGTCGGGCTGTGCCAGAAGGTGGTGGCCAGGTATGCCGAGGAAGTTGGCGAAGAGCACATGCTACTGGCCAAACCGGATTAAAACTGTGGGAGCTGGCTTACCTGCTCCCACATTGACCGAGCTGGTTTTTAGAGACCTTTAAGGTCTCGCTCTTCAATCGGCCGACTCTGGCGCAGGCGCTTGCCGCCCAACACCACCCAGTCGATCAACCGGAACAGGCATTCTATGCCGAACGACAACAGCATCGCCCCGCCCAAGCCCCAGCCCATGGCCTGCGGCGTCAACAGGATCTGGTAGCTGTAACCGTTCCAGGTTTCCAGGCGAATCGCCGGGTCGGCGGCCACCGCCACTTGCAGGGCGCGGATGTACCACGGGCCTTGCATGGCCTGGAATTGCTTGTCCAACGCCACTTGGCGATCGAGCATAGCGCCCAGGCTGTTGGCGTCGCTCTGGAACACCGGGTCATCACTGGCGCGGTAATGCGCCACCAATGCCTGCAAGTCACCCTTGAAGAACTGCCGCGCAGTGGTTTCAAACCCGCTAAGGCCGGTCTGGGCCTCGATCAGGTGGGCCTCAACGCGCTTGGCGTAGTCATTGATAAACCCCGGCACTTGCACGCCGACCAACAAGCCAATGGCAAACAGCACCAACCGCAGATAACTGAGCAGCATGGTCGATATCCTTACTCGGTAATGCCCTGGCTGACGCATTCACCGCGTCGCCACAGGCTCCATTGGCCCGGTTCGTAGCGGGTCCAGTTTTCATTGTCGGTCAACGGCTCGGTGGCGATCACCGTGACCACGTCATTTGGCGTGGTTTCGGCCTGAAAATCCACGATCACGTCGACATCTTTCAAGCGCGCCGGGCCGAACGGTGCGCGCCGGGTAATCTGCGCCAGTTTGGTCGTGCAGTAGCAAAACAGCCAGTCGCCGTCGCTGAGCAGGCAGTTGAATACGCCTTTGCTACGGTAGTCAGCACAGGCAGCGATCAGATCCGGAAGCACCTGTTCGATGTCCACCGGCTCCGGGAAAGCTTCGCGCACCCGGTTGAGCAGGTCGCAGAACGCCGCTTCGCTGTCGGTATCGCCCACCGGGCGGTAGAACGTGGCGCGCGGGTTGAAGTCCGCCAATTGGCCGTTATGCGCAAAACACCAGTTGCGGCCCCACAGCTCACGCACGAAGGGGTGGGTATTGGCCAGGCTCACCTTGCCGACGTTGGCTTGGCGGATATGGCCAATCACCACTTCACTTTTGATGGGGTAACGCTGCACCAGCAGCGCAACTTCCGACTCACAGCTAGCGGCCGGGTCCTGGAAAAGTCGCAGGCCACGGCCCTCGTAAAAGGCGATACCCCAACCATCGCGGTGGGGGCCAGTACGCCCGCCACGCTGCATCAGCCCGGTAAAGCTGAACACGATATCGGTGGGGACGTTGGCACTCATGCCCAATAATTCACACATGCCAGGGCTCTCGCTGCAGGGCGGACAACGTTAAAGACGCGGTTCGACCCGCGTACCGCTCACGGGCGCCGGGCGACGGAACGGCTCGTCGTCTTCGTCCACAGGCTCGGCAGCCAACGCGGCATCGGTAGCGGCCTTGCGCTCACGGCGGGCGTTGGCGGCGCGTTCGATAGGCCAGCGGATCAACGCAAATACGATATACACGGCAAACGCGATCATCGTGTACATGAACAGATCGGAGATGGCCCGCCAGGCGTTATTGCCGACATGCAACACCAGGTCCAGGGCCGTGATGGCCACGGCCGGTGCGAACTGTGTCTTGACCGGGTCAACGATGGTCGGGCTTAACAGCAGCACCGCCATCAGCAGTTGCAACGGCTCGCGCAGCCAGCGCCAGATCCAGCGGGTCATGCGCCACCACACCAACAGGCAGCCCAAAGCGGCGAAGGCGTAAAGGCCCCAAGCGGTCAGATAGTCGTTCTCGGTCATGGTGTCCATGGCAAGGTAGGCAAACAGGCGGCTATGATAACGGCTTTTGCGTGTCGCGGCTGCAATGCCTGCCACCATCCGCCAGACAGAGAGTGATCCATGCCGTCATCGACCCACATCACTGCCGCCCCAATTGCCCGCAAGGCCGAAGGCCAGGACCCGTACGCCTGGCTGCAAGCGCGTGACACGGCTGAAGTCCTCGATTACCTCAACGCCGAAAATGCCTGGCAGGACGCCCAGCTCGCCGACCAGCAGGCGTTGCGTGAAACCCTGTTCGAAGAGATCAAGGGCCGCATCCTCGAAACCGACTTGTCCCTGCCCTCGCCGTGGGGGCCGTACCTGTATTACACGCGCACCACCGCCGGTGACGAATACGCCCGCCACTACCGCTGCCGCCGCCCAGCGGACGACAGCAACCAGGTGGACGAAAGCAGTGAAGAACTGCTGCTCGACCCCAACGCGCTCGCCAACGGTGGTTTTTTCTCCCTGGGCGCGTTCAGCATCAGCCCCGACCACCAGCGCTTGGCCTACAGCCTGGATACCAGCGGTGAAGAGATTTACACCCTGTACGTGAAGGAATTGGGCAACGGCAAAGTCAGCGAACTGGAGTTCGAAGACTGCGACGGCAGTATGACCTGGGCCAATGACAGCCTGACCCTGTTTTTCGGCGAACTGGACGACACCCATCGCCCGCACAAGCTGTATCGCTATCGCCTGGACGGCACGGCGGCGCAGGAAGTATTCCATGAGCCGGACGGGCGTTTTTTTCTGCATTGCTACCGTTCCAGCTCCGAGCGCCAGTTGCTGCTGGCCCTGGGCAGCAAGACCACCAGCGAAATCTGGGCGCTGGACGCCGACCAGCCGCACCTCGATTTCGTCTGCCTGGCGCCACGGGTCGAGGACCACGAATACGATGTCGACCACGGCATGCGCGATGGCGAGTGGAGCTGGTTTATCCGCAGCAACCGCGACGGCATCAACTACGCGCTGTTCGTCACCGCCGACACCGGCAGCGTGCCGACCGAAGATCAATGGCAGAACCTGATCCCGCACAGCGACGACGTCATGCTCGACGGCGTCAGCCTGAATGCCAGCGCCATGACCTTGAGCCTGCGCATCGGCGGCCTACCTGTGATCGAAGTGCACCCTCAAGACGTGCCGGCCTACCGCGTGGAATTGCCCGACGCCGCCTACAGCCTTTATGTACAAAACAGCCTGGAATTTGCCAGCGACAAGATTCGCCTGCGCTATGAAGCCCTAAACCGTCCGGCGCAGGTGCGCCAGCTTGAATTGGCGAGCGGCGCACAACGGGTGCTCAAGGAAACCCCGGTACTCGGTGTGTTCAATGCCGACGATTATGTCAGCCAGCGGCTGTGGGCAACGTCCGCCGATGGTACTCAAGTGCCGATCAGTTTAGTGGTCAAGCGCGACCAGCTCGGCAAGCCTGTGCCTCTGTACCTGTATGGCTACGGCGCCTACGGCCAAAGCCTCGACCCATGGTTCTCGCATGCACGCCTGAGCCTATTGGACCGCGGCGTGGCGTTTGCCATCGCGCATGTACGCGGCGGCGGCGAACTGGGTGAGGCCTGGTACCGCAACGGCAAGCAGGAACACAAACAAAACACCTTCAGCGACTTCATCGCCTGCGCCGAGCACTTGATCGCTGAGGGCCTGACCACCTCCAAGCAACTGGCCATCAGCGGCGGCAGTGCTGGCGGCCTGTTGATCGGCGCGGTGCTCAATCAACGCCCGGACTTGTTCCAGGCGGCGGTTGCCGAAGTGCCGTTCGTCGATGTACTCAACACCATGCTCGACCCGGAGCTACCGCTGACCATCACCGAATACGACGAGTGGGGCAACCCCGCAGAGCCTGACGTGTACGAACGCATCAAGGCCTACGCGCCCTATGAGAATGTCAGCGCCCAGGCCTACCCCGCCACACTGGTGATTGCCGGTTACAACGACAGCCGTGTGCAGTACTGGGAAGCCGCCAAGTGGGTGGCCAAGCTGCGTGATACCAAGACAGACGACAACCTGCTGTTGCTCAAGACTGAGTTGGGCGCCGGCCACGGCGGGATGAGCGGCCGTTACCAGGGATTACGTGACGTAGCGCTCGAATATGCATTTGTGTTCAAGGCGCTGGGGTTGATTTAAGGAACTTCGTACGGCGGCCCTGTCTGAACACACAGACCGCCTACTTGATTGATGGACCAAGATAAGAAATGCCGCAACCCACCCTGCTCAACAATGAAATCCGCGACATGCTCATGGACTGCGGCCTGTTCGACCCCTTGCTGGCGGAAGATTTTCACGTCGCCGCCGGCTACTTCAATATCAGCAGTATTGCCCAGGGCGAAGCGATTTTCCGTGAGGGCGATGCCGGCACTTTCATGTGCATCCTCCACAGCGGCCAGGTGGCCGTGCAGAAGACCAACCACGAAGGCCAGCGCCTGGCCATCGCCACCCTGCGCAGCGGCCGGGCCTTTGGCGAAATGGCGGTGCTGGATGGCGAACGACGTTCTGCCAGTTGCATCGCGGCAAGTGATTGCGTGCTGTTGAACCTGGGCAAGGACTCCCTGGAAAAAATGCTCAACGAAACACCCAGGGTTGCGGCCAAGATTATCCGTGCGATTGCGATCGCCTTGTCCAAACGCCTGCGCATGGCCGACGGGCAATTACTCTCCCAACAGTTTTAACCGCCTGACGTCTTCGGCTTGCTGTCGTTTTGCAACAGGCCAGGCACGCTCTGGTCTTTGGGCGGCGTCGGTAACACGATCGGCACCAACGCGGGTGAGCCGTTGGCGCTGGCCTTGGGTGCCACAGGCGGGGTGACTTGCGGGTACAACGTCGGCGTCGGCGTCCCCGGCGCACCGGGGATGGGCGCGGGAGCGACCGGCACGGTTTGCAACTCCTGGGCTTGCGCTGCACCCAATGTGAGCGCGCCAAGCACAATGACCGTTAGAATGCTGCACTTCATCGATGGCTCCATGGCCTGACCGGAATATCGTAAGGCTACTCCCAACCGCGCAAGAATGCCCTTCCCAATGAGATTTCCATGAAACGTTTCGTTCTGCTGGACACCACTCCGATCCCCGATAACGGCGGTGCCTTGTGCCTGTTCGAATATGGCGAGGATTTTGTCATCAAGATCCAGGGCGGTGACGGCGGCCAGTTAATGAACACGCGCATGCACGGCTCAGAGGACGCGCTGGCGGAAATCCCCTGTCGTAAAGTCGCCGGGCGCCCGGGTTCGCGGGTGCTGATCGGCGGGTTGGGCATGGGCTTTACGCTGGCGTCGGCGCTCAAGCACTTGGGCAAGACTGCCGAAGTGGTGGTCGCTGAATTGGTGCCAGGCGTCGTGGAGTGGAACCGTGGCCCGCTGGGAGAAAAGTCCGGCCGCCCGCTGCTCGACCCACGCACGGTGATCCGCATGGAAGACGTGGCCAAGGTACTGCAGGCCGAGCCCCAGGGTTTTGACGCGATCATGCTCGACATCGACAACGGCCCTGAAGGCCTCACGCAAAAGGCCAACAGCTGGCTCTACTCCGCCGGGGGCTTGGCCGCCTGCGCCAAGGCCTTGCGCCCCAAAGGTGTACTCGCCGTATGGTCCGCCAGTGCCGACAAGCTGTTCAGCGACAAACTGCGCAAAGCCGGTTTCAAGGCCGAAGAAGTGCAGGTGTTTGCCCATGGCAACAAGGGCACGCGGCACACCATCTGGATTGCCGAGAAGCTCAAGGGCTGATCAACGTTATTCAGACGCCACACATCGGATGTGGGAGGGGGCTTGCTCCCACATTTTTATCCGCATCAGCCTCGGGATTTGCGGCGCTCAATCACATACGGCACTTTTTTCTCGAAGGTCTTTTCCAGTTCACCCTGGTCCAGATGGCTCATGCCGCCAAGTTGATGGGCAGTAAAACCGCTGTCGCCAACCGGTGAACCTGGCGCCAGGCTGACCATACGCTGGGCGACGGCTTCGATAGCGTCCTTGTAGCCGCTTTTCTTGTTCAGGTTGAAGGCACTCAGGTCGATCTGCGTGCGCAGCCAGTTGCCCCAGTAAAACTCCAGAAACTCAGGTGCGATGGCGCCATCGTCCGGCTTGCCGTAGGCGGCCTTACGGGTGAAATACACCAGGCTACGGAACGTGTCGTCCTGCAAGCTCTTGAAGCCCAGGTGCGCCGGCAGTTGCTGCGGTGGCCGAGTCTGGCCGTGATTGTCCTTGAGCCAGACCTTGCGCGCCGCCTCCATGCGGTGCCAGAAGGTAGCCATGTCCGCACTGTTACTGAAGTCGTCGGTCACCTTGACCCACATTTTCAACTGTGGGCCACCGCCAGGCACTTCCCACAAGGTGGTGAAACTGTGATGACCGTCGGTCAAGTACAACTGGCCGCCGGGGCCGACCACCACGGTTTTCATGGCGTCGGGGTGAGTGCCGACCGGGCTCTTGCAAGTGAAGCTGGCGGGCCGGAGCAGCTCGGCGTGTTGGGGCACCTTATCGGCGTCGCCTTGGCCGTTGGTTTGGCAGTATTCGTCGAAGACTTTGGCGGGCTTGTCGGCGAACAACCCCAGGCTGTAATAAATCTGATCGAAGCCCACCACGGCCTGGGTCGGGTGCAGTTGTTCGAGGGCTACCTCAATCACTTGGCCAGGTTTGGGGGTGGAGAACGCCTGGGCATGAGCCGCCAGGACGCAAAGTACCAGTGCAACGGTCCATCTGTGCAAACGCATAGGTTTCAGATCCTTGTAAAGGGAGTGAGCCGATACTACAAATGATTGCCACCGCCAGGCTGTACCGTCGCTGAAAAAGCCAGCAGTCATTTATCCCACAAGCGGCTAGAATCAACCTTATCCGTGAACCCCCAAATAGCCAGGAGCCATGATGAGCTCGACCAACCCGCCCTCCCACACCGCCAAGCTGGACCGCATCCTCGCCGATGCCCAGCGCGACCGGGAAATGGGCTACCGCGACAAAGCCTTGAAAATGTACCCGCACGTGTGTGGCCGTTGCGCCCGTGAGTTCGCCGGCAAACGCCTGAGCGAGCTGACCGTACACCATCGCAACCACAATCATGATGACAACCCTCAGGACGGATCCAACTGGGAGTTGCTGTGCCTGTACTGCCACGACAACGAACACTCGCGCTACACCGACCAGCAGTACTTCGGCGAAGGCTCCACCAGCAGCCCGACAATTGCCAAGGCGACGCATAACCCGTTTGCGGCGTTGGCGGGGTTGATGAAGAAGGACGACTGAAGCCGTGCTTGCGGGGCTTGTTGTAGCGAGGGAGCTTGCTCCCTTGCCACTCGATTGCATCACACCTCTTGATACCGACCGCAGCCCGACCAATCCTCGTATAATCGCCGTTTTTCTCCAAGGCACCCTTCCCCGTGGGCAATAAACGCTACAGCTGCATCGGTCTGTATAACCCCAAATCCCCCGAAAACGTTGGTTCGGTGATGCGTGCCGCCGGCTGCTACGGCGTGGCCTCGGTGTTTTACACCGGCGTGCGTTACGAGCGCGCCCGGGATTTCATCACCGACACCAAGAAAGTCCATCACGACATTCCGCTGATCGGTATTGACGACCTGAAAAAGATCCTGCCGCTGGGCTGCATCCCGGTCGCCGTGGAACTGGTCGAGGGCGCCCGCCCGCTGCCCGAATACACCCACCCCGACCGCGCGCTGTATATCTTCGGCCCCGAAGACGGCTCGCTGGATAAAGAGATTCGCGACTGGTGTGAAGACGTGGTGTACATCCCGACCACCGGCTGCATGAACCTCGCGGCCACCGTCAACGTGGTGCTTTACGACCGAATGGCCAAGGGCAACAACACCCGTTCGGGCCCCAAATACTGATTTTTCGGGAACATCCAGCGCCCGCAAACAGTCAGCTACTTATCACTTGCCCTTGTTGGAGACAGATCATGAGCGACAGCAAAATCCTGCGACCTATCATCGAACACACCCCCTTTGAAACCCAGCCTGCGCAAAACGTGCACGGCTGGGAGCGCATTGGCTCAGTGGCCGGCGGCGTGATGATGGTCGGCAAAGGCCTGCGCCGTGGCGGGATCTTCGGGCTGATCCAGGTGGCGATTGGTGGGGTGGCGCTGGTACGGGGTGTCACCGGGCATAGCTCGCTCAAAGACAAGCTGGAGCAGGGCCGCCAAGAAATGAACAGTGTGCGCACGAAGATTGAGCGCGCTGGCGAAGAGCTGAAAAACCTCAAGACCAAAGCTGAAGTGGCGGCTGAAAAAGCCACTAAAACGACGGGCTAACTCCGATGTCCAGCGCTACGGAGATCTAAATGTGGGAGGGGCTTGCCCCCTCTCACATTTAGCGCCACTTATGGCTCGGGATCAGCGCAGCAGTTTGCTATCCAACACCACCGACGACTCGCCGATCACACTTTCGGCCAACTGCACAAACTCCGCAGTGGTGATGCTGTTCGTGCGCATGACCGCCTGCGCGAGGTCATCCAACGAACGCTTATTGTGAGTCTTCACACGAATTTCGCGATCCAGCTCCTGCAGCACTAACACCGCCCGAGCCACTGTCGCCCCGTTGACGTGATCGCCACGCAGCGTGGTTACCTCTTTGCCCTCCCTGCTCAATCGCGCCTGGATTGCCGCATACCGTTCATCGGTGATGCCACCCGCACGGCGCAGCAACTCGATGGCGTAATACTCGCCAAGCCCTTCGCCGATCCAGTCACTCGTATCATGGTCATTGAAGCGGCCAATGGCCTGCACCACTTCGCGAATCAACGGGCTGCTGCCGTTTTCGCTGACCAACGGAGTGCGGCTATTGAGGTAGATCGAGTCACGCGCCGAGAACGCACCACGGCGCATCGGGTCACTGGCGCCCACCACCAACAGCTTGGCCGGGTGACGAGGAAACGCCGCCTCTACCTGCGGCCAGACGAACGTCAGCACGGTGAGCACATCCATACGCCGCATAGCCTGGCCCTTCGGCGAGGCCACGGTAACGTCGGTTTCGCCCAGGCGCACGCGGCGACTGCCCAGCGTGCCGGCGAGCATCCAGCCGGTGGGCCGGTCGAAGAGGCGGGACACGTTGTCGATACGGAATTTATTCTTGCCGATACGTGGCCAGGCGGTTTCGATGCTTTTCCAGCCTGCCGGCAATTCGAATATCAGGCGCGAGACCAGTTCGACGCCGTCCTGCTGGTCGAGCCGCGCCGCCGGCACCAGGTCCTCACCGCGAAACACTGCCCAACTTGGCGTCATCCGCGCTTCATACATTCCGGGTTTACGTGCGTGGGTTAGCCGTACGCGATAGCTCAGGCTGGCCTTGTCAGCACTGGGCTGCCACAGGCCACGGTGACCGCTGATCTTCCACTGACCATCGGCCTTGAAGTCGCTGTAGTCACCATCACGGCCCAAGTCGAAATTCAGGCTGCGCACCGCCGAGCCATGGGACAGGCTCACACGCACCTCGGCCTGATCACTTTGGGGCAGTAGCTTGACGTGATAGTCGAGGTCGACTTTCTTCGCGCACCATGCAGGCAGGCTCAGCGCCAGCAGCACGAAAGAGGCTGCCAGCTTGGTTGCCACCGTCATACACACTCCTATTTCAGCCCGCGCGGAAGATCAGGTGATCCTCCCAGTCATCTTCGGGCACGCTGCCTTCGGCGAGCATGCGGCCGGACTGGGAAATGCGTTCGTGATGCACAGCATCACGGTCGCCACAGACCAGGTGATGCCACAGCGGCAAATCCTTGCGTTCGCTGACCAGGCGGTAACCGCAGGTTGGCGGCAGCCATTTGAACTGGTCGGCCTGGCCTGGGGTGAGCTGGATGCAGTCGGGCACCGACGCGCGGCGGTTGGGGTAATCGGTGCACTGGCAGGTTTTCAGGTCGAGCAGTTTGCAGGCGATACGCGTGTAATAGACGCTGTTGTCGTCCTCATCCTCAAGCTTCTGCAAGCAGCACAGGCCGCAGCCGTCGCACAACGACTCCCATTCTTCCTGGTCGAGGTGTTCAAGGGTTTTGCGTATCCAGAAAGGTTCGACTTTGGCGGCCATGGCTCTGCATCAGTATCGGTAGGTGAAAAGGCCGTCAGTCTAGTGCCCAAGGCCGTTGGGGCCAAGCGCTTGCGACTGCCGGTGTAACATCACTTGTCAGTCTAGTGGCCGCGCAGTAGCTTTGAGCGCCAAATTGACGATCAGGAACTGCCCATGACACGCGTTGCCGATTACCCGATTCACACCCAGTTCACCGAGCGCTGGTCGCCCCGCGCCTTCACCGGCGAAAGCATCCCGCAGGACACCCTGCTGAGTTTCTTCGAAGCCGCACGCTGGGCGCCATCGGCCTACAACTCGCAGCCTTGGCGTTTTCTCTACGCGCGCCGTGACACGCCAAACTGGGAACGCTTCCTGGGCTTGTTGAATGAATTCAACCGCGGCTGGGCGCAGCACGCGTCAGCCTTGGTGATCATCGCCTCGAAAACCGACTTCACGGCCCCCGGTGCCACCGAAGAAACCCCGGCGCTGTGGCACACTTTCGACACCGGCTCGGCCTGGGGCCACCTGGCGCTGCAAGCCAGTCTCAGCGGCTGGCACACCCACGGCATGGCGGGCTTCGATCAGGAACTGACCCGCACAGAGCTGAAGATTCCAGAAGGTTATGCGTTGCACGCGGCGGTGGCCGTGGGCAAGTTGGGCGACAAGTCGACGTTGCCGGAGTACCTGCAAGGCCGTGAAGTACCAAGCCCGCGCAAGCCGTTGAAAGAGCTGGTTTCCGAAGGCGACTTCAGCCTGTAAGCCTTGCTGATATCCCCTGTGGGAGCGGGCAAGCCCGCTCCCCCATTAATAACCGCGCTCGAAATCCACTTCCCCGCGCAACTCTTCCTTGGCTTCATAAGCCCGCAGGTTCTGCACAAACAACTCCACCATCATCAGCGGCGAGGTCGGCGCTGAGCTGTGCCCGGTCAACAGTAGCCCCCAGGCGGTCCAGAACGGATGGCGTTGCGGCAGCGGCTCCTGGCGGCACACGTCGATCACCGCACCGGCCAGGTGCCCTTCTTTCAAGGCCCCGACCAAATCGGCATCGACCACAGCCACGCCGCGCCCGACATTGATAAACAACCCGGTCGGTTTGAATTGCTTGAACAACGCCGCGTTGTATACGTCATGGGTGTTTGGCGTATTGGGCAGCAGGTTGATGACGTAATCCACCTCACCCACCAGACGGCCCAATTGGTCCATCCCGGCCACTTCGATAAACGGCGCCTGCTCACGCGCAGTGCTTGCGATGCCGTACAACTTGACGCCAAACGGCAGCAGGAAATCGGCAACACTCTGGCCGATGTCGCCGGTTCCGACGATCAGCGCCTTACGCCCCGCGAGGCTCTGGCCCATGCGGTTATCCCACTTGCGTTCGACTTGACTGACCAGGCGCGCGAGCACTTCGCGCTCGTGACCGAGCATGTAGGTGAGCACAAATTCGGCCATGACTTGGCCAAAAATGCCGACCGCACGGGTCAGACGATAATCACGGGGCAAGCCCTCGGCCAGCAGCGGTGTGATACCGGCCCAGGTCGATTGCAGCCATTGCGGTTGGTGACCCTGGCGCAACAACGTGCCCAGCAGGTCCGGCTGGCCCAGCCATACCGGGCAATCGGCGGCCAGGCGCGACAGTTCGGCCGAGTCGCCACTGGTCAGCACCTCGACGTCCGGTGCCGCGTCACTGAGTAATTGGGCGTAGAGCGAGTAATCCTGTTCAGCAATCAGAACACGCATGGTTCAAACCTTTCAAAAACACTGCAGACAGCCGCCCGCATCCTTACGGCCACCACCCACTTATACGTTTGCGTTGAAGAATGTGCCCTGCACAGGGCACTGACCGATCACATTGGGTCGTTGCGTCGCAGCAGCTCTTCGGGCAAGTGTTCGATGTACTCATCCTCGGCGGGCGGCATTTGCAGGTGGTAACCCTGCTTATCGAGGTTCTCAAGAACCACGGTGATGTCCTCGCGGGACAGCTTGCGCTCCGGGGTCAGTATCATCTCGAAGGCCAGATGCGCCTTGCCGAAGGCTTCCATCAACGGTTCCGGCACACGCTCCAACGCATCGCTTTTCAGCACGTAGAGGTACATCCCGTCTTTTTTCAAGCTGCGATAGATGGAGCAAATACGTTTCAAGGCTGTTCTCCGGCAGTGGCCAGGCTGTCGAGCAGCGCTTGGCCCATCAACTCGCGGCGCCAGCCACGGAGCGAGTCTGGCAATTTATAGGGCCCATCGGGATAGCCACTTTTAACCAGGGCTTCAAGGGTTTTCTTGCGCAGCATCAGTTCCGGCGCCATGTCCAGACGTTCGGCTTCGGCCTGGCCCAGGGCGCGCAGTTGCTTGATCAGCGTGGCGGCGTCCACCGGCAGCGGCTCAGCCACGGCGGGTGGCCATTGGTCCATCGGCACGCTGCCGGCACGTTTGATCAGGTCCAGCAGAAACGGGCCATCCTGACGCACGGTGCGCGGGTGCATGTCTTCGATTTTGCCCAGCGCGGCGAGGTTATCCGGCTGTGATTTGGCCAGGGGCCACAAGGAGTGTTCGCGAATGATCCGGTTACGCGGCAGGTCACGGGCACGGGCTTGCTGCTCGCGCCAGGCGCACAATTCACGCAGCACGGCGAGCTGGGCGCGGGACAGTTTCCACGCCAGCTTGGCGTCGCGGTACACCTCGTACGGGTCGACTTCGCGACGCAGGTTGGCCACCAACTCGGCGCCGTCTTCCAGCACCCAGGCGTGCTTGTCGTCTGACAGCCGCGGGCGCAGGCGAATGTAGACCTCGGCCAAGTGCACCGCGTCTTCGGCAGCGTAGCTCACTTGGGTCTCGGACAATGGCCGCTGCAGCCAGTCAGAGCGGGTCTCACCCTTGGGCAGCTCGATATCCAGCACGGCTTGCACCAGACGCGAGTAGCCCATGGAGAAACCGAGGTTCAAGTAAGCCGCCGCCAATTGAGTGTCGAACAACGGCGCCGGCAGACTGCCGGTCAGGCGCAGCAACACTTCCAGGTCTTCGCTGCAGGCGTGCACCACCTTGATCACCGCTGGGTTCTCCAGCAAGGCGGCCAAGGGTTGCCAGTTGTCGATGGTCAGGGGGTCGATCAGGTAAGCACGCAGGCCATCGCCGATCTGGATCAGCCCGGCAATCGGATAAAAGGTGTCGACCCGCATGAATTCGGTGTCGAGGGCGACGAATGGCAACTGCTGCCATTCGGCGCAATGCTGGCCGAGGCTATCGTTGTCGCAGATCCACTGAATATCGATGGCCACACGGCTCTCCCTTGAAGAATGGCGCGCAGTATATATCGCGAAAGACCCTTGCGAGCATCCGTAGTGCACACACCTTCATGAAAACTCCTACAGAGATGAAGAATAGTCCGACAGGCGGGAGTCAGCCTCTCTTACGCAGAACGTAAACCCGCCAGAGCTTGGAACCCGGCAGGAACTCTTGGTGGTTCAAGACTTTGAAACCCGCCTGGCGGAATTCGCCTTCAACGGCCGTCTGCGCATTCACCGAGACAATCACCGTGTCGCGGCTGACCCGATGAAACTCACTCAGCAGCGCCAAACGCCCTTCGCTACTCGGTACATGGCGAAACAATTCCAGGCAAAAAATGCAATCCACTGCGTTTGCTGACAAGCCGATAGAAAACGCCGAGCCCTGGAACGTCTTGACGCGCTTGAGCAACGCCGCCGGGTGATGAGTGCACGCATGGTCGAGCATGGCCTGAGAGTTGTCCGAGGCCAGGATCACCCGATTGATGTGCTCGGCCAACACCGGCCAGAACCGGCCGGAGCCACAGGCCAGGTCAAGAATCAGCCCCGGTTCACCGGCGACTTTCAAGGCATGGCGCACCAACCGCTCATCGCGCCAGGCAGCTAGACGCTTGAGCAGCGCAGGTGGGCGCGTGTCGCCGCAGACCCTGGCATGCTCACGGTCACAGCGCTCGGAGAACTCAGTCTCGATAGAGGATGGAGTGGGTGACGACATCACGGACTCATGGGTAGGGAACAGTAGTGAACGACCTTGATTCAGAGCTTAACCACTGCAACGTGAAAAAAAGGTCGAAGCCGTGATTGCATTGAAATCGCACGCGCAGGGCACGTGAATGCAGTAGGTCGGTTACACATGAGCTGACTGTCATACCGCATTCGCGAGCAAGCCTGCACACGCTGCCTCTCACGCCTGATGCAGATACCACCGCCAATCCTGCTCACCGACCTCACCCATGAACTGGCGATACTCAGCGCGTTTCACCGCCAGGTACACGCTGAGGAACTCGCTGCCAAACGCATCCCGCGCCCAGCTTGAACCTTCAAGTGCGCGCAAGGTAGTAAGCCAGTCGGTAGGCAGCAACGCCTTGGCCTGCGCGTAACCGTTGCCTTCCACCGGAGCACCAGGATCGCGCTGTTCGCGGATGCCTCGATGAATCCCGGCCAGGATCGCGGCAGCGGCCAGGTAAGGGTTGGCGTCGGCGCCGCAAATACGGTGCTCAATGTGCCGAGAATTCGCCGGCCCACCAGGTACGCGCAAGCTCACGGTACGGTTGTCCACCCCCCACGTAGCAGCCAGTGGCGCGTAGCTGTTGGTCTGGAAACGGCGGTAGGAGTTGGCGTTGGGGCAAAACAGCAGCAACGAATCGAGCAAGGTACTGAGCATGCCGCCCACCGCCTGACGCAAGAGCGGTGTGCCGTCGGCAGCCTCGCTGGCGAACAGGTTATTGCCGTCGGCATCCGCCAGGCTGATGTGCATGTGCATGCCGGTGCCCGCCAGGTCATCAAACGGCTTGGCCATGAAACACGCCGCCATTCCATGCTTGTGCGCCACGCCCTTGACCAGGCGCTTGTAACGCACCGCTTCGTCCATCGCTTGCAGCGCGTCGGCGCGATGTTCCAGGGTGATTTCCACCTGGCCCGGGGCGTATTCGGAAATCGCGGTGCGCGCCGGGATGCCTTGCAGTTTGCAGGCGCTATAGAGGTCGGCCAGAAACGGCTCGATCTGCTCCAACTCGCGCAAGCCATAGACTTGGGTCGAGCGCGGGCGATTGCCGTCCACGTCCCGCGCCGGCTGCGGGCGGCCGTTACTGTCGGGCTTCTGGTCGAGCAGGTAAAACTCCAGCTCCGCCGCCATCACCGGGTAATAACCATCGGCTTTCAGCCCGTCGATCACCTTGGCGAGCAAATGCCGAGGGTCCGCCACGGTGGCGGGCAGGCCTTCGGTGGGGTGCATGCTGACTTGCACCGCCGCCGTCGGGATCAGGCGCCACGGCATGCGCTGCAAACTGCCGCTGATTGGGTAAGCGCGGCAGTCGATATCGCCGACTTCCCACACCAGCCCGGAGTTTTCCACGTCATCCCCCTTAATCGTCAGGCCGAGAATGGTGCTGGGCAAAGGCCGCCCGCTTTCGTAAACCGCCAACAACTCATCGCGGTGCAGCAACTTGCCGCGTGGCACGCCGTTGTTGTCGAGGATAAACAGCTCGAACATCTCGATGTCCGGGTTCTGTTCAAGGAAAGATTGGGCTTCGTGCAGGCAGGCAAAAACACTCATGGCGAGTCTCATACGTTTGCGTCAGGCAGGCGCACAGGCGCCACCGGGCAGATGCGCACAGGTGTGCGTCATCCATGGGGCAGATCAACGTAAGAGAGGCGTATCGGGCGGGCGGGCGTGTCGGCAGTGGAACAGGGCCCAGAAGGCCAGCTCGGAGGGCAGTGCCTCGACAATCGTCGGACAGCTGGGCACCAAAGCGCCAGGCGGTGTCGCGGGGTGAGTGTCGGTGCAAGCGTCCATGCAGAATTCACAGTGAGGTCGATGCCCGGCAGCGTCACACGCCTGGATAGGCGGTTAAATTCAGGGTTGATGGAGTTTGGGTGCAGGTTGGCTAAACATTGCGCGACCCTTGCTACCTTGTCGTCCAGCTGGAAATAATGACCGCCCCGATCTTGCCCCCAAGGATTCGACTGCATGAAAGCTCCTTTAGCCCTGTGTGTATTGGCGAGTATGGCAACCACTGCACTGGCCGACACCGCACCCTCGCGCCTGGATGAAGTGCTGCAGCGCGGCACGCTCACCGTCTGCACCACCGGCGACTACAAGCCTTACACGTCACTGCGCGCCGATGGCCGTTACGAAGGCATCGACATTGCCATGGCCGAGTCGCTGGCCAAGAGCCTGAACGCAAAAGTCACCTGGGTGCCAACCACCTGGAAAACCCTGATGCCGGACTTCCTCGCCCAACAGTGCGACATCGCCGTGGGGGGCATTTCGGTGTCGTTGGAGCGCCAGAAAAAAGCCTTCTTCAGCCAAACCTTAGGTGTCGACGGCAAGATCCCGCTGGTGCGCTGCGCCGATGTACAGCGCTACCAGACGGTCGAGCAGATCAACCAACCGCAGGTGCGTGTGATCGAGCCGGCGGGCGGCACCAACGAAGTGTTCGCCCGCACTCACCTGGGACAGACGCAGATCCGCCTGCACGACAACGTGACGATCTTCGACGAACTGCTGGCAGGCAAGGCCGACGTGATGATTACTGACGCCAGCGAGGCGCGCTTCCAGCAAAAACTCAAGCCTGGGCTGTGCGCCGTCAACCCTGAGCGGCCGATGCAATACAGCGAAAAAGCCTTCCTGCTGCCTCGCGATGATGTCGCCTGGAAAAGCTATGTCGACCAATGGTTGCATTTGAGCGTCGCCACTGGGGTGTACGACGCAATCGTCAATCAATGGCTGGCGGCGCCCTGAGCCGAAGCCGTCTACGCTGTGGTCATATCAATAACAATGAGGGACGGGTAATGAAAGGACTGCTCCGACTCACGTGGCTGCTGCTGTTGTGTTTCAGCCAGGTGCACGCGGCCACTCCGGATGAGGACGCCCAGGCCGCCAAGGCCCTGCTGGAAAAGGCTCTGGCCTACTACCACAGCAACGGTGACAAGGCATTCGCCGGGTTCAGTCGCCAGGGTGAATTTATCGACCAGGACCGCTATGTGTTTGTGGTTGATACCAAGGGCACGCTACTGGCCAGTGGCGGCCCCTCCTCCATCTTGATCGGTCGCGATGTGTCCGAGTTGCTTGGGCCTGATCTACGTAAATCATTCAAGGCCGCGCTCAAGGTGCCCGAAGGCCAGGGGATTCAACAGGCCGATTACCGTTGGCAGAATTGGAACGACGGCAAGGTTGAGCACAAGCATGTGTTCTATCAACGGGTCGGCGAACGCATTCTGGCAGTGGGTTACTACCTGCCGCGAGCCACGCCGGAGCATGCTCGAGGTTTACGCGACAAAGCGGTCGAGGCGTTGCTCAAGGATGAGGCAGGTACACTCAAAGCGATCAATACATTGCGGGGCGGGTTTGTACAGGATGACCTGTATGTGTTTGTGGTGGACCTCAATACCGGACGCTATGTAGCCCATGGCACCA
The DNA here is from genome assembly GCF_052850675.1 of Pseudomonas sp. 1152_12. Taxonomy (NCBI): domain Bacteria; kingdom Pseudomonadati; phylum Pseudomonadota; class Gammaproteobacteria; order Pseudomonadales; family Pseudomonadaceae; genus Pseudomonas; species Pseudomonas sp. 1152_12. Next base: position 124,575 of record NZ_VXCW01000005.1, on the reverse strand, counting down.
CGCCTCGGCTGGTCAACACCGACTTCCGCAAGGTCAAGGACCCCGACGGCAAGCCCGTAGGCGAGCCTATTCTCAAGCTGATGGCCAATCAGGATCAAGGTGAGTACAAATATCGCTGGAAGAATCCGGTGACCGAAAAGGTCGAGAACAAACACGCGTACTTGCACAAGGCTGGGCATTTCATCGTGGCGGTCGGGGACTACAGCCCCTGACCAGAAGTGAAATGCGCTTCACCGTGGGAATTGGCGTGCCTGCTCCCTCAGCCTGATCATCATTGTGTCAGTTATTTAGCGTTGTCTTCACGCCCATGCAGCACTCGATCAGGCATCGCTGTTACTGCGGCCAGCCCCAACAGCGACACCGCCGCACGGACTATCAGCACCTGCCGGAATATCAGCGCCAGCGCTCGGCGGCCAGCACACTGCGTACGGCAGGAACGGGTTGGATAGGCTGATTCAGGTCGATCACGGCAGAACCTTCAAGCAAAACCCGCAGGCGAGGAACGCCGGGCGGGAATGCTCGATACGAGAGCAGGCTACTCGATAGGTTCGTAAGGAAGCCCAACGTAATTTTCTGCAATGGTTCTGCGACCCGCCTCCGAGTGGATGAAATATTCCAGTTCACTCTCGGCAATGCGCTGGCTGAAGCCATCCGCATCGGGAAACGGGTGCAGCATCGCGGTCATCCACCAGGAAAACCGTTCGGCCTTCCACACTCGGCGCAGGCAGATCGCCGAGTACTTTTCCAGCAAGTCCACGCGCCCCTCGCGATACACCTTGAGCAAGATGCGAAACAGCGTGTTCACATCGCTGGCTGCCAGGTTCAGACCTTTTGCCCCGGTGGGCGGCACGATGTGTGCGGCGTCCCCCAGAAGGAACAGGCGTGCGTATTGCATCGGTTCCACCACGAAGCTGCGCAGCGGCGCGATGCTTTTTTCAATCGACGGGCCGGTCACCAGTTGCGCCGCCAACTGGCTGGGCAGACGGGTTTTCAGTTCGGCCCAGAAACGCGCATCCGACCATTCATCCAGCGGTTCTTCAGCCGGCACTTGCAAGTAATACCGGCTGCGCGTTGGCGAACGCATGCTACACAGGGCAAAACCACGCGCGTGCTTGGCGTACACCAGTTCGGCATGCACCGGTGGTGTGTCGGCGAGAATGCCCAACCATCCAAAGGGATAAACACGCTCGAAGACTTTTAACGACTCAGCCGGAATCGACTGGCGTGCCACCCCATGGAAACCATCGCAACCGGCTATGTAGTCGCACTCCAGGCGAAAGGCCTCGCCCTGATGCTCGAAGGTCAGCCAGGGTCGATCACTTTTGAGGTCATGGGGTTGCACGTTATGCGCGTCATACAGCGTGATAGCGCCGGCTGCTTCACGCGCTTGCATAAGGTCGCGGGTGACTTCGGTCTGGCCATAGACCATCACCGACTGACCGCCGGTCAGCGCTTTGAGGTCGATATGACTGAGTTGGCCATTGAGCGCCAGCTCAAAACCGTCATGCACCAAGCCTTCGGCATCCATGCGCCGACTGACACCCGCTTCACGCAACAGGTCGACCATGCCTTGCTCCAGCACCCCGGCACGGATGCGGCCTTGCACGTAAGCGGCGCTCTGGCGCTCTACAATCAGGGTCTCAATACCCGCGTTGTGCAGCAGTTGGCCGAGCAGCAAGCCGGAAGGGCCGGCACCAATAATAGCGACTTGAGTTTTCAGCGTTTTCATTATTTTTATAGCTCGCAAGCGACACCCGAACGGATCAGGTGAAAGAGTTGTCATTGATCTTGTCACTGATCATTTTTCACTTGAGCGCCCCTCATAAGAAGGTGAAAACTGAGACAAAGCCTGTGCTTTTTACCAATCGGGGCGATTACCGCACCACTTTCCTGAGTATCGGATTGAAACCATGACCAAAACTGCCAGCACCGCAATTCCGGTCTTCAAGCTTTACGGGGAAAGCCAGCAATGGCCAACGCCGGATTTGTTGCACTGTGAAACCATTTCTCGGCGCAGCCGGGAATACCAGTGGGAGATTCAGCCCCACCGGCACGCGGATCTGTGCCAGTTGTTGTACGTTCACAAAGGCCAGGCACAGCTGGAAATTGAAGGCCAGCGCACCACGCTCAACGAGGCGACCTTGCAGGTGCTGCCGCCCTTGTGCGTGCATGGCTTTCGGTTTGCCGAGGATGTAGAAGGGTTCATCGTGACGCTGTCAGCGCCGCTGGTCAGCCATTTGCAAGCGCAACTGGGCTCGACGGTGGACGGTTTACAAGCGTTGGGCAACTACCCGGCTGGCAAAGACAGCGACTACCTCAACAGCCTGTTTGCGCGCTTGCAGGACGAATACGCCGATGAGCAACCGGCGCGCGACATGATGATGCACGCCCTGGTCAGCGTGTTGCTGGTATGGATCAGCCGCCACGCCATCCAGCGTCTCCACCCGCGAGCCCCGCGTGGGCGTGAATATTTCCGCCGCTTCACTCAGTTGGTCGAACAGCACTACCGCGAACACCCGAAGATCGAAGACCTGGCGCACAAGCTGGGCATCTCGGTCTCACACCTGAACGGTACGTGTCGGGACTTGGGCGGGCAGCCTGCGCTGCAGATCATGCATGACCGCCAGTTACTGGAAGCCAAGCGCCTGCTGACCTACACCAGCATGACCATCAATGAGATGTCGCAGGTGCTGGGGTTTTCCGACCCGACCAACTTCTCACGGCTATTTCGTCGGCGGGTCGGGTTTTCACCTAAGGCGTTTCGCGAGCAACTGAAGTCCGATTAGGCACGTGGAGCGCTCACCTGAGCGCACTGAAACTACCGGTGCGCGGAACGCACAGGTCCTGATGGCAGCTGACCGCAAAGGTCGGCTGCATGCGCGTCTGTTCAACCCGGTAGGCGGCTGTGCCGTACAGCACGGTCGCCAAGACGCACAGGATGAAAATCATCAGGTACTTTCTGATTTTTAGCGTCATGGCACACCTCTGAATAAGACGACTCGGTGCTCTTTAAAGCATAGGTCAGTCAGGGCGAGCTGCCATTATTGGACGCCATTCAACATCTTTATGTCGGCTTCAGAGACCGATATCCCAGGCCGGTTCCTCCGGGAACCTGAGCACCAGAAAGTCCAGCAGGCTGCGCAGTGCCAACGGCATGTGTTTGCGCGAGGCATACACCGCGTAAACATTCATCTGTTGCGGTTCGGCCTCGGGTAGCAAACGGATCAATTCGCCGCTGCGGATGTAATCTCCCGCCTGATAGCTGGGGAGCCGCGCCACCCCGGCCCCCGCCAGCGTGACCCGCAACAGGGTCGTCGCCTCGTTTGCACTGATATTGCCCTGCACCGCCACCGACACCGGCTCACCATTTTCGGTGAAGTGCCACAGACTTTTGCCGAAGTAAGAGTGCGTGAGGCAGTTGTGCTCTACCAGCTCGTGCACATGCTGCGGGTGCGCATGCTCGAGCAAGTACGCCGGGGACGCACAAATCACCGAGCGACAGAGCGTGAGCTTGCGCGCGATTACGTTAGGGTCCAACTCAAAACTGGTGCGGATAGCCAGGTCAATACGCTCATCGACCAGGTTCACCGTACGGTCGAGCATCTGCATATCGATACTGACCAACGGGTAGTGCTTGACGTACTCGGCCACGGCATCCGCCAACTGCGCCTGGCCAAATGAGCTGCTGACACTTAACCGCAGCTGCCCGCGCGGCGCTTCGTCCGGCTCACTGACGGCGGCCTGCATGTCGTTGCACAACTCCAGCATTTGCCGGCACCGGGGCAGCATTTCGCCACCTGCGGCGGTGAGGCTGAGTTTGCGCGTGGTGCGATGCATCAGGCGCGCGCCCACCCAATCCTCCAGCTCCGCCAGATAGCGTGAAACCACCGGCCGCGACAGGTCCAACTGATCAGCGGCGGCTGACTGGCTCCCCAGGTCAACTACCGTGACAAACACCCGCATTGCTTGAAGACGATCCATGATTTGCACGCTTTTAGAAACAAACTATGTTCCAGCATGGCATTTTTTGTGACGTTTAGTGCAACTAAGCTCTGTGCATCCTTTAACGATCACTGGAGCCGCCCCGATGCTATCCACCCTCAAGCGCCTGACCCTTGCGACCGCTGCCCTGGCCTTCGCCGCCCAAGCTTCGGCGGCAGCGCTGAAGCTCGACGTGTACAACCCAGGTGAAGCCGCGATCTTCCCGGTCAGCTCGGTGCTGGTGAGCGGCGAAAAAGACGCGATCCTGGTCGACGCGCAATTCGGCAAAGGCCAGGCCGAGCAACTGGTGCAAAAGATTCGCGCCAGCGGCAAGCACCTGACCACCATCTACATCAGCCATGGCGACCCGGACTACTACTTCGGCCTCGACACCCTGACCGCCGCCTTCCCAGACGCCAAGGTGCTGGCACCGCAACCGGTGGTCGACCATATCAAGGCCACCGTCGCCGGCAAGCTGGAATTCTGGGGCCCGAAAATGGGCGCCGACAAGCCAGCAAAAACCATCGTGCCGCAAGTGCTTGAAGGCCACAGCCTGACCCTCGAAGGCCAGCCACTGGAAGTCATCGGCCTGGACGGCCCGCAGCCGGATCGCAGCTTTGTGTGGATCCCCTCGATCAAGGCCGTGATCGGCGGTGTGGTGGTCGCCGAAAACATTCACGTGTGGATGGCCGACACCCAGACTGCACAGTCCCACAAGGATTGGCTGGCGACGCTGCAACGTATCCAACAGCTGAAACCGGCCACCGTGATTCCAGGGCATTACCTGGGCAGCCCGTCACTGAAGGCCGTGGCCTTTACCGCTGACTACATCAAGGCTTTCGACGTCGAAACCGCCAAGGCCAAGGACTCCGCCGGCCTGATCGCGGCCATGAAAAAGCGCTACCCCACCCTCGCCGACGAGAGCTCGCTGGACCTGAGCGCCAAAGTCGCCAAGGGCGAAATGAAGTGGTGAATGGTTTTTAACCCCTGACTGACTGGAGAACGTTATGAGCAAGATCGCAATCATTGGTGCCACCGGTCGTGCCGGTAGCCAACTGCTGGAAGAAGCGCTGCGTCGTGGGCATACCGTCACCGCCATCGCACGCAATACCGACACGCTGGCGGCGCGCCAAGGGGTTACCATCAAGCCAGTCGATGCGCTGGATGCCGAGGCGTTGCAACAGGCTGTCAGCGGCAACGATGTAGTGATCAGTGCGGCGCATTTCGCCACGCTGCCGGCCAGTGCCGTAATCGGCCCGGTGAAGAAAGCCTCGGTGAAACGCCTGCTGGTGGTGGGCGGCGCGGGTTCGCTGTTGCTGCCCGATGGCAGCCGCGTGATCGACAGCCCGGGGTTCCCGGCTGAGTACAAGGCCGAAGCCAGTGCTGGCGCTACATTCCTGGACACGCTGCGTCAGGAAAAGGAACTGGATTGGACCTTCCTGTCGCCGTCGGCGGAGTTCGTTGAGACCGAGCGCACCGGGAAATTCCGAGTGGGCCAGGATGACTTGCTGGTGAGTGCTGAAGGCCGTAGTTGGATCAGCTTTGCTGACTACGCCATTGCGATGATCGACGAAGTGGAAACACCGAAGCACTCGCGCCAGCGTTTCACCGTGGGTTACTGACCCAACGCGGATCTAACTGTGGGAGCTGGCTTGTCTGCGATAGCATCAGCGCGGTGTGACTGACACACTGAGTGCCTGCATCGCGGGCAAGCCCGGCTCCCACACAAGCCCGCGCCCAGATTTGGATCTTCAGTGTTACGCCCCTTGTGCCTGGCTTACCAACCACCCCATCAGTGCGACTAATCCAACCGAAGGCTCCGTCCCCGGCGGATACACCAAGTAATACCCCATCCCCGTCGGCACCCTTAATTCAAACGGCGTCGCCAAGCGCCCCGCTTTCACATCCTCGCCTATCAACGCACTGTCGCCAATCGCCACCCCGGAACCCTGAGACGCCACCGTCATGGCCAAATCCAGCGTCTCGAAATGATGCCCCTGGGCCAAGTTGCTCAACCGCGTATTCGCCGCATTCAGCCACAACGCCCAATCGCGCTCATCCCGCGTGGGGTGCAGCAGCACCTGGTGCTGCAGGTCAGCCGGTGCGTGCAAACCGCCAAGCAACGCCGGCGCGCAAACCGGCGTGAGTTGCTCATCGAATAAATGCCGCGCCTGCGCCGACTGCTCGGCGATAGGCGCATAGATCACCGCCGCGTCGAATTGCTCGCGGCGAAAGTCCACGGTGTAGGCCACGGTGGTCGTCAGCTCCACCGGCACGTCCGGCCGTTCCTTTTGCCACTGCATCAGGCGCGGCAGCAGCCAGCGCATTACGCAAGTGGATGCCTTGAGTTGCAGGGTCGCGCGGCGGCGGCCGATCTGCTCCACCGCGTCACCGATCAGGCCAAACACCTGCTGCGCGCGCAGCGCCCACTCGCGACCTTCTTCGGTCAGGCTCAAGCCGCGCGCCTGGCGCTGGAACAAGGCGTAGCCCAAATGGCTTTCCAGCCCGGCAATCTGCCGGCTCACCGCACCTTGGGTAATGTGCAGTTGCTCGGCGGCGCGGGTGAAGTTGCAGCACTGGGCCGTGACCCAGAAGGTACGCAACGCAGGCAGCGGTGGCAGGCGTTTCATCGAGGGTGAGCCATGATGTGAAGACATGGCTAGTATGACTTTTTATCGATTGTTGCCGCTACCGGCCAGCCGCTCCAATAGCGCCTCGACCCCATAACAAGAGCGACATGTATGGCCACCTGCGGCGAAGTATTGGTCACCCTTTTGGAAAGCTACGGTGTGGACCAGGTGTTCGGCATTCCCGGCGTGCACACCGTGGAGTTATACCGTGGCCTGGCGCGCTCGAGCATCCGCCACGTGACCCCACGCCACGAACAGGGCGCCGGCTTCATGGCCGACGGTTACGCGCGCACCGCCGGTAAACCGGGCGTGTGCTTCATCATCACCGGCCCGGGCATGACCAACATCACCACCGCCATGGGCCAGGCGTATGCCGACTCGATCCCGATGCTGGTGATTTCCAGCGTGCAGTCGCGTAGCCAATTGGGCGGCGGTCGCGGTAAGTTGCATGAGCTGCCGAACCAGGCCGCGATGATCGCAGGCGTGGCGGCGTTCTCGCATACCTTGATGTCGGCAGCGCAGTTGCCTGGCGTGCTGGCGCGCGCGTTTGCGCTGTTCCAGGCCGGGCGACCGCGCCCGGTGCATATCGAGATTCCGTTGGACGTGCTGGTGGAAAACGCCGACGCGCTGCTCGGCAGCGAACCTGTCAGCGTGGCACGAGCCGGCGCGGCGCCGTCGGCGGTGAAGCAGATGAGCCAGTTACTCGCCGCGGCAAAACGCCCGCTGATCCTCGCCGGTGGCGGCGCCATTGATGCCGCGCCGGAACTGACTCGTTTGGCCGAAACACTGGATGCGCCGGTAGCCCTGACCATCAACGCCAAGGGCATGCTGCCGTCCGCGCACCCGCTGCTGATCGGCTCGACCCAGACGCTGGAGGCCACCCGTGCCTTGGTCGCCGAAGCCGACGTGGTGCTCGCCATCGGCACCGAGCTGGCAGAAACCGACTACGACGTGACCTTCGCTGGCGGCTTCGAGATTCCCGGCGCGTTGCTGCGCATCGACATCGACCCGGACCAGACCGCACGCAACTACCCGCCGCACCTCGCGCTGGTCGCCGATGCACAAATGGCCGCCGAAGCGTTGCTCGCCAAGTTGAACAACCAGACACTGCCCGCACGTGATCCAAGCTGGGGCAACCACCGCGTCGCGCGTCTGTGGGCGGAATTGACACCCACCTGGGACGCCGCCACCCGCGCGCAAACCCTGTTTCTCAACACGGTGCTGGAAGAACTGCCTGGCGCCGTGCTGGTGGGCGACTCCACCCAGCCGGTGTACAGCGGCAACCTGACCCTCAACCTCGACCATCCACGTCGCTGGTTCAACGCTTCTACCGGCTACGGCACTTTGGGTTACGCGCTGCCCGCCGCCATCGGTGCATGGCTGGGCCGTGGCGACGCACAGCCGGTGGTATGCCTGATCGGCGACGGCGGCCTGCAATTCACCCTGCCGGAACTGGCCAGCGCGGTGGAAGCACGCGTGCCAATCATCGTGCTGCTATGGAATAACCAAGGCTACGAGGAGATCAAGAAATACATGCTCAACCGCGCCATCGAGCCGGTCGGTGTGGACATCTACACCCCGGACTTCATCGGCGTGGCCACGGCCTTGGGCTGCGCGGCCGAAAGCATCCAGGGCATCGCGCACCTGCGCAGGGCATTACGCGCCGCCGCCGATCGCCAGGGGCCGACACTGATTGAGATCGACCAGGCGCTCTGGATGCAGGAGGTAGCGGCATGAGCGCAGTCGTGAATGGTGTGTTTATCGGCGGTGAATGGCGTGCAGGCCGGGCTGGTGTAGATCAACGCACCGCAGGTGATCTTCCCGCAAACGGCGTGGGGCGGCTACAAGCAGAGCAGCATCGGCCGCGAATTGGGGCCGTGGGGGTTGGCGGCGTTTCAGGAGATCAAGCATGTGATCCGATCTAACTAACGACACAAAGCCAGCTCCCACATTTTTGATCGGCGGTGTGTCAGTCAGCTGCAATTTTTAGATAGCACCTGCGACTTTCTCATTTGCCCCTCTCCCCCATGCGTGGCCTGATTCGCCCTTGTCTATTCAAGGCCCGCCCATGGAAAACGTTCGCGCAACACCCACCACCGCCCTCTGGCTGATGATCAGCGTTGTTCTGGTCGCCCTTAACCTGCGCCCGTCGATGGCCGCCGTTGGCCCACTGTTGTCTTCGATTCGCGGCGATGTACCGCTGAGCTTCAGCGGCGCCGCCTTGCTGACCATGCTGCCGGTCATGGCGATGGGCTTGGCGATGTTTTTTGGCATGGGCCTGGGTAAACGCGTTGGCGAGCACCGCAGCATTGTGCTGTCGTTGGTGGTGATTGGCCTGGCCACACTGTCTCGGCTGTTTCTGGATTCAGCACTGGAGTTGATCGTCAGTGCCATCGCTGCCGGCGTGGGTATCGCGATGATCCAGGCGCTGATGCCAGCGCTGATCAAGACACGCTTTGGCGATAACGTTTCGCTGTTCATGGGCCTGTATGTCACCGCGATCATGGGTGGCGCGGCACTCGCGGCGTCGTTCGCACCATTTGTGCAGGTGCAGACCGGCAGTTGGCGCGTCGGTTTGGCGATCTGGGCGGCACTGGCGTTATTGGCGTTGGTATTCTGGTACGCCCAGCGCGCGGCGATCCCGCCATTGCACCAAGCCGGTTCCGGCGCGCAGGAATCATTTTTTTGTAACCGCCGAGCGTGGTTGCTGGCGATCTTTTTCGGCCTCGGCACCGCGTCCTACACCTGTGTGCTGGCGTGGCTGGCGCCGTATTACGTGGAGCAAGGCTTAAGCGAACAGAACGCCGGTTTACTGTTGGGGTTCTTGACCGCCATGGAAGTGGTGTCCGGCCTGGTCACCCCGGCCATCGCCAACCGCCGAAAAGATAAACGCGGCGTCGTCGCGGTGCTGCTGGTGCTGATAATCCTGGGCTTCTGTGGCCTCATTCTCAGCCCGCAGCACCTGAGCCTAGTGTGGTCATGCCTGTTGGGCCTGGGCATCGGCGGCCTGTTTCCGATGAGCCTGATCCTGTCCCTCGACCATCTGGACAACCCGCGCCGCGCCGGTGGCCTGACCGCGTTTGTGCAAGGCATCGGTTACCTGATTGCTGGCCTGTCGCCACTTATTGCCGGGATGATCCGAGACCAGTTGGGCAGCTTCGAATGGGCCTGGTGGTCGCTGACGGCGGTGGTCGTGGTGATGTTGCTGATCGTCACCCGGTTCAATCCAACGCATTACGCACGCCATATCCGCTAACGTCGTGTTGCCAACATTTTTTGTCCCACACCAAACATAGAAATACCCTACATAGCGTTCTATTGGCACAAACGTTCCGTTAAGCTTTTGCCCTTGTCGCGCGCTGTCACAGTGCCAAGGCTTACCGGACGGAATGGATGCTAAACAGTAATTTGCTCAGAAAACTGGATATGCAGGACCTGATGGTGTTTATCGCCGTCTACGACCAGAGCAGCGTTACCGAGGTGTCTGAAACGCTGTTCGTCAGCCAGTCCACCGTGAGTTACAGCCTGAAGAAACTGCGCACCAGTTTTGAGGACGAGCTGTTTATCAACACGCGGGCGGGCATGCGGCCTACGTACAAAGCCACCACCATGTATGGGCATGTGCAGAAGATCCTGGAAAGCATCAACCTGTGCCACGCTGGCGGCCAGGCCTTCGACCCGACACAGAAAGCCGTGACATTCAATATCTGCGCCCCTGAATACTTCGAACAGTTGATACTGCCGCGTTTGCTGAAGCACTTCGACCACGCCGACCTGCCCGTGATCGTCAATGTGCAAAAGTTAGAAACCGAGATTCCCGCCGCCGACCTGCGTGAAGGCCGGCTTGATCTGGTGATTTGCTTTGGCCCACATTTTCACCGCGCCCATAAAGACTTCAAGACCCAAATGCTGCTGGAGGACGACTTGGTGTGCGTGTTCGATAAACGCTCGGCCCCGCGCGAACCGGCGTTCAGCCTGCAATCCTTCGTCGAACGGCGCCATGTGTTCCCCACGCCCTGGACATCCGACACCAACATGATCGACGGCTGGCTGGCACGCCAGGCCCACAAGCGCCAGGTGATCGCCCGTGCGAACAGCTACAGCGCGGCCTTGAAGATGATCACCGGCACCGACTTTGTCGTCACCTTGCCCCGCCGCGTGCAAAAACTGCTGGCGCCGGCTACGGTGTTTGGCCATTGCGAGGCGCCCAACGGTTTACCGGGGTTTACCCTGGACATGCAGTGGAACGAAACAAGTGGCCAGGACAACGCCAATACCTGGTTTCGTGAGCAGGTGGTGAAGGTGTGTGCGGAGCAAGGGTTGTTGTAACCCTCAGCCGATGGCGACTTTGCTGTAGGAATCGCGATCCATGTCCACCAGCAGGACACTGAGTTGAACCTGCACATCCGCAGGCCAATCGCCCATGTCCTGCAACGCCGCCAACAGGCTTTCCGACAACTGCTGCTTGACCTGTGGTGAACGTCCGCTAAGCAGCGACAGCGTCACCGCGATAAAGCCACGCGGGCTGACCGAGGTGCCGACCTGGAAACTCTCAACCTTCACTGCCCGGCTTTTGATATCAAACTCGGAACCGAACTGCCCGGACGCCATCAGCACATTGTTAAGCCGCAACAGGGTTTTCTCGACGGCCAGGCCGGTGAGATTGGCGGTGTACTCCAGGTGCAGGTGCGGCATGAAAAGCTCCGAATAATTGTAGGAAAAGAGCCCACGTATAACACGCAGCCGAACTGAATCAGAGCGCTTTCAGTGTGAAGTTTCGGTCAGGCTGCGCAAAGCACGATTTTCCCAGAACGCCACGATCAGCAACACCGCCGAGGTCAGCGCACCCAGCACCAGCGCGGAAAACACGTGCAGTAGGCCCAGCGGCAATACCACCAGCAACATCAGCAGCCCACCCAAGTGCGAGAGCGGTGGCCACGGCCGATCACTCATTACCCATTTGAACAACGCGCTACCCAACAGGAACAACCATGGACCGGCGATGATTGCGACTACACCCGCCTGGCTGGCATGCCCCGGATGCATCAGCACCAACTCGTCGGCCACCGCACTGACAATAATCCCGGCGACGATCAGCACGTGCAGATAGGTGTAGGCAATCCGCGCCTGGCGGCCCGGGTCGGCGGAACTGGCAATGCGGTGATGCGCGCGCTCGGCGCCGCTGTCGAAATAGATCCACCAGAGGGCAATGCTGCCGACCACTGCGACCAGGAAGGCGATCAGGCCTTCCAGGCTCCAGGGTAATTCAGCGAAGGTGGCGCCGGTCACCAGCAATGATTCCCCGAGGGCGATAATCACAAACAGGCCGCAGCGTTCGGCCATGTGGTTGCCTTCCACGTTCCAGTCCGCAAGCGTCGAACGCCCGAGACTTGGCACCCAGAAATACACCGAGGGCGATATCAGTTCGATCAACAGTGCCAGCGCCCAGAACGCCAGGCGTTGCTCGCCTTCGAGCAGGCTGCCGGTGATCCAGAACACGCCCGAAAAGACCATCCATGCCAGGATTCGCTGGAAATTTCGGCTCATGTTCAGCGACTCGCCACGCACTGCCCACAACGCAAACAGCGTGCGCCCTACTTGCATGAATACGTAGGAGCCAGCGAATAGCACACCTCGGTCGGTAAAGGCCTTGGGGATCGACGAAGACAACAACAAGCCAGCGACCATCAAGCCGAACAGGCCAATACGAATCGGGATCTTGTCCGGGTCGAGCCAGTTGGTGATCCACGACGTGAAGATCCACACCCACCATACCGCGACCATCATCAGCGCCACCTGCACCGCGCCGCCAAGGGTCAGATGGGCCAGCAGCGAATGCGACAACTGCGTCACGGCAAACACGAACACCAGGTCGAAAAACAGCTCGACCATGCCAACCTTACCGCTGTCATGACTGCCGCGACTGCGCAGCAAGGAAGGGAACGGGCTCATCGAAGGTTGCTCCTTGAAGGGCTTATCTCAAGATTTTGCCACCAGCACAGGCAACATGTCGCGCTCACTCATGAACGCCTCCAACCGCGAGCGCATCCAGCGTTCCGCCGGGTCGGTGTCGACGTGGCTAAGCCAGACCATGGACAAGTCCAGGGTCGGAGTTTCGAACGGAAACGGCTCGCAGAACAGGTTGCCGCCAGCGGCCATGGCCTGGGCCGTGTAGTCCGGCAGGCTGGCGATCATGTCGGTGCCAGCAAGCAACGCCGGTAGCGCACTGTATTGCGGCACCGACAGCACCACGTGACGCTTGCGGCCAATCTCCGCCAGCCATTCATCGGCAAACCCGGACACGTTGGCGGTGTGGGACACCAGCACATGAGGGCGTGCGCAATATTCGTCGAGAGTCAGCGGTTTGTCCGAGACATCGGCGCGCAACAGGCAGGGCCGGATATGCCGCAGCAGTTTACGCTTGGCATTCGCCGGCAAGCCGCGGGTTTGGGTGATGCCGACGGTGATATCGCCGGACGCCAGCAAGTCGGGGATACGCCAGTAATCCACATGTTGCACCACAAACACCACCAACGGCGCTTCCTGGCGCAATGCGCGCAGCAGGGGCGGAAGCAGGCCGAACTCGACGTCATCGGACAAGCCGATACGAAAGGTCATGGTGCTGATAGATGGATCAAAATCGTGGGTCAGGCTCAGGGCCGACGATAAGGAGTCGAGGGCCGGCGACAGGTGTTTGATGATTTCCTCGGCCCGCGCGGTCGGCTCCATGCGATGGCCGACGCGAATGAACAGCGGGTCATTGAACAGCGTACGCAGGCGATTGAGCGCCGAACTGATGGTCGGCTGGCCGAGAAACAGCTTCTCCGCCACCCGTGTCACATTGCGTTCAAGCATCAATGTTTCAAAGACGACCATGAGGTTGATGTCGGCCTTGCGTAATTCATTTCGATTCATCGGCGCTCGCCCCGCTCCCCTAGACAACAGGCAGTGTAGAAACACCCGGGGGCCTGCGTCTATGCGCGCACTGTTCAACGCGGGCCTTTGCGACTATAAATCAGCTTTGCAGGGCCACAGGAACATTATTGTGCTGGTCATTCTCGCCTTGGCCATTGTGGTGGCCGGGTTCTGTCTCTGGGTTATCAGGTTCATCGCCAACCCCACCGCTCGCACGTTGCTGCGGGTGTTTGTCGGCTTGTGCCTCGCAGCGGCGTTAGCCTATCTGGTTCTGGCGCGGGGCTTTCCGATTGCCGTGCTGCTTTCCTGAACCGCATTAATCCACTCTTCAGCAAGGAACGCTTAATCATGAGATTCGCCTACACCATCATCTATGTGCCGGACGTCGCTGCATCCCTGACATTCTTCGAAAAAGCCTTCGGTTTCAGTCGCCGTTTCCTGCATGAGTCAGGCACCTATGGTGAGTTGGAGACCGGCGACACCACCCTCTCGTTTGCCGCACATCAATTGAGCGAACTGAATTTCGACGGTGGACACGTAAAGGCGCACACCTCCCGGCAACCGCTGGGCATGGAAGTGGGATTTGTCACCGAGGATGTGTGGGTCGCCCACGCCAAAGCACTTGCACTGGGGGCGAAAGAGCTGGCGCCTCCGAGTACCAAGCCTTGGGGGCAAGTGGTGTCTTATGTGCGTTGCCCGGACGGAACACTGGTGGAACTGTGTACGCCGATCGTGGGCTGAACACAGAACTGATGTGGGAGGGGGCTTGCTCGCGAAGGCGGCGTATCAGTGAGCATTTCTGTTACTGACACTCCGCTTTCGCGAGCAAGCCCCGCCCACATTTGAACCAAGCAAGCCTTGATGTTCAGGGCTTGAGTGGCCGCTCCTGGTCCCGCTCGGAAAGCTCCGTGCCGTCGTCAGGGTGCTTCCAGGTCTGTGGCTTCTCCTCTTCAGGCCGCCGCCGGGGTTGATCATGCTCCGGCTCATCCCGGTGCTTGTGCTCGTTAACCATTGCCACCTCCCATCCTTAAGAATTGGTCACACCTGCAAGCATAGAACAGGGTGGGCACTTTAGCCGGGCTTGCTGATTGATAGCGCATACGCATCAATACATCCAAATTACTCACTTATCATTTCTAAATGTGTCAGCCACTATCCACAGTCTTAAGCGAAACAAGCACTTTAAAAAGAACGCTGGAGACACAAAACCATGACTAGCCCTTCCCGGCCCGACTCTGCCCGCTCAAAAGTTGGTGCGGTATTCCGCGTGACTTCGGGCAACTTTCTTGAACAGTTCGATTTCTTTCTGTTTGGCTTCTACGCCACCTACATCGCTGCCGCGTTCTTCCCCGCCGCTAATGAGTTTGCGTCATTAATGATGACCTTCGCCGTCTTCGGTGCGGGCTTTCTGATGCGACCACTCGGCGCGATCATTTTGGGTGCCTATATCGATGACGTCGGTCGCCGCAAAGGGTTAATCGTGACCCTGTCGATCATGGCCAGCGGCACGTTGTTGATCGTGCTGGTGCCGGGTTATCAAACCATCGGTCTATGGGCACCACTGCTCGTACTGCTGGGCCGCTTGCTGCAGGGTTTCTCGGCCGGTGCGGAACTGGGCGGCGTATCGGTTTATCTTTCCGAAATGGCCACCCCGGGCCGCAAAGGCTTCTACACCAGTTGGCAGTCGGGCAGCCAACAGATCTCCATCGTGGTTGCTGCCGCGTTGGGTTATGGCCTGAACGTATGGATGCAACCGGCTGTGGTTGCCGATTGGGGTTGGCGTATTCCGTTCGCCATCGGTTGCGTGATCATCCCGTTCATCTTCGTGCTGCGTCGTAACCTGCAGGAGACCGAAGAGTTCGCCAACCGCAAGCATCGCCCGACCATGCGCGAAGTGCTCGCTACTTTGGTGAAAAACTGGACCGTGGTGATCGGCGGCATGTTGATGGTGGCCATGACCACCACCGCGTTTTACCTGATTACCGTGTACGCGCCGACCTTCGGTAAGACCGTGCTGCAACTGAGCACCTCCGACGCGCTGCTGGTGACCTTGTTGGTGGCCGTGTCGAACTTTATCTGGCTGCCGATCGGCGGCACCCTGAGCGACCGTTTTGGCCGCAAACCGGTGCTGGTGTTGATGACCGCCCTGACCGTGATCACCGCCTACCCGGCGCTGTCGTTCGTGGTCAACGCGCCGAGCTTCGGCCACATGTTGGAAACCCTGCTGTGGTTCTCGTTCCTATACGGCATGTACAACGGCGCGATGATCCCGGCCCTGACCGAAATCATGCCGGTAGAGGTTCGCGTGGCGGGCTTCTCTCTGGCCTACAGCCTGGCGACAGCGATTTTCGGCGGGTTCACGCCAGCGATCTCCACTTGGTTCATTCACATCACCGCAGACAAGGCCTCGCCAGCCTACTGGATGATTTTTGCCGCGCTGTGTGCGCTGTGCTCGACCCTCGCGTTGTATCGCCGCGCCAACACCCGCGGGCAAGTGATGCAGGGGGTAGCGCTATGAAGCCGCTGCTCAACACCCTGACGGCCCTGGCCCTCGGCGCCCTGGCGCTGACAGCCCAGGCCGAACAACTCAAAGTGATGACCTCCGGGGGCTTCACCGCCGCCTATAAACTGCTGGGCCCGCAATACGCCAAGCAAAGCGGCGACACCCTCGACACCATCCTCGGCCCATCGATGGGCAAGGCGCCGGAAGCCATTCCCAACCGCCTCGCCCGCGGCGAACAAGCCGACGTGGTCATCATGGTCGGCTACGCCCTGGATGATTTGATCAAACAGGGTAAGGTTGACCCGGCGTCCCGCGTGGAACTGGCGGACTCGCGCATCGGTCTGGTGGTCAAGGAAGGCGCAGCCAAACCTGCGATCGGCACCGATGCCGAGTTGAAGGCAGTGCTGAGTCAGGCCAAGTCGGTGGCGTATTCGGACAGCGCCAGCGGCGTGTATGTAGAGAAAGAGCTGTTCAAGAAGCTCGGCATGCCCGCCAAGGGCACGATGATCGAACGCGTCCCGGTTGCCGAACAGGTCGCCAAGGGTGACTACGAGGTAGGCTTGCAACAGGTAGCGGAATTGTTGCCAGTGCCTGGCGTGACTTACGTCGGCAAGATCCCGGAAGACGTGCAATCGGTGACACGCTTTGCGGCGGGCATCCCGGTCAACGCCGAACACCCGACGCAGGCCAAGGCATTGTTGCACTACCTGGCCTCGCCTGAGGCGCAACCGGTGGTGCAATCCACCGGTTTGGACTCGGTGTCACACTGACCGAAACGGCATCTCCCGCACTAACCGCTCCAACTCCAGCGCCGCAGGCGGCAACGTCCGCCCGCGGCGCTTGATCAAGCCCACATTGCGCATCACCTGCGGTTCGACCAGCGGCACACTCACCAGAATCGGGTGCGTGCCCGCCGGCATCGCAATCGACGGCACCATTGCTACGCCCAACCCAGCTTCAACCAGCCCAATCATCGTAGTCACGTGGTGGGTTTCGCAGATACTCGGTTTCTTCACCCGCAGGCCACGCAGAGCCTGGTCCAGCAGGAAGCGGTTGCCCGAGGTTTTGTCCACGGTGATGTAGTCATGTTCATAGGCCTCGGCCCAGGTCACACGCTCACGCTCGGCCAACGGATGATCACGGCGACAGGCCAGCACATAGCGCTCCTGCAATAACAGTTCGAACTCCACCTCATCTGCCAGGCTGCCGCTGAAACTCACACCGAAATCCGCCTCGCCACTTGCCACCGCATTGCACACCTCGCCAGCACTCGCATCCAGCACTCGCAACCGAATCTTCGGGTACAGCTTGTGGAACTCGGAAATTACGTGGGGCATGAAGTAGTACGCAGTGGACGGCACGCAGGCGATGGTGACATTGCCCATGCGCGTTGACGCGACGTTACTGATGCCCATCAAGGCAATGTCGAGGTCGTCGAGTAAGCGCTCGACCTGTGGCAGGAACGCGCGCCCGACCATGGTCAGGCTGACGCGCCGCGTGGTGCGTTCGAACAGCTTGACGTCAAGGGCGGACTCGAGCTTTTCGATACGCCGGCTCAGCGCCGGTTGCGAGATACGGATGGCCTCGGCGGCACCGCGAAAACTGCCCTTGTCTACCACGGCGCGGAAGGCTTGGAGGTCGTTGAGGTCGAAGTTGATGATCACGGGGATGGGCCAGTGTGGTCGATTTGGGGGGCATTATCGTATGGGCGCCGGTAGTGCGCCACGCGTAGCTGGGTCGGTGTGAGTTAATAACCCTGCTACAAATATGAAGTCATACTTATCAGTGAGTTATTTACCTGGTTGAGCCACGCGTCTGCAAAAAAGCGTCAATACTTCAGGCCTGACTTATTTCACATGGAGAAAGACACTCATGGAATCCTGCCAAAACCCACACCCTTTTTGGGCAGACGACGAGTCACCGACGCTTGGCATCAATCAGTTGCTCCTTGCAACGCGGCAATGGTCGAGCGGGATTGAATCCTACCCGACGCTTACGGACTTCGAAATGCGCTCAACCCAGCAAATGAACATTACCTTGCCAATCAAAATGGCTGCACGGGTCAAAGCCAAAGTCGCTTGCGGTGAATACGCCAGTGAAAGTGACGTGCTGCGCGACGGCCTGCGAGCTCTGCAGGCGCGTGATCGTACGATGGACGACTGGCTGCGAGACGAGGTCATTCCAGCCGCCGCCGCCCTTCAGGCGGACCCGGGCAGGGCGCTGTCCACTGGGCAGGTTCGCGAGCATTTGGTAGCCAAGCGTCAGCGAAAAAGCACTGAAAAACCGTGAGCTATTCGGTAGCCTCTTCGCCCGAAGCACTGGTGCAACTGGACGCCCTTGAAGACTACATCAGCGATACCGCATCCCCACTTGTAGCAGCACGCTTTATCGACAACCTCATCAGCTACTGCGAAAGCCTTTGCATATTTCCCTTACGCGGCGCCCGCCGTGATGACCTGCTACCCAGGCTGCGCATCACTCGTTATGGGCAGACCATCGTCATCGCGTTCATGGTGGCTGCCGATACTGAAACGGTGTCGATTCTGGGGGTGTATTGCGACGGGCAAAATTACGCAGCACTGTTACAGAACGACGGGCAGTCAATCGCACCGTGAGACGGCTAAAACATCGCCGACACTGGCCAGCAGAGTGATCAATGACAAAGAAGATAATAATGAATGGCACCGTATCCATGCATCGCGCTTTGCGCTTGGGGTTGTACCTGTTCGGGTTGATGGGTATCGCAACCCTCGGCTTCTTCGCCTGGCAAAGCTTCTACCCCGTCAGCGCCGCAGCCGGCTGGAGCGTTCAAACCGTGTACAACGATGTACCGAAAGCTGCTTCGCTGATGCCTTTACCGGATGGCTCGCTGATGATCAGCCAGGAACTCAACGAAGCGAAAGGCAGCATCGTGCGGATCCATCCCGACGGTCGACGCGAAGTGGTGGTGGGCAGCCTGTCCAAACCTGATGGCATGTTCGCGACCCACGGCGGCTGGGTGTTCAGCCAGGAAACCGGCAACGCGCCGGTCAGTTTCCTCAAGGACGGTGTCGTCACTGACCTGTTCCGCGGCGAAAACGTACAAGGCTTGTGGGTCGAAGGCGACGACCTCTACGCCATCGAGGACCGCAAAGACAATGGCCGGCTATTGCGCTATCGCTGGAGCGACCAGTCACTCACCGTACTGCGTGACCAACTGCACGAAGGCGAGTCCATCACGCGGTGTACCGATGGGCGAATGCTCTACACGGAAAAGAAAAAAGGCGTGATACGTGAGTTGACCAGTGACGGCAGCGATCCGGTGGTGCTGACGGGGCTGAATAAACCGACATTCCTGATGTGTGATGAGCGCGGGTTGTGGGTCAATGAAGACTCGACGCATCGCGCCCGGTTGCTGCTGATTGATAAACACGGGCAGCAACAGACGATCTTGTCATTCTTGAAGGCACCGCAGTCGATTGTGCGAACAGGCAGCGGTAGTTATTTACTGGCAGAAGGGGGGCGTAACCGAGTACTGAAACTGGTGAGCAAGTCGCTGGCAACTGCCAGCGACGACGTGCAGCACTGACGCAACCCTGCGAAAGACTGAACAATCACTACTGGCAAGTTCCGCCTTTATGATGCGAACCCGTGCCCCCAACCGGATGCGTGCCCTTTGGGCATGCCGCCGCGAACATCGGGGTAACCATCAAGACCACCAGCAACCCAACCAACGACAGCTTCTTCATACGATCCTCCGTGAACATCACGACACGTGATGGCACAAAGATATCATGCATCCACGAAGGGCATCGTCAGCTTATTGCACCCAAGCCTGGGCGCCGCTAAAAAACGCCTGCGCATTACTGTCCAATGTCTCCAGGTGATACCCACCCTCCTGCACGATCACGCAGGGTAAACCCAATTGCCGAACGCACTCGCCCAATCGCGCAAACCCTTCGCGCGTCACCGCCACTTTGCTTTGCGGGTCCAGTTCGTGGATATCAAACCCCAGGGACAATACCAGCACATCCGCGGAGAAATCCTTTACCGCCGTCAAGGCCTGTTCCAGCTTTTCGAAGAACACCGCCTCGCTGGCGCCATGGGCCATCGGCAGATTCAGGTTAAAGCCTTGCCGGGCCGTCGCACAAACAATGGCCAGACTTCTAAACTTCTAAGGGACACCGCAAGTGAGTATTCGCTTCTGATCGAGCATTTTCGGATCTCAAGCGTCCGCTTCTGGACTTGATCCGACCATCTACAGAAACCACACTCTAAAGAGAACCAAGGCTTCGTTGATCTATCGCAGGACGAAGAATCTGAGAGCAGTTCAACTGGTGCTTGGTCACACGAAGCTTGAAAGCACTGCCAGGTACCGGGGAATCGAGGTTGATGATGCTCTGGAAATGGCGGAGCAGACGAAGGTCTGACCATTCACTACGACGGTCGTGTCAGACCGTCGCTCTCCGTCCCTCTACCATTCAATTGTGTCTACAAAATAGGCGCGCATTCAGTGTGACCAATTTAGACAGGGATGTGAGTGATTACATTAGCGACACATTGTAGAAATACGATGTAAAGCATTCCGTAATGAAGTCCTAATGTCGACTGCGGCAGGAGCTTATGGCATATAAATTGAGCAGTCCTGGCGGACCAGTCTGTGACAAACCCACATCAATCCTAGTTTTCATGTCTAGATCTGAACGGCTGCTGATCCTCTTTCAAGGCCTGTGCGCTCATTGTCAACCAGTGAGCGCACAGGCCTTCGCGAACGAACTGGGAGTTAGCATCCGGACGCCGTACCGGGACATCGTCAGACTGCAGGGGCGGGAGGCGATGATAGAGGGCGAAGCGAGCGTAGATTAGGCACATACGCATGAGCTTAACTCTGCAAAACTTCAGTCGGGACGTCCGCTTCTGCCGACAGCGGTCTGTCATGAATAGTTGCTGTCGGCCAAGAGCTACCTTTCAGGAAGGGCAGCTAACGAGTTGTTACTCGGAAAATAACCCCGTCTCCTTTCCTACAGCGATGGCTCCATCATTACCCGTCACATTGGATCTTTCTTTATCAAAGTGCCGCTCTAGACTGGCTCCTCCCCCTTGGCCAATCGGAAACAAACCCATGTCCGCCGCCTACTTCGACTGCCAACCCGATCTGTGCGGAAGCACGCTGAGACTTAAACCTCTGGCAGGCAGTGATTTTGAAGATATGTTTCAGGCCGCGGCTGATCCAGACATCTGGGCCGGCCATCCCGCCAGGGATCGCTATAAACGCGAGGTGTTCGAGGCGTACTTCGCCTCTCTACTCGCCACGAAGAAGGCGCTCGCTGTCATTGATATTGCCTCGGGGGATATCGTTGGCACATCAAGCTACTACACGCCGCCGGATCTACCGAACAGCATTGCCATCGGTTTTACATTTCTGGTGCGTGCGAAGTGGGGTGGCAATTCCAACCGCGAGCTTAAGCAGTTGATGCTGGAGCACGCATTCATGGCTTACGACATCGTCTATTTCCACATAGCGACTACGAACATTCGTTCGCAAACGGCCACGATGAAGTTGGGTGCGGTGCACTTGTATGATGCCGAACTGAAAATATCCGCCGCGCCTGCCTTGGCGAAGTGTTACGGACTAACGCGCGCTCAATGGAAGACGTCGCGGGGGTGAAAGGGGCGGTCACTCATCTATGGATGTTCCAACCCAAAACCTGCGACTCGATGCCACTAGCGACTGTCCTTGCCCCCTCTGCAAAACCACGGGGCGAAAAAGACATTGCCGTATTCCCCAGTCCACCTTTCCTCAAGCCTGCCTGAGAGCGTCGAATCGATTGCACTGATGTTTATTATCGAAACGATCGCCTGTGTGATTGCCAGAACCGATTCCTATAATCGCCTCCAATTTCCCTTCCCCTCGCCTGGCTTCAGGCGACATCCCCCTCTGGAACCCAACATCATGCCAAGCGCCAGCACGGTCCCTAGCGGCCCTCCCGAACATAATCAACAGAGTGTCAAACAGCAATGGCTGGCGATTCTCTCGGTCGCCGTGGGTGCCTTCGCCCTAGTGACCAGTGAGTTTCTGCCAGTGGGCGTACTCAACGACGTCGCCAGCGACCTCGGTATCAGCGCCGGCCACGCTGGCCTGATGGTCACACTGCCCGGCATCATGGCCGCCCTCGCCGCGCCGTTGCTGTCTGTGAGCATTGGCGCGATGGACCGTCGCTACCTGCTGATCGGCCTGACGCTGATCATGATCATCGCCAACTCGGTGGTGGCCTACGCCAGCGACTTCAACCTGTTGCTGTTCGGCCGCGTGCTACTGGGCATCAGCATCGGCGGGTTCTGGGCGACGGCCATCGCCCTGAGTGGGCGCCTGGCCCCCAAGGGCGTGGGGGTAGCAAAGGCCACCTCGATCATCATGATGGGGGTGACCTTGGCCACCGTACTGGGCGTGCCCGTGGGTACGTGGCTGAGTGGCCTGATGGGCTGGCGCATGACCTTTCTGGTCACCGCGTTGGTCGGCATACCGGTGCTGCTGGCGCAGGTGTTCCTGCTGCCGCGACTCACCCCGGAAAAGGCTATTCAGGTCCGTGACCTCCCAGCCTTGTTCATCAATCCGCAAGCACGAGTCGGCTTGATCGCTGTCTTGCTGATCGGCCTGGCGCACTTTGCCGCCTACACCTATGTTGCGCCCTTCTTCAAAAACAGTTCCGGCTTCGACGGCCCGACAATTGGCTCACTGCTACTGATGTATGGCGTCGCCGGGGTGATGGGTAATGTCTTTGCCGGCTTCGCCGCCAACCGCAGCGTCCGTCACACCCTGCTGCTGGTGGCACTGATGATCGGCACCAGCACCGCCCTGTTCCCCTACTTCGCCACCGGCATGACCGGCGCCGTTATGCTGATCGCACTCTGGGGCTTCGCCTTCGGCGCCTTCCCCGCCTGCGCCAGCATCTGGATGTTTGTCGTAGCCCCCAAGGATGTCGAACGCGGCATGCCGCTGTTTGTCGCCTTGTTCCAGGTGATTATTGCCTTGGGTTCGTTCTTCGGCGGGCAGATTGTTGATCAGATGGGTAGCGCGGTGCTGTTGAGTTTGGCTACAGCGTTGGTAGGTTGTGGTTTTGTAACGGTGCTGGTGCTGGGGCGCAATGTGAGTAATAGCTTGATGGCGCAGCCGGACTAACCAGACCGATGTAAAAACCACAGAAACGAAAAAGCCCCGTAGCTTATTCAGCTACGGGGCTTTTTCTATGTAATGGCGGAGAAATATTCCGCCAAATCATAATCCACCAGAAACCCAATAAATCCTACAGGCCTTTATAATAAGGCACAAACCCAGCACGCTGGCGTGGACACCTAGACAAGCTGTTACCACCGAGCTCCAAGGCTAAACGTACCCAAAACCACCCGGCATTGCCTTACTCGGAGTTGGCTCGTTTCATACCGGCACTTGATAGCATTGAAGGGCAGTCAGCCTGCGCCCTCAAAATGACTATCCCCACCGCCTGCCGAACCAGCGAGGTTCTTGAAGCCGACTGGAGTGAGGTTGATTTGAAAACCAAGCTATGGGCGATTCCAGCGGTGCGAATGAAATCGGGAAAAATTCATACCGTGCCGCTATTGGATGCGCTCATCGCACAGCTCGAAACTCTCCCACGAATCAAAGGTAGTTCGTTGCTGTTTCTAGGGGCTCGTAAAGGTCGCCCCATTAGCAATATGGCCATGTTGATGACTTTGCGTCGCATGGACCAAAAGGACCTGGAAGAGGGTGGCAAGGGCTGGCGCGATAACAATGACAAAGTCATTACTGCTCACGGATTTCGCAGCACATTTAGGGATTGGACTGCTGAATGTACGCCCCATGCACGCGAAGTCTGCGAGATGGCCTTGGCGCACGTTGTCGCCAACGGCGCAGTGACTTGCTAGAAAAGCGCCGTGTGCTGATGGCTGACTGGGCCGACTTTGTAACGCTCAATGAGTGGACAAGTAATCCTAAATAAAATGGAGCTCAGATAGCCGGCCAATTTTCCGAAATTGACCAAGTTCTTCAACTGCACATTTTGACCGGAATTAAAGAAGCGTGCATTCCGTGAAACTCCTGGCCCCAACAGCACCGCATATCCGAAACGGGACGAATAGACCTGAATCGCAAGTCTGTCCGGTAGTATTTGAGTCTCAGGACCAGCCAAGTCACCTCCGGCGTCCATCCAGCAAGAAACTGACTCAGTTCAAACACTGTACGAAGACAGATCCCGACACGATCAGCGTTATCAAGATTAAGCCGCTGGCGACCTGCCAATCATCCTGAATAAAATGCACGCCGGAGCAACTATTCGTCAGTTGGGCTACCCGACGAAGAATACTGCGTAATTGCATGGACTTGACCACCCATTTGCATTCGACTTGACCAGGCGTTTGCATCGGACTTGACCAGTGCACATCGTATCCATGACTGGCTAAGGTCGACCCAAAGCAGTCAACCACTTGGGCCGTCTGAGTGTCATCGAGTGAGGATATTGGCGCAGCAATCTTGAATGGGATGACGCCTGCCCGCAGTGGGCGAATCTGTGATGCGAGCCTTTGCGGCCGTCAGAAAAAACAAAAGTCCGCTCCTGGCCGAGGCTGTGTAAAAACGTTTTTGAGCGCGACAGGTACTCAAAACCGGACTGAAAATCACGCTCCTACGCGAAATCCACATCTGCTGACGTGCCGATAAATTTCAGATTTAACGTAGACGCGCACACTTCAATTTTGGCGAAGCGTTTTTACACACTCTGGGCCGCTAGCGAACATCTAGGAACGACAGCTTCTGGCCGCTCTGTGCCGGTGACGGCAGGCGAGATTTGGCGAGCACCAGCCATACACACCTCTGGAACCATCTAGAGGGTGATCAACTCGTAACGCGTTTTTTGCACCACAATGACGCCAGAATGCCTATGGCAATCGACACCAGTGGAATGCTTGAAGCAATGCCCAGTATTGGAAACACCAAGAGTATTTGCGAGTCGTTACCTCTGCGCCGATTCTATATTTTAATCTCAGGCGCGTACTTTTCTGCCGTGAAAACCACGCCCGACTTTTTCAACAGAATCGGTCGTTTCCTGCCTTCCTGAATGACAGCTATTTATTGTCCGTGGTCTTCTTGAGTATCGCTTTTGATCAGATACTGAGCTATAGCTCTGACGGCTGGGGTAGAAGGCGGGATGGATCACAAGCGAGTTCGCTTGCAATCCGATACAGCTTCTCGATCGTGATGTTTACTTCTCCTCGCTCGATCCGCCCCATGTAGCTGCGGTCAATATTGCAGGCTAGCGCTAACGCATCTTGAGAAATCCTACGGACCGTTCTCTGTGCCCGGATGCGTTCCCCCAACGCTTTCGCCAATTTATCCATGCCTGCCTCAATTCCACTTAAGGCGGCACTATCGTGCGTTTGCGGACCCAGAGGCCACGGACTATAATCCGTATTTTTTTGCGTTATTAACTGTCCTGGTACCTCAATGAAATCGGGTTCATATATTTTCGATAGGCGTCTGTATGAGCTGCTTCTAGACGAGGGGAGAGCGAGTTTTACGACTCGTGAACTTCGTGATGCCTATGCGCAACGCCTTGAAGGCATGACTTTTCGAATCGGTGATGTGCGCCGCTATGTGTATGAGCAGATCCGCCGAATGTTGCGCATCGGTTGGCTTGTGCACCATGAAGAGCGTCTCGCGCGGGGGCAGGTCTACCACTTGCAACCCATACCAGCCCATTTGCAGTTGGAGCTGATCGATAACGGGTTCGAAAACAGCCTCAATGCTGCATTTGAGCCCCAGCAGGAGCCTTTAGTACTTGATAATGCGGCCCTACCTTTGAGCGTTTCGTCCGGCTCCGATCAGCGCTTGGAATCGCTCCATAAAGAGATTCGTTTGGATTTCCTGTCTTCGATGGGTGAGGCGGAGCGGTATAAGTTGCTTCTGGAGGATATGCCGCATCTGCGTGACAAGGTCGAAAGTGAGTACCTAGACGCGCGAGACCGCAGTTCACGTTTGTTGGGGCATCTCCGCGCTATCGAGAAGACACTCAAGAAGCTTGCCGCCATACGATGACTAGATCGCTACGAGACTGGCAAAACAGATGCATCAACAGGGCGTTGGAGCACTTTACTGTCATGCCACATTTTTTCTGTCAGGCAACTCCTGGTGCCGGCAAAACGCGAATGGCGGCAGAGCTGGCTGGTCAACTGCTTGAGCAGAACAGAATCGAACTAGTTTTGTGCTTCGCTCCGTCTTGCCAAGTTGTTGAGGGATTTCGGTCAACCTTTGCTGCTGTGCTTGGCAAACGCCTCGACGGCCGGATAGGTGCCGTGGGTGCAGCATTCACCTACCAGGCCATGGAATATCGAGATGAGGCATTCTGGCAGCTCCTTGATGACTACCGTGTGCTAGTTGTCTTCGATGAAATCCACCATTGTGCCGGCCATGATTCGCTGCTCAGTAACGCTTGGGGGCAGCAGATACTGCAACGAATACAGAATCGCGCGACCTTCACTCTGGCACTCTCCGGTACCCCGTGGCGATCTGATGATCGAGCCATTGCCCTGGCAAGATATTCCACACCCGAAGGGCATTTGATCTGCGACTACCGCTATGGTCTAAAAGAAGCCATTGAGGACGGAGTTTGCCGTTCCCCTCGAATTGTCTTGCTCGACAATCAGAAAGTGAAACTCACTGAGGAGCTGGGAGCCGATAGTTCCGTCAGGCTGTTTCCAAGCTTTGCCAATCTCCTGGAGGAATCACCGATCACTTACGAAGAACTGCTTCGGCATGACGAGGTGATCGCTCAACTGCTCGATCTGGGCTGCAGCAAGTTAAGCCAGCTTCGCCAGTTCAAACCGGATGCCGCCGGCTTGGTTGTAGCCACCGACATCGAACATGCTCAACAAATTGCCCAGGCCCTGGACGCCCGGGGAGAAGGTTGCCGCATCGTGACAAACAAAACTCCGGACGCTCAACAGATGATCAATGCGTTCAGACAGAGTTCTAGCCGTTGGATTGTCGCGGTCGGGATGATCAGTGAAGGCACCGACATTCCCCGCCTGCAAGTGTGCTGCTACCTCAGCCGTATCCGAACCGAATTGCACTATCGGCAAGTGCTGGGGCGAGTGCTTCGAAGAACAGGGGAATCCGATGATCAAGCTTGGCTGTTCATGATCGCGGAGCCGACACTGCGAGGCTTTGCGGAGCGAATTGCGGAGGACCTGCCGGATGACTTAGCAGTGTTAAATGTTCAGGCACCAGATTTTACTTCAAGTTCAAAGCCGGGTCTGAGTGGCGTTATTGCCAGTGAAGATGGGCTGAATGGCCGTATCAAGAGGGAAGTTCAGCAGACTATTGAAGCGGAAAACACGAACATCGTCTCTCTCGGACGGGGCGTAACTGGACCAAGCTATCAGGTGAGTTTTTCGCAGCATTTCAGGCAGCAGTTACTTGCTTGTTTTTAGTGGTCGAAAACAGAAATTAACGTCTACTCCGTTCCATGCCGTGCCCGACCCCATGGTTTAAAGGGTTATCGCTGCCGGTTGCGAGCGGCAGATTTGGGTCGTCTTCTGCCCGTTGCGAGACGGAAGAAAACGACCCGATACAGCCGGTCGACACTGGCAGAAGTGGACCAAATGCGGAATTTATCTGCTATGACACCAATGACTAGCTGGTCTGTGAGGTAGGCTGTAAAAATATGATCACTACAGTGAGCCAAGATGATTGCTTAAGCTATTTCGTCGTCGTGCATGGCATTGACATTGAGACCTACGAACGACTGGCCGTTCACTTCGAATGTCGTCGTGGCGGCATGCGAGTGACGGACGGAAGCCGGTATATCTCTATCCCAGTCACGATGGCTGCCTTAGAGGGCACCCTTGATTGGGTCAAAACCGAACTCGGGGGGCGCTACTGTGAGCTGTATTTAATAGTGTTAATACATCGTACCCACGTAGCCAAAATGATACTTTCGAACCATCTCAATTGTGATGGCTGCCCTTTGTGGAATAGGGGCGTGAGCAGTATTGATCTCTGCGAAGTATCGCTTCGTTACATCCATGAAATGTTCTGGCATGTCGGGATGAGCAAGATTTTTGAACACCTAACCTTTTTTGAATTGGCTTTCTAGATAGACCGCAACCCTCTGAAGCCGGCGCTGCCAGTCATATGGGTACACGTCCTTCATGTCGTCCCCCAGTTGTTCGACGGGCTGGATCAAGGCAGTTCCGTGTGCGAGCAGATTTCGTAGAGCAAACAAGACATCAATACCCTCACGGACGTCTTTAGGAATGGTTGAGTCCATTGGGGCGCCAAGATAAGCGGAACTCGCCTCGGTCAACTTTTGCCAAGAGCCAGAGCTTTCCAAATCACGCAAAAATCTAGCAAGGAGGCGATCTGGAGCGGTGTGCTCACTCAGCCCGGCAGCCATGTTCCGTTCAATGACTTTGCTCAAATCATCGGTAACGCGTTCTGTAAGGATCGTTCGGATGGTTCCTTCAATTATCGACGCGTTGAGGATCAACAACGCAAAACCATGCTGGTAGCTGTAACGCTCATGGGGCTCTGTCTTACCTGGCTCGATCGAAGCAGTACGAATCGCTGCCCTATGTGCACGCGCAGAGGTTTCATACGCAAGCATAAGAGAGGTTGCTGTCTCCCAGCCTCGATAATTACTCATATTTTTCTTTCTACTTCTGTAGTTCGATCAGGAGTCGAGCGCTCTGTAGCGCGCCGCACAGCTTCGACAAATACTCTCAGTGTGAGAGTGAGATTTTTCATTGGGTGTGACTCCATATCTCGCGGACGTAAAAACCACGGCTTGTTACTGCCAAAGGCCCAATCAAGAGCCGGTGATGTGCTGCGGGAGTTTTTTACTTTACTTGGAGAGTCCATGCAGGACCGCAGCTAGCACACATAGAATCAAGGCAATAAAAATCACCTTACGAATTTTTGGAGGGGGTATCGGCTGTGACTGCGCGTTCACGTTGTGAGTGCGCTCGCAACGCGTGCAGACGAAACCTTCGTTTTGATAATCGTAAAGGTGATCTTGGGGACCAACGCTTTTATCTTTGTGGCCGAACCACTCACACCAGTCATTTTTGGTTTTCATGTCGCCTTCTTTTCCTATAGTCCGGTCTGCACCTAGCATAGTGTGCTGGTTGCTTTGAAGTGGGGGGTGCTCACTAGCTAACCTCGTCGTGGAGCAAAATGGCATTTGACACTTATGGTGCTCAATCTGCGCCTGTCGATGGTGTACTCATACTCCTGCAAATGGATACTGTGAGCTGATGGGCCGGCGATTATTGATTTCGCAGTTCCAATTGTTTCCAAGATCACACCGCCTCTTCCTTCAGCGTTCAGCCCACTTGCAAACATCTTGGCTACACTCTCTTTATCACTCCAAGCAGTACCAATTCTTCCGAGTTCGAATCTATCTAAATTTTCTCCACGATAGAGGAGTAGCTCAGGTCCGTTGTATTGAGGTAACCACTTCCAGAGCATGTCCATTAACAGGTCATCGTCATCAACAAGCGCTCGGATGTGGTGGTGTCCGACATGCCATTGGGTATGAAACCGATCTAGAAGTACTGAGTTTGTAGGCACATAAGCGGCCAGATCCCTGATAAAAGTACGCCACTCATCTCTATGTCTAGAGACATCGGGCCCGTTCATTAGTGGCCCGTATTCATTGCCATTTAGAATATGGCTTAAGAGGGGTGGGTAATCTGCTAGCCCAAGATCAATCTCTGACAAGTTTTTTCGCCATTTCAACGCGCTCAAATCGATATCAATGCACGAGGGGGCATTGTCAGCTTTCAACAGCTTCTTCATCGCTTTTTCCTAGTATGATCAGACGTACTCTTGAGACTCAGCCCAATCGAAAAGCTCATTGAGGTTCGATAGCGCCTCTTTAGCTTCTTCAAGGTCCTGCTCTACCGCCAGAATCAGGTACCTCTTCGACTCCCGCAGGGTGTCTCGCCCTGACTCTGATAATTTTCCATTACCCGTCCTAATGTCCGCAGAAGCAACGTTCATCAGGTGTTTGGCAAGGTTGTATTGGGTACCAGAATCGCCCTGTTCCGCGGCCATTTCAGAATACTTTACAAAATACCTAGTCAGGTCCCTCAGGATCACGCCGTTATTCTCACGATCCATCATCCCGAGGTACATCTGGGATAGAAAAATCTGACAAATATGGTTGCCTTTGTCAGCCTCGGACCTCAGTACGTCGCCAGCTTTAGTATGGCCTTCGGTCTTCAACAGCTTTTGAATATCGGCAACGCTTTTAATTTTTCTACCGAATAATCCATACATCTTAACTTCAATTCCCTGAAATTCTCGGGCACGGAAACCGCATCCCTCTACGTCCTCGGCCCCGGTTTTTTAGGCCAGGGCTTGGGCGCACAAGGCGCGTTTTCCTAGGCCGCTGTGGCGGTTGCGTGGTCGACGGGATTTGCCCACTCGCGAGCCAGCCCGTAAAGCGCTGGTTCGTCGAAATCGACACTTGCCGGGTTTAGCTCAACATCCTGTCGCTCGGCATGCTCCAGCAGCTCTGTGAGCAACTGCGCACGGCGCGCATTGTCTTGCTCAAGGGTGTGAATTTGCATCGACTGCTCCTCCACCTTCGAAGCTTGCTCTACCAGGGTGCGCACCACTGCCGGGACTTCTGCCAAGTCCTCACCTGAGCCCATATCGGCCACGTTGCGAACGTTGTTCAACACTTCTGCGGCCAGCTTGACAGCGGCGCGGTAATCCTCGCCCAGCACCGAGCTATCGCCCAGCGCGTACAGTTTCCAAAGTGCGTTCTGAATGTCCATTTTTCGATTCCCTCAAACTTTGGCGGGCGTACAGCCCAGTTCACTTGGCCCAGCAAGCCGGGTGGAGTAATAAGGTTTTAGCCTGGGGGACCAGTCATTTGCCTTCGCGCATTCAGCTGCTCCCTTCGCCGTTCGTGCGCGCACGTACATGGTGCGAATGACCTTCCGCTTTATTCCTATAACCCTACGTAGATCTTCTCTATCCAGACACTCGGTGGAGTGTGTAAACGGCGAACCTGCACCCTGCGTCCGGGGTGATCGACTTGTAATACACAGTATCCGCATCAATGAACTGGTAGTGGTAAGCGTTGTACTTTTTTTCACCTATAGCATCGAACTGCACTAGGTTTTTGCTAGTCAACCAATATCCTCCGCGCTTGGTTATTAGTTTCGACCTGGCAGCATCCTCGTAAAAAACTTCTCCAAATCTACCGTCAGCTGCCATAGTCGTCGTCCACGCGACGTAACGGCATTCGGGGGTAGCACTGCGCTCACCTTGCCATCGGCCTACTAACGCGGGGTCTTGTGATCCACAGCCTGTAAGGCCTAGTACCACAAACCAAGTTATAAATTTCAACCTCACACTCGCTGGCCTCCATGTTCATTATCAGGTTGGGACATTCTAGCTTCTACGCTTACGGCCTAGGTTTTCGGCCAGGGCTTGGGGTGCATTTGAGCGACTTTGCCTACCTATTCGGGCTCTTGACCCGTACCTGGCGACTGGCGCTTTCTATGGCAGAAAGTCACTAGAAAGAAAATGCAAACGAACACTACACACGACCAAAAAATCTTTCCGCCTGTGGGCATCTGCTCGACGCTCTTCCAGAACTCAATTAATTTATCCATATGCTCTTTTCCTACGGAACCGTTCAGTTCATCTGCGCACGTTCATTAGTGGCTACAGCGTGGAAGAGCGTCCCAACTTCGGCGCCTTGCTGCGGAGTCAATACCAGCCCATGTATTAGCCCTCTCAGAAGCCCGACGGCCTCTGCCATTACCAGATCCAGGTGACGTTGGTCATTCACTGAATCTATTGTTTCCAGCATGCTGACCAGGAGCGGTAAATCGACTGGTGCGAGATTGAGTGAATCCAGTTTGCGTTTGGCCGCATCGCAGTCCAGCGGAAGTGTTGCGATTTTGCTCATCAAAAATACCCTCGTTTGATAGAGGCGAAATGCCCCCTTTACTACGTCCTCGGCCCCGCGTTTGACGGCAGGGCTTGGGGTGTACCTGGGCGACTTTTCCTAGGCATCAGTACGCAGTGTCTGCGTTCCCTTCGATGACTCGTACAGGCTTACCTACCTCACGCTCAACCGCGGCTAGATGGGCCTTCTGACGATCAACAATGTGAAGTTCAACCAGCCGGATCAACTTGCGCAGTTCGTAAAGGCGGTCAAAAGGAAAGGAGATTGCATACTGCAGGTGCAGCGCAAGCTCTCCTGGTCCATCCTCTTCGCGAACTGTCACCGTCTCAAACGCGTTTTCGTCATTATGGGCGACATAGGTATGGCGCAAGTCAATGATTTTGCAGTGCTGATCCAAGTAGATGGGCTCAGATTTAAATACCGAAGAAGCGTCTAGCTTTCGGCGTCCCTTCCCAGCGCCTATAAAGCATTTGGCATACGAGTTGACCGCACTTTTGAAGTGGCCTAAAAACTCGAGGATGGGGGGGTACGAGGTCCAAAGATGAGGATGGCCTAGCTCTTCTGCTTTGCTGATGTAGTAACTAGCTTCGTGTATCTGCCGCATCAGATGGATCTGACTCTTATAGCTGCTCAACGCGCTCATCGGTCTTACCCGTGGTCATTTCGCGGACGCGAAAACCGCGCCTCTCCTACGGGCTTAGCCCCGACTAGCGGGGCTTGGTGGTGCAGCGATTTTTCCCTCAACTTTGGATGTGGTCGAAAAAGCCTTCGGCCTCAAGCTCTTTGTACTGCTGCTCAAGAATCCAGCCCCGGACCTGCTCTGCTGACAACCTGTCTGGCGAAACCTGCATTTCCTTTGCCGCAGCATCACGGTTGGCCTCAATTTCGGCTTCTTCTGCAAGCGCGATCACAACCTCGTCTTCCTCTGTTCGGCTTCGGCCAACGGCAATCCGTGTGAAGTCGTACAGATAGGAACAGTGGCGGCAAAACAGCAGTGCTACCTTCGCGTTTTCAACCTCGACCTCTGCCATTTCACCGCGAAGCCCGTGCCAAGTTTCTTTGGCAACGGTAATGGTCATGGTCGATTGGCCGTCAGTGATCCAAGCATCGCACCGCGAACAATTCGTTATGACGTGCTTGATCGGGGTAATGGTCGCGGTCATGGTTTTTTCCTAGCCCCTCCTTGCCAAGCCATGTTTTCGGACGTTCCTTGAGTACAGCTATACCGAGTTTTCAAAGTCAGAGCCGTTCGCCAGTGACCTGAAATTGCTCACCGTCGTTGACACCAGGGAGCTTGAAGAACAGGTACAACCTTTCTTTATACTCGGTAATTTCTACGTTGGTCCGGGTAGCTTTTGCATGATTGAATCCGGTGGAAATCATATCTTCCAAGGACGAAAGATCCGGATGCCTAACGTCTGGACTTACACGATACTCGCGGACTTTCGAGTTGCCAGCAGAGTTTTCGAGCTTACAAAGAAGGTAAATATTTTCTGCACCGCGTTCATTATTTCTGATTTGACTCGAAAAATGATCAACCTTGTATTTCGCCATTTGTGAATCTCCAGTGATGAGCGATATCACCATATTGGGTGCGTTTAACGCACCTGTCAATGCCATTTTGGCTCCGTTTCTTTTGATCACCGGCCCCCAGTCTGTAATGGCGTAACTTGATCCGCATTTTTGGATTTGAACGTGTGCCTGCTCAGCTGCAACCCGGATTAGATTGGATGCAGTTTTTTTGTCCAAACCTGTCTTGGCAGCGATTCCCACCAATGTGGCATTCGACATCGCATCGATGGCCCCAAGCACTAGCAGCATGCGGCGTAGGTCGCCCTTGGCGTACGAAGTAGATTCGATCACTTGCAACCCTCAGAGGTGCATTAAATGCACGTAACCAGTCCAGCCCATGCGCCAAAACTCTGCCTTGAATTGATCGGGTGTCATTCTGGTGCCCATTAAATAATTCTCCGCACAATATCGCCAAGCCGCACCGGATCGCCCGCACACAGTTTCTTCACTGCCTCAAGGCTCTCAATCCCAAGTATTTCGCTGATGTGCCGCAAGTCGATGCCACGACGCTTGAGCTTGACCGCAAGCGTCCGACGACCTGACTGTGCGCTGGCCCCCTCGATCCCCGCGAGGCCGAACAGGCGTGTATAGAGTCGGCTGAGCTGGTTCGCGCTGTAGTACGTTTTGCCGTCGCGCCGCTGCGCGCTGATCTTTAACCCTTCGCCTGTGCGACCGGACACAAACAACGGCGACTCTGGTTCAAGACCACGAAAAGCCATCACCCTGGTTGAAACGCCATGACCGCGTGTAAGGCGTTCTGCAAGGTGCGCGTCTATGGCATTGGTCAACTTCTTGCTGGTCCAGCACAACGGCCTAGAACGATGGTTGTAGGCAATCTCCGCTCGCACCTGGGAGTCGATCAGCACAGCACCTGACTCGGTGAGGTAGTCGCTCACGCGCAAGCGGCAAATCTCCGTCACTGTCATGCCGGTGCCGAAGCAGGTAAGCAGCAGCGCAGCGTCACGACTGCCGTTCTCTGGGCTGCTCACCTTGGCGACTCTCACAGCATGCTCAAGCTGTTCATCTTCGATAACAATCGCCTTGGGCATATCTCACTCTGAATGTCGATTAACCATCAATCCTGACATAGTACGGCAACAAAAAGGCCGGAGATAGCCCCGGCCTGCTCGGTGTATCTGGTGTTCACGGAAAATGAGAGGGGGCATATAGGGAAATAGGTGTAAGCAATAAGCCAGAATGACTTTAGATATGCAGTCGCATGCTGTGAGCATTGACTATCGGGCTGAACCAGAACCGCGCCGGCGGTCCGCTTTTGGCCTAAAGTCGCCTCTCGTGACCGGCGAACCGAACCAGCCAGTCCATATCAGCGGGGGCCAGTCAGGCTGGAGACCGTTCCACTCTACGCGCATCTTGAGCAACAGACGCCGCACATGCAGTGATGCGCTCAGCTCTCACAGGCCCTCAAACATCTGCATATCGTAAGTCTGAACAACAGATTCGCAGTAGTCGGCATACGAGCGCTGGCTTACCACTCTGTGTCGCCAGTGGGATATGGTGAGTGGGCTGTCCTAACATGCGCAACATCAGCATAATCCGAACCGTTCACATGTGGTCAGTCGGGCTCAAGACAAGCTTCCATTAATGGCTTCAGCATGAGGGTGCCAGATGAGCATCGACAAGACGACTAAATTGACCAGTACCCGTAGTGAAGAAAATGCGAACCTACTACTCCGGGTAGGATGGACGCTTTTGCTCGTGGCTGAACGTCGGGAAGGCGCCTATCAATGGCTGCTTTATCAGTTCGGATGGCAACGGGAAGGTGAACCGCCTGAAATCACTTTACCGGTGTTGAGGGTGGCCCAGACCCCTTCTGATCACATCGGATAACGGAAGACGATAAGAAATTGGCATAGCAAATGGCCCAACTCCGATAAATCAAAACTAAAACAGGCGCTTGCATTGTACTTGACCATCAGTTTGCATTCGGCTTGACCAATTGCATCGTATCGACCACCAGAGACATACGCCGGATGTTCTTACGCACGCTTGCGACTTTTGACCCTTCGCATCGACTCGCCCTTCAGTTCGATGACATGGGACTTGTGGACAATACGGTCAAGAATTGCGTCGGCAATCGTGGGGTCGGAGAACAGGTCATACCATTTCTCTTTCGGGTACTGGCTTGTGATTAGCAATGACCCGTTCTGTGACTGCTGGTCTATGACGTCCAGGAGGAACGGGCCAAGTTGGGCGTCAATGCCACCGATGCCCAAATCGTCGATGATTAATAGTTCTGCGCGGATCAATTGCCGACGTAATTTGGGCATGGTGTGGTCAGCGTAAGAAAGTGAAATCTCTTCAAAAAGCTTCGTGGCCGTGCGGTACATCGTTGCTCGCCCAAGCCGGCAGGCCTGGTTCCCGAGTGCGCAAGCGAGCCAGGTTTTGCCAGTGCCCGTGGCGCCTGTGATGATCACATTCTGGCGTCGTGCCAACCATTCGCACTCTCCTAGGCTCATGACAGTATTCCGGTCTATGCCTCGGGATGCTTTGAATTCAATGCTGTCCATTGTGGCTTCACCCTCACGAAGCCTCGCGGTCTTAAGCAAGCGGGCAACCTTTCTACTCTCCCGCTCGCTGTTTTCGGCGTCCACCATCAAACCAAGCCTTGTATCGAATGGTTCTTTCAGCAGCGCGGGTGTTTCAAGCTGTCGTTCTTAGGCCACGGCCATCCCGTGCAGACCAAGAGTCATCAGGTTTTGCGCAGTATTTAGGATTGACTTCATAGTGGCTCATCTCCTTGTGAGGCGTAGTATTCAGCACTACGTATGTTGGCGTGTTCAACCAAAGGGGCGGATCTTTGGTAGCTGGGACGCAGGTCAGATTCGTTCCGAAGGATTGACCGTAACCGCTCAGAACTCAGGACTTTTAGGCTGTTGGCATAGCCGCACGCAGATTCAAGACGAGACGGCGAGATCGCCCCGTTTCGAACGTCGCGTTTCAGGCCAATAACGGCCTTCAAACCGGTCGCGAAATCTTTGCGTAGATTGAGGTTGTCCTTCACGAAACGGAGCGTTTCAAGCCCGATCGTCTCAGCCCATACCATCAGCGCCTCCGGCTGAGAGTCTTGGAAATGGCTGTGATTCGGAGCCAAATGCTCTCTCAGCGTGCTTGATCCGCGCTGGCGGTTAAGCTTGTGCGAGCCGATGACTCGGCGCTGATGAAGGATTTCGAGCCAATCGTCTCGCACTCGTAAATCGACGAGAAGGTTCGCAAAGTGATAAGGAACTGAGTAGCTGTGCTCTTCAAAACCCACGTGGTAATCGCTACCCACCCGAACCTGATACACCCACTGACTGTAGCTGTATCGCTGTTCTGGGAGGGGCTTGAGGGCTGGGTAATCAAGCTCAAGGAAGCGGCTGGTTCTGCTCTTTGGGGTACGTTTGAGTGATTCGATTGTTCAGTTCATCGACCCAGAAGCTGATTTTCTCATTCAGTTCATCCAGAGAAAAAAAAGTGCTCGCTCTCAGCCTCGCAAGAACGAACCGCTGTACCACCTGAACGGCGATTTCACCTAGCGACTTGTCTTTCGGCTTACGCGGTCTGGCGGGGTAAATTTGAAATCCGTAATGCTCAGAAAACTCGGCGTAGGCACGATTTAAAGTCACAATATCTCTCGTGTTTTTAGTTACTGCTGACTTCAAATTATCAGGCACAACGAACCGAGGAGCACCGTCGAAAAACTCCAGAGCTAAAGCGTTGCATTTGAGCCAGTCCGGTGTCGTTTGACTATTTACAGCGGTGGCAAAAATGTATCCCGAGGCACCGAGCGTTGCCACGAACACTTGCGCCTGGTTGATCGCCCCCGTGTCCGGGTTTGTCACGGGCATTGTCCTGCCACAAAAGTCCACGAAGCATTTGTCTCCGGGGAGGTGGATCTGTCGCATGCTCAATTTTTGCTTGTTGACCCACTCACGATAGAGTCGCGTGAATTGAGCATATGACACGCCTTCTGGCTCGCTCGTACGAAACTCTTGCCATAGAAGCTCTAAAGTAATGTCAGGGAGTTTCAACTGTTCATGGACAGCGAGCCATGAGGGGTAGGCCTTCCTTTGGGATGAGCCTTTCGGCTGGCTATGCAGTCGCTCCGCGAGAGCTTTGTCGTCAAGGTGCTTCAGCTCTTCCCAGCTTTGCCCACACTGGGCTAGCTGATCGCGAATGGTGCGAACAGTGTTGTGGGACACTTTGGCTAAAATACCAATCGCCCTATTCGAAAGCCTGGGGTCGCACGCAAGACGTAGCACCTCGCGCTGTGTAACTATTGGCAGCCTCATGCGTTCTCCTCGCGACAGGCGTGTAAGTGCCTCACAAGTCGCGCCGTGTGAAAATTGCAGACAAACGGAAGGTGGTCGGCTTGACGCCGAACGCGAGGGAACACAAAATGGTGGTGCGTAGGGCTCAAAACCTAACACCATCAAAAAAGCCTAGGGCTCCACCCCTGGGCTTTTTTGTGCTCCAAATCCACCGGCTAGTTCTTAGCCTGGTCTCATTGCGATACTCCTCAAATGCCTAAGTCACACGGCCTGCTGCCGTGCGCAGCGTTGCGTGGCAATCCAGCATGCGACTTCTTTGGACAGGGCAAAGAAGCCCCGACGATTGGACACCTCAAACAGGGGCACTTCGATAGTCCCCCGCTGTTTGGCTTTTCGAAACGCATCATAGGACGCGTATCCCAACTCTCTCCACAGCGCGCTGCCCCCCACCATCAGGCCATATCGATCTTTAAGATCAAGCTCTAATTCGGATGCCAGATTGTGGATTTCAAGGGGCTCGCGCATCGCACTTAATGTCCGGTTTGGTCACAGTTAATAGTAATAAACCGCCCCCTTGCGCTCCAGCCGTAAGACTTCTACATTTTTTACGGTACAACGATCAGTCGGTGAATTTTAAGTGTCTGATTTTAGAAGAATTACAAAAATTTATTCGGATTTCGCAGATAGCTTGCGCGAACAAATTCCGAAAAATAACAGCTCCCGGAGCAACACAGTAGAAATGCTCGCAGTGGGCTATTGGTTCGAAGGCCTCAGGCAGCGGACAGGCCTAAAAACTGCCTATGCCCTTGAGTTGTACTTCGAAAAGGAGTCGTTTCGAAGGAACACGAATGGCACGATCCGGCATTACCGAAGCAAGTGGTCAAGATATGAACAGAAAATGATCTCGCCCAAGGCCAAGACCTTGAGCAGGGTGGAACTGCTAGCACCTGGGTCCTCTCGAGACCTGAACCACCCCATATGGACGTTGATGAAGCTGATCTCCCGGCAACAGAAGATCAGCTTCGACAGTTACTTCCGAACCCTAAACACTGACATCCAACTGGTGCTTTATCGCAACACCAGCAACATGATTTGGGACAGTGTTCAGCGCGAACCAATCACTCAAGTTCTACTCGAAAAACTCGAACGCAGGGCAAGTCTGGATGCCCTCGCTGCGCTGATCGCGATAGTGGTCGAAGCGCATCATCTTGGTCGAAAAGCGGTTGCTATCAAGGCAGCAAGCACATTACACAAAGTACTTCTTATGCTGGCGATGGAGCTCCAGGCGCGCGGTGTTGCAGTTGGCCTAATCGATTGGCTGGCGTTCAATGTCTTGCATCTTGGCGTGCCTGCGCACTTGCAAATTTGGATGAACAGCGCTGACTACATCCACGCATCAGCCCATTTGAACACCATGGTTTACCAGCATCCTGATAGGCGCGGAAAAACCCTGCCTTGGAAGCTTCGCACCAGGCTGATGTGCAAGCTTCTTGCAGGAGATATGGGTATTGACGTTCTGCACGCAATGCGTCCCCAGTTCGAGTTGCGGGAAGATATCGGGGAAATCGCGGCCGAGTTGGTCGAGGACTTTAAGAAGACTTCGGCATTAAGGACGTGGGGGTGGATGTGCATAATTGATGGCACGCCACAGGTAGTTCCGCCCGTAGCGCTGCTGTAGCCCTCCCATCATTCGCTAGGCGAGTGGTCAAGTCCAATGCAAATGCCTGGTCAAGTCCGATGCAAACGCCTGGTCAAGTCGAATGCAAATGGGTGGTCAAATGGAGTGCAATTTCCCAAATACTTTGAAAAGCGGGCATAAAATCCGGTTCTTCACGGAATCCCGGGAAACACAGAAACAAGAACGCCGATTTGATTGATGATGTTCGTGCGAGCAAACACATCTAACAAACCGGCGTTCTTATGCGCGATATTAATACTTTCCTTCCTTTTTGGGAGGGCTTTTCTGTCGTCACGATCAAGCCTGATGGTGATGCCCTCCAGATCAATCTGACACCCCACGCCACCCGATTCCCTTCCTGTGGTGGGTGCCAAAAGCCCTGTTCAACCACGCATGAGTATTGCGAGCGAGTCATTCGTGATTTACCCATTCTCGGTCGCGCAGTACGCCTGAGCGTTTTGCTCCGACGCGTTGGTTGCCGCGACTGTGGCAAACGCATGGAGGCTGTCAGTTGGCTGGATCGCTATGCCCGCATGACACGGCGTCTGGCAGAGGCGGTCACTCAAGCCTGTGAACGCCTTCCCACGTTGCACGTAGCGCAGATGTTTGGGCTGCATTGGGAGACCGTTCGGGTGCTGGAGCGTCGAGCCTTGCAAGCAGCATTGAGCGTTTTGCCAAAGGCGCAACCGAGACGCTTGGTGATGGACGAGTTCGCATTGTTCAAAGGTCATCGTTATGCCAGCGTTGTTCTGGATGCGGATACGCGACGGGTGCTGTGGATCGGCGAAGGCCGCAGCCGGGCGGCGATCAGGCCATTTTTCGAAGAGCTGGGGCCAGAGGGGTGCGCCCGAATCGAAGCGGTGGCAATGGACATGAACACCGCTTTTGACCTGGAGGTTCGTCAGCACTGCCCAAAAGCGCGAGTGGTCTACGACCTTTTCCATGTGGTGGCCAAATATGGCCGAGAGGTGATTGATCGAGTTCGCGTCGACGAAGCCAATCGACTGCGTCACGACAAGCCAGCCCGAAAGGTCATCAAGCAAGCGCGTTGGCTGCTCCTGCGCAACCCGCAGAACCTGAAAACACCGGAGCAACAGGTCCGCTTGGAGGATTTGCTGGCGGCCAACCAAGCATTGATGACGGTCTACTTGATGAAAGCTGAACTCAAAACGCTCTGGACGCCAAGTACCGCCTGGGGCTGGAGATCAGCCTGGAAGCAATGGCTGCGCCACGCTCATGAAAGCACGATACCGGCTCTGATCCTGTTCGCCAAACGGCTAAAGGGTTACTGGCGGGGAATCGTCAGCCGGGTTCGCTGGCCGATGCACACGGGGCAGTTGGAAGGCATAAACAATCGAATAAAGGTCATCAAACGGATGGCGTACGGTTACCGGGATAGCGAATTCTTTTTCATGAAGATCAAGAGCGTCTTTCCCGGTAATCCGTGA
This sequence comes from Pseudomonas sp. 1152_12, assembly GCF_052850675.1. Taxonomy (NCBI): domain Bacteria; kingdom Pseudomonadati; phylum Pseudomonadota; class Gammaproteobacteria; order Pseudomonadales; family Pseudomonadaceae; genus Pseudomonas; species Pseudomonas sp. 1152_12. The sequence goes on along the minus strand of NZ_VXCW01000005.1, from coordinate 83,618 downwards.
AGAACCTAAAATCCTGCATCCCCCCAAAAACAGTCGTCTATGAGAATGTCAGTTTCACGTCGTGTCATGACTTACTCCAAGAAAACCATCAAAGATTTCCAACTGCGGTGAACATAATCCAGCCTCCACACATCGAGCAAATCACGCCCAACCCTCGCAAGATCCTGCCGCCTCCCTGGATGCGCATTAGACCAAGTGCTCCCAATGCCCCGATCAGGTGCAGGGTGGCGGTGGTGGCTAAAAAGCCAAGTGTGTAGCCAATCTTGTCGTCAATGATGGGCATTTCATAGCCATGCGCATAACCATGCAGCGTGCCGAATAGGCCAACGCCCAGCGTGGCAACCACGGTAGGCATGCGTTGATGCAGGGCAATGGCTGCACCCAGGGCGATGACTGACAGTGCAATGCCAACCTCCAGGCCTTGCAGATCTATCATCGACATGCCGATAAGGCCACCAAAGAGCATGCACAGCACAAAAGCGCCGGGGACGAGCCAGATGGCGCGACCGCCGATTTGGGCACTCCAGGCCCCAACCGCCACCATGGCCAGAAAATGATCCAGCCCGGTCAATGGGTGCAGCCAGCCAGCCTCTATGCCGCTGTGGGCTTGTGCGCTAAGCGTGGTCAATGCCAAGAGAATGGCGACACAGGTGCCCTCTAGCTGGTGTTGGCGAGTATTCATGGCGTGGGCACCTCAAAACTTAAGGAGGCCCAGATGCTTTCCCAGTCGGCCTGATACTCCATCACCGAGTGCATCTGGACGGCACTCAGAAACCACAATCCAGTCTTTTCCAAGGTAAGCTCCACTGCACCGTCCTGGTCCGTTCTGGCCTGTTGCTCCTGCTGTGGATCATCCTTGGCCCAGGCCCGAACCAGCGCCCCAGCCACAGGTTTGCCCTCGCGCAGCAAGCGAGCTTTGAACCGCCCGCCCGGCTTGAGCTGGAACGGGTCATTGACAGCAACAAGTTCCAGCGGCAAATCCACCACCCGGTCAAAGCCAGCACTATCGCTATTGACCCGAATCAAAGTCTTGGCGCAACGCAAAAACTGCTCACGCCCTGGCGCATCGGCGATACCCAGTTTTTGCCGTTCGCTGCGCACCTGTTCCAGCCCCTCTTCGATCAGGTATTTGTCGAACTCATCACCGGGCAGAGTAAGGGCGTGAGCATGGGTAAGCATGGCCACAACAACGGTGCCGGGCGGACCGGCGCGAAAATGTCCCACCGGGGCCGCACCGTCACGACCCTTTACGGCCTGTTTACCTTGCGCGTCGTAACGGTCAAACGTCTCGATCATGCCAGGCAGACGCCCCACTCTCTCACCTGGCCAACTGACACCCACCCGCAGGTCGATGGCCACCAGATCATCTTTGCTGACCAACCCTTTGTGAGGAACCAGCCAGAAAGCATGGGCAAAACAGTTGCCGCATAGTGTCGCTAGCAATACCCCAAGCCAAATAGGCCGCCAAATCATCATGCCCCTCCTCCCTTAGCCCCAGCAGCTTTCACATCCCTATCTACAACCGATCAAGGCGCTTTTTGTGTCGCCAAATAGGCAATGATGTCCTGCCGCACCTGGGCGTTTTCAACGCTGAACCCCATAGCCTGCCCCGGGATAAACTGTTCCGGGTCTGTCAACCATCGGTTCAGGTTGGCGGGCGTCCAGATAACGTCAGACTCCCTCAGTGCTTCTGAATACGCAAAACCCTCTGCACTACCAGCATGCCTGCCCACAACGCCACCGTGCATCGGCCCGACCGAGTTCACATCCAGTTGATGACACCGGCTGCAATTGAGCAACCAAGCCTTCTGGCCACGCACAACGTCACCCGTATCAGCCTGAACTACTACGCTGGTCATCAATAGCAGTGCGAAGCTCGCACCCAATGTGCCTAAGTGATTAGTGATCACGGTGTGCCTTTCCTTGTGGTGCGGGCCTAGCCTCATGTTCAAATTTGACCTCAGATCACTTTTTGTCTGACGGAATGACGTAGGGGAACTGATCGGTATACAACTTTGGATTGTCGATGGCCTGGTCGGTGGGTTTGCCTATGAGGAGGGTGAGCATGGCGCTCATCGCATCATCATCAAGGTAGCGTCCGTTACGCACATCGGCCGAATACACTGCCTTGCTGCCAACCTCATAATTCAGCACATCGGGAATCAGCGCATCCGCCACTTTGTCGCCATAGGCGAATGGTTGAGCCTGCGTCTGTGCAATGCCTGAAGCGCGCGCAGTGCTCGCTGATACGAAGTTTTTCAGTACTGACTGGGTGTTGGGTCGGCTGCGATCATGCTCGACTCTGACAGCCTCGTCTTCGAAATACATAACGTGCGACAGCAAAGGATTGGCCGAGTATTGAACTTGGCTCCACTTGCCATTTTCCTTGAGCGCCGTCGTCATGAAGACCTTGATATTTTTGCCCAGCATTTCATTGGGAATTTCCAGCACAATTGCACCACATTCCTGGTCTTTGAAAATATTGGTGCCGGAGGCGGACTTCCAGACTTGAGGGTCATACTTGCCAGCCTTCAGTTGCGCCGAATACGCTCCCAGGCCAGACGAATTACCGTAGAACGGGTCTTTGATGATACCGGTCCAAAGTTCAATCTTGTCCTTCAGATTGACGCTGCCGCCGACCTTACCTTTACCAATAGCCACACCCGTTTCACCCACTCGCCCGTTTGGGTTGTCCGACAAGTAGGCCATGACCTGACCGTCGCGAAACTGGAACGAGAATGTGTGCCCCTCCTTGAACTTGTCATCCAAGGCAACATGAATGTTGTACAAGGCATTCGGCGAGAAGGTAGCACCATGACGCGGACTTGAATTCACATTCATGATAATGACCGTGCGCCCCGGTGAAGCCGCTTGAAACACGTAGTTGTCCAACTGGCTGATCGCCGTGTTGGTTCGTGCAATGGCAACCTCAAAATGGTGGCTCGCATGTGCCGGCAGCGTAGAACTGGCAAGAACAGCGGCAAGTACCGCTTTCATCAGCAAGCGATGGGGGGCAAATGCTTTATTATTCATAGAGGTGCTTCTCCCGGTAGGTGTCCAGTCCAGCTTCATTTCGAGGTATATATGTCCTGCACCCAGTTAGTACTGCGGACGTCTACTTAAACATTGCGTCGTAACCGGCCACGGGCAATGGCCTCAGTGTCATCTGCTTGTAGAACTTGCTACCAGCCTGAACAACCTCACTTAGACCACTATGCACGGTTTACGTAGCCTATTGCGCCGTTGGCAAATGCCGGAAGGTCCAGCAAAGCGGAGCTAGCGGCAGTTACGTATTAAAAATCATAAAACCTAAGTGTTACCAAATAGTAACATTTGGCAAGCTACCACCTACTGCACAAAGAAGCAATAGGCAGTGGTTGGCTGTTAGAGAAACGCTGAAGTGTCAACCTGGGCTGTTAGCACTGACCGAAAACCGATGCAGTACTGAAGCCCCTAATGCGGCTCGTGGGGGGCGATCAGTGTTTGCACCATTTGAGGGAGTGATACTGCCAAACGATGAGTTCCGATATGGCGGCTTTCGTCTGCGCCCTTAAATACAATGAACAAATTGATAGCCAGTACCTCAGGGTTCTTGAAGCCTATGGCACGGCACATCTCGATCAGATGGTTGATGTGCACATGATTGATTTCCTCAATCGCTAACCGAGCTGGATGTTGAGCGTCCCGTACATCTATTGCCTTATCTATGAATTTGCAGCTCAGTTCTTCTGGCGACTGGATATAGGCGTACATCATTTCTAGCCAACCGTTGAGCTCTCCCCGCGGATCATTCGGATGCGCCTCCTGCAATGCTTGCCATGCAGCCTCACTCGCTTTGTGCTGCTCTCGAATGGTGGCTGCAATTAACAGCTCTTTAGAGGAAAAGTGTCGATACAAAGTCATTTTGTTGCTGTGCGCTGCTGCTGCAATCGCCTCAACCCCGACTGCGTGAATTCCATATTTATGGAACATCTCTCCTGCGGCACGCAAAATTCTCTCTCTCGGAGCAATTGAGCGCGCCTCTTTTTTTGCACGCGCTACCTGGTCCGTTGAAGTATCAGTCATCACATAACACCTATTTTTTATGTGGCGCCCACTACCCTTGACATGTTACTTACCGGTAAGTAACATTCGGCATGAGCGCATGGTTCTTGCTCAGACTATACCGAAAATCTGACAGATTTTGCGTCGGAGGTAGCGTGCTGGTTGGAGCGTTTACGGAAATTAAGTGAGAGGATTTTGGCAGTAGGTGACATCGCAGATGCAAGCGGCAGCCCTTGTGTGGGGTAGGCCTATTTCCAGTGACGGCTTGTGAGTTTCGTTCGGGGCGGGGGGCGGTTGTAGTGGCTGGGCGCATGCTGCATAAAGTGAGTTGGTGCGCCTTGATGGGTACTATGATGTAGACCTTTTCACTCTGGGGGACAGCGTGGCCGTCGGCCCGAGTGCCAGTGCCAGTGCCAGTACCACAAGCACACTATATAGGCGGAAAGCATAACTAGATTAGTTCCCATACTGCGTATGACAACTCTATGACATGTGATCTGCTGTTAATCAGAAATATCAGAGCATTAGGCCGGGCGTGATTCAATCGTTGTCATTTGGCCTGGAAGCCAGTGTGACTCTCTCAGCTTCTCAAAAAACTTACAAGAACTGTAATACATCGATTTTAGCACGCTTTACACCAACAACTCTTATCTGTTTTAAGGAAGGACTATGCTCTCATCAATTTATTCCCGCTTTCTTCGCCAACCGTTTGAAATCGAATTCGCACGCTGGGTCCTAGTGTTAATATTTTTTATGTTTTCCTACACTAAATGGTTTGATTACGAAGCCCAGGCATTAATTCCGCTGATTAGCAACAGTCCTCTCCTTTCGTGGATGTACCCAGTGTTTGGCACTCAGGGCGCAAGTTATGCCCTGGGCGTAGCTGAATGCACTATCGGTCTGGGTCTGGCCATCGGGGCATGGTCGCCGAGGATCGCTCTGATTGCCGCGGCTGGCTCTTTTCTGACCTACCTGACAACCGCCAGCCTGCTTCTAACAACTCCGGGTGGTTGGGAGGCTTCGGCAGGGGGCTTCCCAGCCATGGGCGGGGCCACCTCCTTCCTGATCAAGGATCTGATGTTGATGGCCGGTTCGTTGGTGCTGTTCAAGAATGCGGCGCAACACCTGACGGCTAGCTCCGAACAGAGTGATACACAGCGCGCAGCGCTCTAACCGCAAACGCTCACTGGTTCACTACAACAGCAAGTGGACCGGTGATGGGCACAGAACTCAGGGCCAAGTGCTTTGATTATTTGCACCTTGAAGGAAAGCGAACAATGCAGTGAGAACGTTCTCACGGGCAGCGTTTCTAGGAGGATGTATGGTTCGATTAGTGCCCTACGGGCTGATGATGGCGGCGGCAGCCTTGGCGGGGACGTTTGCCTTGGCCGGCACCATGGAAAAGCAATCCAGCGATGTCGGACTGCCTCTCCCGGCAGTGAAGCTCGCTTTCAACGAAAACGGTGAGGCTGCCCTTCCGAAAGGCTACCGCTCGTGGGTGCACGCTTATGCGGCGTGGGAATCTATCACTGTGACCCCCCTGGACAGCACAGTAACCAAGACGCCCGAATTCCATAGCGTCTATGTTGAGCCAAACGCCTATCGGACATTCATGAAAACGGGGGCATGGCCGGAAGGTTCTCTGATGGTCAAAGAGTTCAGCATCACCAGTATCGACCCAAAGAGCTGCGATGGTTCGCCAGCGTATGTTTGCAACCTCGGTAGCAGCAAGGTCATTTTTTCCCACGGGCAAACAGGGCTCAGCCTAATGCTCAAGGACAGCAAGCGCTATCCTGACGAGCCGGGCGGCTGGTCTTACTTCAGTTTTGGGCATCAGGCACCACCCTATGAACAATCCTCCCCGCCGCGAGCGCGTGCTCAGTGCGCCCAATGCCACATCGACAACGTGGGCCCCAAACACGACTATGTATGGTCCGTGAAGTTGAACCAGCCTGGCTTTCAACGGGAAGGTGATGCCGCAAAACTCAATCTCGAAGCCGCTTTCGCCGAATAGTCTTGGCGAACATTGGTTGTCCAACAGAGCAGCAACTTTTGCTACATAAATGAACCTGCGGCTAAACCGGCGCAGATTTGACCGGGGACGTTTAGTCCCCTGCTATTTAGACGCTGGTTACGATTTTCACATAACCAAGTCGAAGAAAACGGCGCTCTAGTCGACGACGATATCGTCATTGAACCAACGGTGGCGCCTTCAGCATGCCTAACGGCGCGACTTTCAGCGAACGCCAAGTGGTTATCCAAGCCACCGAGTTTTTACGTTCAATAGTGAAGGCATGTTGGTCAACTTAGAGATGCGAACAAACGATCTGGGTGCCCTCACCCAATTGACGAGCAAGTAGCTGGCCGGTCGCAATGCGCCGGATAAAGGCCGCAATAGGTTTGCTATTACCTGCCGAGGAGAGTGATATGGCCTACGATTTTGACCTTTATGTAATTGGTGCGGGCTCTGGCGGTATTCGGGCTGCGCGTTTCGCCGCAGGCTATGGTGCCAAGGTGGCCGTGGCTGAAAGCCGCTACCTAGGCGGCACCTGCGTCAACGTGGGTTGTGTGCCCAAAAAACTGCTGGTCTACGGCGCGCACTTTGCCGAAGATTTTGAGCAGGCCAGTGGTTTCGGCTGGTCGCTGGGTGAGGCGAACTTTGATTGGCCGACCTTGATTGCCAACAAAGACCGCGAGATCAATCGCCTCAATGGCATTTATCGCAACCTGCTGGTCAACAGTGGCGTGACCCTGCATGAGGGGCACGCGCGCCTGGTGGATCCGCACCAGGTGGAGATCAACGGTGAGTGCTTCACCGCCAAACATATCCTGATCGCCACCGGCGGCTGGCCGCAGATTCCGGACATTCCGGGACGCGAGCATGCCATCGGTTCCAACGAAGTGTTCTTCCTCAAAGCGCTGCCCAAGCGCGTGCTGGTGGTGGGGGGTGGTTATATCGCGGTGGAGTTTGCCGGGATTTTCCATGGCCTTGGCGCGCAAACAACGCTGTTGTATCGCGGTGATCTGTTCCTACGCGGCTTTGATGGCGCGGTGCGCAAGCATCTGCAGGAAGAGCTGACCAAGCGCGGGATGGACTTGCAGTTCAATGCTGATATCGAACGCATCGATAAACAGGCCGACGGCAGCCTCAAGGCCACTCTCAAAGACGGGCGCGTGCTGGAAGCGGATTGCGTGTTCTACGCCACCGGCCGACGTCCGATGCTTGACAACCTGGGGTTGGAAAACACCGGCGTCAAACTGGACAAGCGTGGCTTTGTTGAAGTGGACGATCTCTATCAGACGGCTGAGTCGTCGATCCTGGCCATTGGCGATGTGATCGGGCGCGTGCAGCTGACGCCAGTGGCGTTGGCCGAAGGCATGGCGGTGGCGCGTCGCCTGTTCAAGCCTGAGCAATATCGCCCGGTGGATTACGCGATGATCCCGACTGCGGTGTTCAGCCTTCCGAACATTGGCACAGTCGGCTTGAGCGAAGAGCACGCCAAGGCTGACGGCCACAAGGTGCAGGTTTTCGAAAGCCGCTTCCAGCCGATGAAGCTAAGGTTGACCGACTGCCAGGAGCGCACCCTGATGAAGTTGGTGGTCGACGCAGACACCGACAAAGTCCTGGGTTGCCACATGGTAGGTCCGGAGGCCGGTGAAATCATCCAGGGGTTGGCGATCGCGCTCAAGGCAGGCGCGACCAAGCAGCATTTCGATGAAACCATCGGCGTGCACCCGACGGCGGCGGAAGAATTCGTCACCATGCGCATTCCCGTGGCGGGCTGATCAGCTTTCGTGTTCTTACTCGCGCATCACCCGAAACAACACCGACGCTGAGGACGCCATCGATGCCTGATCTCTTGCCTATCTGGGTACTGGTGCTCGTAGCCGCCCTCGCGTTTACCGTGGGTTTCATAGTGAACCGATCCGGCACATGCCTGGTTTCTGCTGCGCACGAGGTTCTGTACAAGCGTCGTGCCTGGCGCGTGGGTGGGCTCGCTTTGGCTGCAATGGCGTCCAGCGGATTGCTTCTGCCGTTGTCCTGGATATCTTCGCCTACGTTGGTATTGGCGCCTGTGTTCTCGGTCGAACTTACCTTGATCATCGGTGCCGTACTCTTCGGTATCGGCGCGTTGGTTAACGATGCATGTCTTCTAGGCTCGCTGGGACGCATCGGTAACGGCGAGGTCCGGTTGATCGTGCTTCCGGTCGGCCTGGGCGCTGGCTTCCTGTTGACCGACGGGACGCGCGTGGGTCAGCGCGTGGAATACCCATCTGTCTTCAGTGAGCCCACACCGCTGTCGGTCGCGACGTACTGCCTGATCGCATGGGGATTCGTAGGATTGTTGGCTGCTTTCATGAGCGCTGAACGGTACCTAGGTGTTCGACCCGGTAGCGGACGGCGGATGGTTATGATCGGTGCAGCCGCCGGGCTGCTGTTTGCGATCGAGCCTCGTTGGACCTTAGCGAGCCTCGTTGGCGGCATGGTTACAGGCAGCGTCGGCACCGTAGCCTGCATAGCGGCGTTAGCCACGCTGGCAGGCAGCGTGATGTCAGCTCAGCGATTTGGTACGTTTAAGTTTGAGTTTCCAACGGCATGGTCAGCGGCACGTACCCTCGCCGCCGGGGGACTCATGGGCGCAGGTTCGACACTTATACCCGGTGGCAACGATTCGCTACTGTTGCAGTCACTGCCGGGCGCCTCACCGAGTGCATTTTTGGCCCTAATTCTGATGATGACGGCGATCTTACTGATGATGACCGTTACCAGGCTCGTCGTCGGTAGGATATCTAAGCCATAAGCTACCACTTGCTTGGTGCCAAGCGCCCGTGACGAGACTCAGAAATGATTGAGTGAACCTATGCACAACTCATCGAGATCGTACCTGCTCAGATTGACAGTGTTGGCAGATGGCGTGACTCCCGCAGGTAACGTTTCGGCGGTTAGCCACCCACGCAACTCCATACTGGATTCGGCGCGAGCAGATGACTTCGGACGCAATTAAAGCGGACGCGGTAGCATTGAGCCGCCGGACTATTGAACTAACGACCTCATCGTCAGCGTTAGTCGAACGCCCAGCACGAATTCCGGGGCGCAACGAACCCTGCTGGTGCGGCAGCGGGACAAAATTCAAGAAGTGCCACGGCCGTTAATCGGATGGGCTATAGCAGCCTAGGGCGGCCTCATTGAAGCCATTTATGCCCTAAACTTGCCCTAAACCAAACTTGAGAAACGAAAAAGCCCCTGTAATCTCTAACGATTACAGGGGCTTAGTCTTATTCAATAATGGCGGAGAGATAGGGATTCGAACCCTAGGTACCGGTGAAGGTACAACGGATTTCGAATCCGTCCCATTCGGCCACTCTGGCATCTCTCCAACGGCGCGCATCATAACAGTGTGTTTCGCGGAAGCAAACCCCAAAAGCGATTTTTTTCCGTGCTATCAGATGCTTGCGTCGATTACAGCGGTACGCCGAGACGATTGGCGACTTCTTCGTAGGCTTCGATGACGTCACCGAGCCCCTGGCGGAAGCGGTCTTTGTCCATCTTCTTCTTGGTGTCTTTGTCCCACAGACGGCAGCCGTCGGGGCTAAATTCGTCGCCCAGGACGATGGAGCCGTCGTGGAACACGCCGAATTCCAGTTTGAAGTCGACCAGCAGCAGGCCTGCGTCGTCGAACAGCTTGCTCAGCACGTCGTTGACCTTGAGGGACAACTCCTTCATGCGTGCCAGCTGCTCAGCGGTGCCCCAGCCGAACGCCACCACGTGGGATTCGTTGATGAACGGGTCACCCTTGGCGTCGTCCTTCAGGAACAGTTCGAAGGTGTAGGGGTTGAGCTTGAGGCCCTCTTCCACGCCCAGGCGCTTGACCAGGCTGCCGGCGGCGTAGTTACGCACGACGCATTCGACCGGGATCATGTCGAGCTTCTTCACCAGGCACTCGTTGTCGCCCAGCAGCGTGTCGAACTGGGTCGGAATGCCGGCCGCTTCGAGTTTCTGCATGATGAAGGCGTTGAACTTGTTGTTCACCATGCCTTTGCGATCAAGCTGTTCGATGCGCTTGCCGTCGAACGCCGAGGTGTCGTTGCGAAACAACAGGATCAGGCGGTTGGCGTCGTCGGTTTTGTATACCGACTTGGCTTTGCCGCGGTAGAGTTCTTCACGTTTTTCCATGATGGGCTCCGCTTGCTAAATGGTGGGCTAGGCGATGTGTCGCCAGTCGAGCCCTGAATCTTGATCGGCCAATTGCAGCCAGTCCGGATCGCACCCGAGGGTGTCGACAAAACATTGCCGGGCGAGCTGCGGCAGGTTGTTCTTGCTGCTCAGGTGGGCCAGAACCAAGTGTTGCAAGTCTTGCCAGCCCAACTCATACACCAGGTACGCCGCCTGATGGTTGTTCAAATGTCCCAGCTCGCCGCCCACCCGCTGCTTGAGAAAGTACGGGTAATGACCGCGCGCCAGCAGGTCACGACAATGGTTGGACTCGATCATCAATGCATCGAGGTCGCGGTAACCGTCCAGCACCCTGGAGCAGTAGGAACCCAGGTCAGTGAGCACGCCCAAACGCCGCTCACCGTCACTGAATACGTACTGCGTTGGCTCCTGGGCGTCGTGCGCTACGGCAATCACATCGATGCTCAGCGCACCAATCTGCAGCTGCTCGCCACCGGCCAGGAAACCTGCGGGTTCTATGGGTTTGCGCATCCCGCGCAGAGTGCCACGACTCAGGTACACCGGAAGATTGTAGCGCCGAGACAGCAAACCCACGCCATGCACGTGGTCGGCATGTTCGTGGGTCACCAGAATCGCGCTCAACTGCGTAGGGTGAACCCCTAGGCGCAGCAGGCGCCGCTCGGTTTCTTTTAACGAGAAACCACAATCCACCAGCACGTACGTGTCGTCGTGGGCGACCAGCGTGCCGTTCCCTTGGCTACCGCTGCCGAGAACGGCAAAGCGCATCAGATCAGCCCAGGTTGTCCTGAATCACGCCCAACACTTTGCGCGCTGTTTCAGCGGGCGCAACGGTGTTGATGTTTTTCTCGACGGTGACTTGTACGCTTTCGCCAACCTTGCTCAAACGAACCTGGTAACGCTCGGCACGGGTTTCGATCTCTTCCTTGGTCGGCTTGCTGCCGAACAATTTGCCGAAGAAACCAGGCTCGTCGTCTTTCTTCTCGGCCTTTTCAGCCACGTTGATGTAGTACAAGCCCAGGCTGCGGTTGATGTCTTCAACGCGCCAAGGGCCCTGCTCCAACGCGCGACCAACACTGGCCCAGGCACGGTCGAGGTCTTCACCCAAGTTCAGCACCACGTTGCCGCTGCCGTCTTCGGTGAGGCTGACGCGGTTAGGGGTGTCGTAATCACGCGCGGCGAGCAGGGAAACCGAACCGCCCTTCTCGGAGATACGGCTCATGCTGGCCAGCATCTCGTCGACCAGCGCGGCATCAACGCCCATGTTGACCGAGCGCTGAGTGAAATCGACGTTTGCGGTGCTGCCAGCCGGACGCTCGGCGCTCACCACATAGACTTCACTGGTATTGCGCTGCACGCCTGGCTCGATGCGCACACGCACACGGGCTTCGTTGCCAGCGGCTACACCACTGGCCTGCAGGCGCTGGGCCATGTTGGCGGACAGTTCGCTGCTGTGCTGCCATGCAGTGGTGAACTCACCGGTCTGCGGGCGTTGCTGGTCAATGCGAAAGCCATTGTCCTGGAAGAACTGTAGCGCCACCGGCCAGACTTCGGCAGGTGGGCGCTGGGCGATGATCCAGCGGTTGTCACCGCTCTTCTGCAGGCTGTAATCGCTGGCGTCCGCCACGGCCGAGATCGGCTGTGGCCGTGGCACCACGTACTCACCCTTGGTGGTGTCGTCCGCAACGTTGCGCGGAATCGGCAGCAACGGGTCAAGGCGCTTGGCGACATTGACGTCCGGCGGCAGTTGCATCGGCTTGGTTGCTTGTGCTTCCAGGTAATCGCTACCGCGGTCACGGAAGTAACCATCCGGGCCCCAAATCCAACCGCAACCACTGGTGCTGGAGATAATCAAGGCAAGTGCGGAAAGTCCGGCCAATCGCTTCATGCGTAGTGCTTCCTCAATTAAACCAGGACGCCGGACTGGCGCAGGGCCTGTCGCAGCGGTTCGTGACAGGCTTCGCTGAGCCGGGTGAGCGGCAGACGGATACCGTCCGGCATCAGGCCCATCTCAAACAGCGCCCATTTCACGGGAATAGGGTTGGATTCAATAAACAGTGTCTTGTTGAGCGGCATCAGTTTCTCGTGGATCGCGCGGGCGGTCACGGCGTCACCCGCGATGGCGGCGGCGCACAGTTCGCTCATGGCGCGCGGGGCAACGTTGGCGGTCACCGAGATGTTGCCTTTGCCACCCAGCAGGATAAGTTCGACAGCCGTGGCGTCGTCACCGGAATACACCAGGAAGTCGCTGCTCACGCCAGCCAGGATGTCCTTGGCGCGCTGCAGGTCACCGGTGGCTTCCTTGATACCGATGATGTTCGGCACAGTAGACAGGCGGATCACGGTCTCAGCTTTCATGTCACAGGCGGTGCGGCCGGGTACGTTATAGAGAATCTGCGGGATATCAACGGCTTCGGCAATGGTGCGGAAATGCTGGTACAGGCCTTCCTGAGTTGGCTTGTTGTAGTAAGGGGTCACCAGCAGGCAGGCATCGGCGCCGGCGTTCTTGGCGTTTTTGGTCAGCTCGATCGCTTCACGCGTCGAGTTGGCGCCCGTACCGGCGATCACGGCGATACGGCCCGCGACGCGCTTGACCACGAACTCGATCACCTGGATGTGTTCTTCCACATCCAGCGTGGCCGATTCACCCGTGGTGCCGACCGCCACAATGGCGTTGGTGCCTTCTTGCAGGTGGAAGTCCACCAGTTTGCCAAGGCTGTCCCAGTCGAGATGACCTTGTGCATCCATGGGTGTGACCAGTGCCACCATACTGCCCGCAATCATGCAACCGCTCCTGCCGGAAAAAGAGAGCCGTAATGGTACTGGCGCCAAGATGCTTGTACAAGCGAAGTACCGCCTGAGGATGCGTTCTGGACCAACTAAACGACGGGCAATGCCATCATCGGGCCAAAGCGTGGCTTGAAGCACGGTGAAATCAGACCGATCACGCAATGAAAACGCCACCTCCTATCCCTTCGCGACGGTTTTCGCTACCCTTCATCCTTTGATCGATACAGCCCTCACCGTGTCGACCGCTCATCGTTTTAGGAAGGCTGCATGTCCACCCCCACAGTTCGCGAACAATTCCTTGTTATCAGTGCCCTCGGCGCCAACCCCATGGAGCTGACCAACGTCCTGTGCCGCGCCAGCCATGAAAACCGTTGCGCCGTCGTGACTTCCCGCCTCACCCGCCACGGCGAGTGCAGTGCGCTGGTGCTGCAGATTTCCGGTACCTGGGACGCCCTGGCGCGCCTGGAGACGGGTCTGCCTGGCCTGGCCAAGAAGCACGACTTCACGGTCAATGTGGTTCGCAGCGCCGCACTGGAAAACCGCCCACAGGCCCTGCCTTATGTGGCGTATGTCAGCTCGGCCTACCGTTCGGACATCGTTAACGAGCTGTGCCAGTTCTTTATCGACCACAACGTCGAACTGGAAAACCTGACCTGCGACACTTACCAGGCGCCACAAACCGGCGGCACCATGCTCAATGCCACGTTCACCGTGACCTTGCCGGCCGGCGTGCAGATCAGTTGGCTGCGTGACCAGTTCCTGGATTTCGCCGATGCCTTGAACCTCGACGCTTTGATCGAGCCATGGCGCCCACAGAACCCAATGTAAGGAAGTATTTATCCATGCCGGTAGCCATCGACAAACCCGTGGCCGATTTCGAAGCCCAGGCCACCAGCGGCCTGACCTTCAGCCTCGCTGCCCTCAAGGGCAAGCACGTGGTGATCTACTTCTATCCCAAAGACAGCACGCCGGGCTGCACCACCGAAGGCCAGGGTTTTAGGGACCAGTACGCGGCATTTAAGGCCGCCAACACAGAGGTATTCGGCGTATCGCGCGACAGCGTGAAGTCCCACGAAAACTTCAAGGGCAAGCAGGCGTTTCCCTTCGAACTGATCAGCGACAAGGACGAAGCGGTTTGCCAGCTGTTTGATGTGATCAAACTGAAGAAGCTTTACGGCAAGGAATACCTGGGCGTTGATCGCAGCACCTTTTTGATCGACAAGGATGGCGTACTGCGTCAGGAATGGCGTGGTGTGAAAGTGCCTGGGCATGTGGATGCCGTCTTGGCAGCGGCGCAGGCGCTGAACAAGGCTTGAATTCGCCCTGGAGCGAGCTTGTGTGGCGAGCGAGCTTGCTCGCGCGCCACAGGTGTTACAACAGCGGCGCCACCACCGGTTCCCGTCGCGGCCACGCATCCAGTACGGCCTTGAACAGTGTCGCCAGGGGAATCGCAAAGAACACGCCCCAAAACCCCCATAACCCACCAAACAACAACACGGCGCAGATGATCGCCACAGGGTGCAGGTTGACGGCCTCCGAGAACAGCAGAGGCACCAGCACGTTGCCATCCAACGTCTGGATAATGCCGTATACCGCCATCAGGTAGATGAACTGGTCACTCCAGCCCCACTGGAACAACGCGATTAACATCACCGGCACCGTCACCACTACCGCGCCGACATACGGCACCACCACTGACACGCCCACCAGCAACGCCAGCAATGCTGCGTAGTTCAGCCCGAGCGCGACGAAAGCAATGTAGGTGACGCCCCCGCAGATAACAATCTCAATGACCTTGCCACGGATGTAATTGGCGATCTGCCGGTTCATCTCCTCGGCCACGCGAGTGATCAGCGCCCGTTCACGCGGCAGGTAACCGCTTACCCAGCGGCCGATCATCGCGCGATCCTTGAGGAAGAAGAACACCAGGATCGGCACCAGCACCAGGTAGATCATGATATTGACCAGCAGCGGCAGGCTGGACAGGGAAAAGGTCAACGCCCATTGCCCGAATTTTCCGATTTCGCCGCGCGCCACTTCGATGGCCTGCAGTACCTGCTCGTCCGACACCAGATGTGGATAGCGCTCTGGCAACAACAGCAACAGTGATTGCCACTTGGCGAGCATACCCGGCAGCTCATTGAACAGCGTGATCAGTTGATGCCACAGCAATGGCAACACCACCACTATGAACACCACCAGCAGCCCCATGAACAAGGCAAACACCAAGCCCACCGCCACTGCGCCTGGCAAGCGCAAGCGCTCCAGGGTAGTGACCAGGCCTTGCATCAGGTACGCCAACACCATTCCTGCCAGCACCGGTGCCAACATGCCGCCCAAGGTGAGTACGGCGGTAAAGGCCAGGAACAGCAGGACCGCCAGCACCACGGCTTCTTCATCGGAGAAGTAGCGCTGAATCCAGTCTCGTAACACTTTGAACATCAATCAACCTCGGGTGGTGGGGGCAACCGGTTCAGGCCTTGCGCAACCAATAACGGTATACACCGGCGGCGTCTTCTTCATGCAACAGGGAGTGGCCAGCCAACTTGGCAAACATGCGGAAATCGCGCTGGGAGCCTGCGTCCGTGGCGATCACCTTGAGCACTGCACCACTGGCCAATCGATTGAGCTCCAGCTTGGCCTTGAGCAACGGCAACGGGCAATTGAGGCCGCTGGCATCGAGTTCGGCATCAAAGGCTACAGCGTCGGTCATGGTATTACTCCGGACAAGTGTTTAGGGTGCTTAGAATATCTGGTCCGAGGCTCAGTGTCCGGCTACAGTAATCTCTTTGTCGAAAGGCTCTGTGCATGACTTTTTTGCGCCCCACCCTGCTGACGCTGGCTTGCCTGTTGGCCTCTCCGGCCTTCGCTGACGACCTGCCGTCACTCGGCGACGCCAGTTCTGCGATTGTCTCGCCACAACAAGAATACCAACTGGGCCGTGCATGGCTGGCCTACTTGCGCGGCCAGGTCTCGCAGCTCAATGACCCGCAGCTCAAGGACTACGTCGAGACCAGCGTGTACAAGCTGGTGGAGACCAGCCAGGTCAATGACCGGCGCCTGGAGTTCATCCTGATCAACAGCCCGCAGCTCAACGCCTTTGCCGCCCCTGGCGGGATTGTGGGAGTCAATGGTGGCCTGTTCCTCAATGCCCAGACCGAAGGCGAATATGCCTCGGTACTCGCCCACGAACTGGCGCACTTGTCCCAACGCCACTTTGCACGGGGCGTGGAGGCGCAGTCGCGCATGCAGATCCCGATGATGGCTGCTTTGCTCGGCGGCATTATTGCGGCGGCAGCGGGTGCAGGTGATGCCGGTATCGCCGCGATTGCCGGCAGCCAGGCGGCGGCAATCCAGGAGCAACGCCGGTTCTCCCGCCAAAACGAACAAGAGGCTGACCGCATCGGTATCCTTAACTTGGAAAAAGCCGGTTATGACCCGCGCTCCATGCCGACCATGTTCGAACGCCTGATGCGCCAATACCGTTTTGACGCCAAGCCGCCGGAGTTTCTGCTGACTCACCCAGTTACCGAGTCACGGATCGCCGATACCCGCAACCGCGCCGAGCAAGCCAAACCCGGCGGCAAGGAGGACAGCCTGCGCTATCAGTTGATTCGCGCACGGGTGCAGTTGCAATACGAAGACACACCGGGCCTCGCGGCCAAACGCTTCCAGGCGCAGTTGGACGAGAACCCGAAAAACGACGTGGCACGCTACGGCTTGGCCATCGCCCAGATCAAGGGCACTCAACTCAAGCAAGCGCGAGAAACCCTGGCGCCGCTGCTGGCCAAGGCGCCCAACGACATCACTTACAACTTGGCGCAGATCGAGCTGGACATCACCAACAACCGCTTGCCTGATGCACAACAACGCACTGACCGCATGCTCACCCAATACCCCGGCAATTATCCGCTGAATCAGGTACGGGTAGACCTGCTGCTCAAGCAGAATCGCACCGCTGATGCGGAGAAGGCTTTGGATGCGCTGCTCAAATCCCGTCCGGATGATCCGGATGTCTGGTATCAGGTCGCCGAGACTCGCGGACTGTCCGGCAACATCATCGGCCTGCATCAAGCCCGCGCCGAGTACTTTGCATTGGTGGGCGACTTCCAGCAGGCCATTCAGCAACTGGACTTCGCCAAGCGCCGCGCTGGCAACAACTTCCCGCTGTCTTCGCGTATCGACGCACGCCAGCGCGAGCTGATCGAGCAGGAGCGCCTGGTAAAAGGGATGATGAACTAAATCCATCGTCCACAAAAAAAGCCCCGCTTTCGCGGGGCTTTTTATTGATCTAGCGGACTACTCAGCCAGCTTGAAGGTGATGAAGCTTGCACGCCCTTGACGCAACACGCGCATCGATACCGAACGGTTCTTCGGCAGCGCCTTGGCGATGTCAGTGAATTGCTTGGTGGTGTCGATGGCCTGATTGTTCAGGTGGGTGATCACGTCACCTGGCTGCAGGCCGATCATAGAGGCAGGACCGTCCTGCACTTCCTTGATCACTACGCCGCTTTTAAGGTCGAAGCTCTTTTTCTGCTCATCAGTCAGCTCGGCCACAGCGATACCCAGGCGATTGCTGCTGCGCTCGGCACCCGGCTTGGTATTGCCCAGGGCATCCAGGGTGGCACCCTCTTCCGGAATCGCGCCTACGGTCAGTTCAACAGTCTGGCGCTTACCTTCACGAATCACCTCCAGCTTGGCTTTGCTACCAGCTTTGAGCGCACCGACCAAATGCGGCAGGTCGGCAGACATAACGATCGGCTGACCATTCATGCTCAGGATCACGTCGCCTACTTGCAGGCCACCTTTGGCAGCAGGCCCGTGGTCCTGGATCTGCGCAACCAGAGCACCGGCCGGCTTATCAAGCCCGAAGGACTCGGCCAGGTCTTTGTTCACTTCCTGGATCACTACACCCAACCAGCCACGGCTGACCTTGCCACCGTTTTTCAGCTGGTTGGATACATCCATCGCCACGTCGATTGGAATGGCGAAGGATACACCCATGAACCCACCGGAACGGGTGTAGATCTGAGAGTTGATCCCGACCACTTCGCCCGCCAGGTTGAACAACGGACCACCGGAGTTACCCGGGTTGATCGGCACGTCGGTCTGGATGAACGGTACGTAGTTTTCGTTCGGCAGGCTGCGGCCAATGGCGCTGACAATACCTTGGGTGACGGTATGGTCAAAGCCGAACGGTGAGCCGATCGCGACGACCCACTGCCCGGCTTTCAGGTCCTGGGATTTCCCCAGCTTCAGTACGGGCAGATCTTTGCCTTCGATTTTCAGCAAGGCTACGTCGGAACGCGGGTCAGTGCCGACCAGCTTGGCTTTCAGCTCACTGCGATCAGCCAGGCGCACAAGGATCTCATCAGCGTCGGCAATCACGTGATTGTTGGTGAGGATGTAGCCATCGGGAGAAATGATAAAGCCCGACCCCAGGGACTGAGCCTCACGCTGCCCACCGCCACGAGGGGAACGCTGCTGGGGCATACCGCGCTCGAAGAACTCGCGCAGCATCGGCGGCAAGCCTTCCAGGTCGGGCATCTGCTGGTTCGAGACTTTGCGATCCGGCAGTTTTTGCGTGGTGCTGATATTCACCACGGCAGGCGAGGCCTGCTCCACCAGCTGGGTGAAGTCAGGCAGCTCGGCCGCTTGCGCGGACACGGCCTGACCCAACACCAATACCGTGGCGACTATGGATAGATAAGACTTCAAACGTGGTATCGACATACAGCTCCCGTTACGACGAGCAGGGTTGAGCGACAAGGTTCAAGAAACGCCGAAAACTGCGACCGACATCTTTGCTCCGCGAACAAAACAAGGTCAGGGCCGCTAAGCCCTGACCTATAAAAAACATGGGGATATTTTGCAAGTGAAAATACTGATCCAGAAATTTCATGTTCTCAGCACCCAAGCAGCCATAGGCGCAGATTGAAAGGTAAGGATGAACATAGGATTAACGACTCATGGCTTGGCGGCCGTCTTTTCGCCGCGCACCGAGAGCGCGATGCGCTCGGCAGTGCCGATAGGAATTTCGCCGACGACCGTCACCATTACTTCACCATCGACTGTGTTCAAACGGCGCGACACGGCAACGGTTGGGCCCAGCTGCGTGCGGGTTTCACTCACGCTCGCACCGTCGGTTGACTCGAGAAACACCGAAAACCGCGCCAGCCCGTCGTCATACATCAGGCTGTCTACGGTGGATTTAGTTTGGGTATCTCTACGCGCACTGCTACTGGTGAGCTGGAAACCCGGAGGCAACCAATCCAGGTGCCACGCATGAGTAGCCGGAACTTCAGGCGCTTTGCTCTTCGAAACAGCTACAGGTGTGCATTCACTACTGGGCTGTAAGTCGCGATCAGAGGATGCTGGCGAAGTGCTCAATCGGGTGAACTGAAAGCGCTCCAACAGCTGGCCCCGATCATTGAGCAGTAAAGATTTGAGCGGCAGCGCTGTTTCACGATCCAAGTGCAACTCGAAGCCGTATCGATATTGATCGCGCGGTGTGATCGACACAATCACCGCGCTACGACCGGCCACGCGAGACTTTCCGATGACGGACAGTTCGTAGAATTGAGTGAGTTTTTGCGGATCAAGTGCACGCGACGGCGCATCAGGGGAGTGACCAACACCTGCGGCCAATGTGCCACTGACGCATTGTGTCCGACCATCGACGCGCACGACTTCCTGAGCCGAGCCGTCAAGCTGCAAAAGCCGCTCGCGGACTTGACCATCTTGGACGCGATGCCAGATGTCATAGGTAGAAAAACTGCCGTTACGCTCGTAGACGAACGTACCTGCAAAGCTCTGCTGCTGCTCTGCACGCCCAAGTCGATTCAGCCAGTCTTGGGCTTCGTCGGCATGGGCGGATAGTGCAAAACAACCACTGAGCAAAAGCGCAAGGAGCGGTATGGCGCGCATAGGGCCCCTTAGCGGTTTAGCGGTTTTCCAGACTTGCTGCACGAGCGTATGGCAAAGCGCTTTCAGTGCCTTTCAGTGCCGATTCCTGCGCGTGTTGGCGCAGATAGCCTGGAAGACGCTGATCCTGCCAGCCAGATTGCCCTTGAAGTACACCGTTGGCCATAGGGCCGGTAGTGTCAGAGCTTTCCTTGTAGCCGGCCAGTACGGCAGGGCCTTTGACTTGCGGGCCGGCCATTACCGGTTGCTGAGTCTGTTGGGCCAGTTCGGCACCCGCGATTTCGTCCTGGTTATACAGGCGAACACCGGCCAGTACAGCAACAGTCACCGAAGCAGCCACTGCCAGACGACCCAGACTACGCCATGGGCCACGAGCAGCTTTTGCCGGAACGGCTTCATCAGCCAGCGCAGCAGAAACGGCCGCAGCAATATCCAGACGAGGGATTAGAAGATCCTTGTGCATCACCGCCCGAGCGACTTGGTAACGAGACCAGGTATCACGGGTTTCGGCATCATCAAATGCGTTAAGCACTCGACGAAGTTCCAGTTCATCCGCTTCGTTATCCATCACTGCGGACAGCGATTCCTGCAGGGCATCACGACTCATGGCGGTTCCTCTCTTGGCTGTCGCCGCTGTCTTTAGTTTTCCTGCAACAACGGTTGCAAGGCTTTATCGATGGCTTCCCGGGCCCGGAAAATCCGTGACCTTACAGTCCCCACCGGACACTGCATGACGCTCGCAATGTCTTCGTAACTCAGACCATCGAATTCACGTAAAGTTAACGCCGTACGCAAATCTTCTGGCAGTTGCTGAATTGTGCGATGAACGGTTCCTTCGATCTCGTCGCGCAGCAATGCACGCTCCGGCGACTCGAGATCTTTGAGGCCGTGATCACCATCGTAAAATTCTGCATCTTCTGAACTTACATCACTATCTGGCGGGCGGCGTCCGCGAGACACCAGATAGTTCTTCGCCGTGTTGATGGCGATGCGGTACAGCCACGTATAAAACGCACTGTCACCGCGGAAATTGCCTAGTGCACGGTACGCCTTGATAAAGGCTTCCTGTGCAACGTCCTGCGCTTCATGGGTGTCGTGCACAAAACGCACGATCAACCCGAGAATTTTGTGCTGGTATTTCAGCACTAGCAGATCAAATGCTCGCTTGTCGCCGCGTTGAACGCGCTCGACCAGCTGCTGATCCTCTTCCTGGGTTAGCATGAACACTCCTCGTTGTACTTGAAGGAGGCTTGCATAACTAAACGATCAGGCTTGCAAACATAGACTCGGACTTTTCGCAAAAGTTCTCCCCCCTCCAAGCAAGTTTCCGGCGCACACTGATTTGGCACACACGAAAAACGCAGCACGGGCAATGCCGGCTGCGCGAATAATCTTTTCGCCGGTTTTCTGACGCGTCCAATGCTCCCGACGGGCCAATAAACTCAACGTTTTCCCAGCTTTCGGGCAACCTGCTATTGAGTCGGGGCTTATGCAAAAAGTTCCCGCTTCAATAACCGGACGCTTTACCTCAACGTGCACTGTAATCTCACATTGCCACAAACGCCCGGCTATTGTGCCGCTCCCCCCCTCTATATACTAGTAGCCCGTGTGACCCTTTGATTCGCCGATCCAGGCGTCCTGTTTGCGCCAGCCTTTGGATCGCTTTTTGCGGAATCCTTCAAATGAGCCAACAGTTTCAACACGATGTCTTGGTGATCGGTAGCGGCGCGGCTGGTTTGAGCCTCGCGTTGACCCTTCCCAGCCATTTACGCATTGCAGTCCTGAGCAAAGGCGACTTGGCCAACGGCTCGACATTCTGGGCCCAAGGTGGCGTAGCTGCAGTGCTGGACGACACCGACACAGTGCAATCCCACGTCGAAGATACCCTTAACGCCGGCGGCGGCCTGTGCAACGAAGACGCGGTGCGCTTCACCGTCGAGCACAGCCGCGAGGCCATCCAATGGCTGATCGACCAAGGCGTGCCGTTCACCCGCGACGAACATGCGGGTAGCGACGACGGCGGATTCGAATTCCACCTGACCCGTGAAGGTGGTCACAGCCATCGCCGCATCATTCACGCCGCCGATGCCACCGGTGCCGCCATCTTCAGAACCCTGCTCGACCAGGCCCGCCAACGCCCGAACATCGAATTACTGGAGCAGCGTGTCGCCGTCGACCTGATCACCGAAAAGCGCCTGGGCCTCAAAGGCGAGCGCTGCCTTGGCGCCTACGTGCTCAACCGTGCCAGCGGCGAAGTCGACACCTACGGTGCACGCTTCACCATTCTCGCCTCCGGCGGCGCAGCCAAGGTCTATCTCTATACCAGCAACCCCGACGGCGCCTGCGGCGATGGCATCGCCATGGCCTGGCGTTCAGGCTGCCGGGTGGCGAACTTGGAGTTCAACCAGTTCCACCCCACCTGCCTGTATCACCCACAGGCCAAGAGCTTTCTGATCACCGAAGCCCTGCGCGGCGAAGGCGCACACTTGAAACTGCCGAATGGCGAGCGCTTCATGCAGCGCTTTGACCCACGCGCCGAGCTGGCGCCGCGGGATATCGTCGCGCGAGCAATCGACCACGAAATGAAGCGCTTGGGCATCGACTGCGTCTACCTCGACATCAGTCACAAGCCCGAAGCCTTCATCAAGACCCACTTCCCGACCGTCTACGAGCGCTGCCTGGCGTTCAATATTGACATCACCAAAGGCCCAATCCCGGTGGTGCCGGCCGCGCATTACACCTGCGGCGGTGTGATGGTCGACCAGCACGGGCGCACCGATGTGCCGGGCCTGTATGCAATTGGCGAAACCAGCTTCACGGGCCTGCACGGCGCCAACCGCATGGCCAGCAACTCGCTGCTCGAATGCTTCGTCTACGCCCGTTCAGCCGCCGCCAACATCCTCGAACAACTGCCGCACATCCCGATGCCCGCTGCCCTGCCCCGCTGGGACGCAAGCCAAGTCACCGACTCGGATGAAGACGTAATCATCGCCCACAACTGGGACGAACTGCGCCGCTTCATGTGGGACTACGTGGGAATTGTGCGCACCAACAAGCGCCTGGCGCGAGCGCAACATCGCGTGCGGTTGCTGCTGGATGAGATCGACGAGTTCTACAGCAACTACAAAGTCAGCCGCGACCTGATCGAGTTGAGGAACCTGGCCCAGGTGGCTGAACTGATGATCCGCTCAGCCATGGAGCGCAAGGAAAGCCGGGGCCTGCATTACACCCTCGACTACCCGCAGATGCTGCCCGAGGCCCGCGACACTATTCTGGTGCCAACCACCTACGGCGGCTGAACTTCAAGCGTACCCGCAGGCGCCGATGCATATCGCCAGCCTGCGAATCCCTCGGCACACAAATCGAACGCACCCACCACGCGCCCGGCACCCGGTAGCGCAGTACCACGACCAACGGTAATGCCAGGCTGTCTGGACGCAACTGCACGCTGTGCCAGCCACGCTCATGGCTGAATAACTGCCAGCCGTCTTCATCGCGGCGCAGGCCACGAATCGACGAACGGTGAGTCAAGAGAATATGCCGAGGTAACACCCAGCCGGCATGAGCCAGGCACAACAACAGGCCAAGGCTTGCGAAAGGCACCGCGATAACGAGCAAGGCACCCAGTGCGAACAGCTGGGCCAGCAGATACGCCGCCAGCAACAACCGTGAGGCCTGCCAGCGGCATTCGAAGCGATTACTTAGGCTGGACACGATCCAGAATCATCCGAACCATGCGCTGCAGCTCAGGATCTTCAGATTCGGCGCGCTCCATGAACCAGCCGAACATGTCCTGATCTTCGCAAGTCAGCAGCCTGACGTAGAGGTCACGATCCACCTTATCAAGAGTCGCGTACACCTCTTTGGTGAAAGGCACCAACAACACATCCAACTCCAGCATGCCACGACGGCTGTGCCAGTAGAGGCGATTGATTTCTACATCTTCGACCATGGAGCGCTCCTCAAATAGAGCGCAAGTATACAGGCACGACGGCAGCGGACCAGTCGGCTTTGGTCGCCCCTACGGAAACTATCCATTTGCCGGGCGCCCCTCTATGATGCACCCATGACTTTTTGACCTGCGATGACCCATGGCCGACTCTGCTTTTTTCTGCCCCCTGTCCCACGAAGGCGTTCTCGCCGTCCGCGGCGCCGACGCTGCCAAGTTCTTGCAGGGGCAACTGACCTGCAACCTCAATTACCTGAGTGACACCCAGGCCAGCCTCGGCGCGCGCTGCACGCAAAAAGGGCGTATGCAGTCGAGTTTTCGCATCCTGCTGCAAGGTGATGGCGTGCTCTTGGCCATGGCTACCGAACTGCTCGAGCCGCAACTGGCCGACCTGAAAAAATACGCGGTGTTCTCCAAGTCCAAGCTCACCGACGAAAGCGCCGCCTGGGCGCGTTTCGGCCTGTCGAATGCAGATCAAACCCTGGCCGCCCTCGGCCTTGAACTGCCTGCCGAGACCGACAGCGTAGTGCGCACCGAAGCATTGATCGCCATTCGTGTTTCACCGAGCCGTGCCGAACTCTGGGTACCCGTCGAACAAGCGGAAACATTACGCAACCATTTGGCTGCACAGCTGCCACAAGCTGACTTGAATGACTGGCTGCTCGGCCAGATCCGTGCCGGCATCGGCCAGGTCATGCCGCAGACCCGCGAACTGTTCATCCCGCAGATGCTCAATCTGCAGGCCGTTGGCGGTGTCAGCTTCAAGAAAGGCTGCTACACCGGCCAGGAAATCGTCGCGCGCATGCAGTACCTGGGCAAGCTCAAGCGTCGCCTGTATCGCCTGAGCCTCGACAGCGCCGAATTGCCCGAGCCAGGCACCCCGCTGTTCGCGCCCAGCCACAACAGTGCCATCGGTGAAGTGGTGATTGCAGCAAAAGCTGACCAATCCGTTGAACTTCTGGCCGTGCTGCAAGCCGAAGCTGCAGACAGTGGCGATGTGCACTTAGGCACCCTGGAAGGCCCCGGCCTGCAGCTGCTTGACCTGCCTTACCTACTGGATCGCGATCAAGAGATCCAGCGTTAATCGCCGTACTCGTTTGCAGCACCCTAGAGAGCATGAATGAACAAGCTGGCGGAAAAAGTCCAACAGGCTTTAGTGACGGCCATCGACAACGATGACCTGGTTCTGCCGACATTACCGGAAGTGGCCTTGAAGATACGTCAGGCCGCTGAAGACCCGGAGATCAGCATCAGCCACTTGAGCAAAGTCATCGGTCGCGATACCGCTCTGTCGGCGCGCCTGATCAAAGTGGTCAACAGCCCGCTGATGCGCGCGACCCAGGAAGTCACCGACCTGCACACCGCCATCACCCGGCTGGGCACCAACTACAGCAGCAACCTGGCCATCGGCCTGGTGATGGAACAGATCTTCCACGCGCGCTCCGAAGTCGTCGAACTGAAAATGCGCGAAGTATGGCGCCGCAGCCTGGAAGTGGCGGGCGTGAGTTATGCCTTGTGCCGCAGCCACAGCCAACTTAAACCTGACCAGGCGGCCCTCGGCGGATTGGTGCATCAGATTGGCGTGCTGCCGATCCTCACCTATGCCGAAGACCATTACGAACTGCTCTCCGACCCGGTCAGCCTCAATCATGTGATCGAAAGCATCCATCCATTGCTGGGGGACAAACTGCTGAGTGGCTGGGATTTTCCGGAGATGCTGGCGAAGCTGCCGGGGCAATACCTGGACCTGGAGCGCGACTCCGCGAGCCTGGACTACATCGACCTGGTGCAAGTTGCCGTGCTGTACTGCCACCAGGGCACCGATCATCCGCTGGCTAACGTGGCGGTTGCCACGCTACCGGCGACCAAGAAACTCCGGGTCGACCCTTACAGCGATGCCCTGCGCGCTGAGCTGGATGAAGCGCGTTCGATGTTCTACTGATCAACCCGCGATAAAACTCACGCGCACCTTCAACCCCGCCGACTCACCATCATGCAGGCTGATCTGCGCCAAGTGTGCACGGCAGATCTCGCCGACAATCGCCAACCCCAACCCCGAACCCACGCCCTGCTGGCTACGGCGGTAGAAACGCTCAAATACCCGATCCCGCTCATCCAGCGGGATACCTGGGCCGTCATCTTCCACTTCCAGAATCGCGGGCGCCGTAACCCGCAGGATCACATTGCCACCCGGTGGCGTGTGGGCCAGCGCGTTATCGACCAAGTTACTCAACAACTCATTCAATAAAGTCGGCTCGCCGCGCAGCCACACCGGCTCGTCTGCCTCCAACGCCAGGGCAACACCGCGCGCATGGGCCAGCGGTGCCATGGCCATGCCCAACTCGCGCGCCAACTGACTGAGGTCGAGCAACTGCGCGCCGCCCTCGGCAATCGCCCGCGCGCCGTTTTCGATGCGCGCCAGCGACAATAACTGGTTGGCCAGGTGAGTCAGGCGATCGGTGCCTTGGGCGGCGGCGTCCAAGGTGCTGCGCCATGTCGCCGGGGCGTCGCTGCGCAGGCCCAGCTCCAAGCGAGCCTTGAGCGCGGCCAGCGGGGTGCGCAGTTCGTGGGCGGCGTCGGCGATAAACTGCGCCTGACGCTCAAACTGGCCGCGCAGGCGCTCGGTAAAGTGATTGAGGGAGCGAACCAGCGGGCCGAACTCATCCTGCACTTCCACCAGCGGCAACGGCCGCAAGTCGTCGGGCTGGCGCTCCTCCACCGCCGTGCGCAAGCGCTCCAGCGGGCGCAACGCCGCGCTCACGGCGAACCACACCAACAGCAACGCGCCGATCGCCAACATCCCAAGGCGCAGCAAGGTATCGGCCATCAGGCTACGGGCCATGCTCTCGCGCGCTTCGTCGGTTTCTGCAACACGAATTTCCGCCATGCCATTCATGTTCGGTTCGGAGACAGCCTTAAGCAGGCTGACCACACGCACATGCTGCCCCTGATACATGGCGTTATAAAACCGCGCCAACGCTGGGTAGTCATCGGTGCGCGGTGTGCCAAGAGGCGGGCCGGGGAGGCTTTCATAGCCGGAGATCAGTTTCTGATCAATGTCGTTGACCTGATAGTAGATACGCCCGGCGCTGTCGTAGGCAAAGGTGTCCAGCGCCACATACGGCACATTTGCACTCAGGGTGCCATCCACCTGGGTCAAACCGGCGGCGATGGTGCGCGCCGAGGCCAGCAAGGTACGGTCATAAGCAGTGTCAGCAGCCTCGCGACCATTCCAGTAAGCACTCATGCCGCTGGCGAGCATCAACACCACCAGCAACAGTGCCAGGTTCCACAGCAGGCGCCAGCGCAGGCTGCTAGGCTTATGCATCGCGGGCTTCCAGCAAATAGCCAAGGCCGCGGAAGGTCACGATGGCGATAGGCTGACCATCGAGTTTTTTGCGCAGCCGGTGCACGTAGATTTCAATCGCGTCGGGGCTGGCTTCTTCATCCAGGCCGAAGACCTGGGAGGCCAGTTGCTCCTTGCTCATCACACGACCGGGACGCGCGATCAGCGCTTCAAGCACTGCTTGCTCGCGGGAGGTCAACGTCAGCAGTTCACCGCCCACCGTGAAACGCCGGGTATCCAGGTCATAGACCAGCACACCGCATGCCTGCTGGCGTTCACCGCCCAACACGCTGCGGCGCAACAACGCCTTGACCCGGGCTTCCAGCTCGGTCAGTTCAAACGGCTTGGCCAAGTAGTCGTCGGCGCCCAGGTTCAGGCCATGCACGCGGTCCTTCACATCGCTACGCGCCGTAAGCATCAACACAGGCAGATTTTTCCCACGCGCCCGCAGACGCGCCAATACCTCGAAACCGTCCATGCGCGGCAGCCCCACATCGAGGATGACCACGGCGTATTCCTCACTGTTCAAGGCCAGGTCCGCGGCCACCCCATCGTGCAGCACGTCGACGGTCAAACCCGTGCTCTTGAGCGCCTGGGCGACACTTTCGGCGAGTTGCAAATGGTCTTCAACCAAGAGGACACGCATGGATTTTCACCTCATTCTGGCATGGTCGACGCCACGCTTTGGCGGGCAGTTTACAGGCGCCGCCTGGCCTGTGAAGCCCGAAAACATTGAAAGGCAACTGAAAGGTTAGTGAAAGGTTCGCCCTTTAGCATCCAGATACGGTGGGTAATGCTCACCGAGCTACCTGATCCGTAGCGCCAGAAAAACGCCTAGATGCGTTTTCGTCAAAATAAGAACAATAACGGAGTACACAACGATGCTGTCGACACAGCCCCAGGCTTGCCCGCCTGTTCGTTTTTCTCGCCTTACCCAGACCGCCCTTGCCAGCGCCACTGCCCTTGCCGGCTTTTCGCCGCTTAGCCAGGCTGCCTTCTTCGAAGACAGCAGCGCCACCCTCGAAACCCGCAACATGTACTTCAACCGCGACTTTCGCGAAGGCACCAGTGCGCAGCAATCCAAGCGTGACGAATGGGCCCAGGGGTTCATGCTCAACCTGCAATCGGGCTACACCGATGGCACCGTCGGTTTTGGCGTGGATGCGCTGGGCATGCTCGGGGTCAAGCTCGACTCCAGCCCCGACCGCACCGGCTCTGGCTTGCTGCCCACCGACAACGGCCGGGCTGTCGACGAATACTCCAAACTCGGCCTGACCGGCAAAGTGAAGATCTCCGCCACCGAGCTGAAGATCGGCGCGCTGATCCCCGAATTGCCGATCCTCAAGCCCAACGACGGCCGCATCCTGCCGCAGACCTTCAACGGCGGGCTGCTGACGTCCAAAGAATTCAAGAACCTCGTGTTCACCGGTGGCCGCCTGGATAAAGCCAAGGACCGCGACTCTACCGACTACGAAGACATCGCCCTCAACAACAAGAACAGCCGTTTCGTCAGCGGCGCCACCGGCAAGCACTTCAACTTCGGCGGCGTGGACTACAAGTTCGCCGACAAGATCACCGGCAGCTACCACTTCGCCCAACTCGACGACGTCTACCGCCAACACTTCCTCGGCCTGGTGGCCTCACGCCCGATGGGCCCCGGCACCTTCGGCGCCGACCTACGCCTGGCTATCAGCGATGACACCGGCAGCGCCCGTGGCGGCAAGATCGACAACAAATCCCTCAACGGCCTGTTCAGCTATGCCCTCAATGGCCATAAGCTCAGCGCCGGCTACCAGCATATGTCCGGCGACAGCGCCTTTCCCTATGTGGATGGCGCTGACCCGTACCTGGTCAACTTCGTGCAGATTAACGACTTCGCAGGCGCCGAAGAACGTTCCTGGCAGGCACGCTACGACTACGACTTCGCCAAGCTGGGCATTCCCGGCCTGAGTTTCATGAGCCGTTACCTGTCAGGTGACAACATCAAGCTCAGGAACGGCGAGACCGGTAAAGAGTGGGAACGCGACAGCGAGATCCGCTACCTCGTGCAAAGCGGCACGTTCAAGGATGTAGCCTTGCGCCTGCGTAACGCCACGTACCGCTCCAACTATTCAGCCCGTGACGCGGATGAAGTGCGTGTGCTGGTGAGCTACAGCATTGCGCTCTGGTAAGTAAGTGCCGGGTAGTAGCACCTCATAACAACAATGACGGAGATAAAAATGACCTATTCACTGCGTAAATTGGCCCTCGCCGCTGGCTGCATGCTGTTCGCTGGCCAATTGCTGGCCGCCGACGAGCCCAAGCGCCCGGAATGCATCGCCCCGGCCTCGCCTGGCGGTGGTTTTGACCTGACCTGCAAACTGGCGCAAAGCGCGCTGGTGAACGAAAAGTTACTGAGCAAACCAATGCGCGTCACCTACATGCCAGGCGGCGTAGGTGCGGTGGCCTATAACGCAGTGGTGGCGCAGCGCCCGGCAGATGCCGGCACGCTGGTGGCGTGGTCCAGTGGTTCGCTGTTGAACCTGGCCCAGGGCAAGTTCGGTCGCTTCGATGAAAGTGCCGTGCGTTGGTTGGCAGCCGTGGGCACCAGCTACGGTGCCATCGCCGTAAAAAGCGATTCGCCTTATAAAAACCTCGACGACTTGGTACAGGCGCTGAAGAAAGATCCGAGCAAAGTGGTCATCGGCTCAGGCGGCACCGTGGGCAGCCAGGACTGGATGCAAACCGCGCTGGTCGCCAAGGCTGCTGGCATCAATCCGCGCGACCTGCGCTATGTGGCACTGGAAGGCGGTGGTGAAATTGTCACCGCATTGATGGGCAACCATATCCAAGTGGGCAGTACCGATATCTCCGACTCCATGCCGCATATCCAGAGCGGCGACATGCGCTTACTGGCGGTGTTCTCCGAGGAGCGCCTGGACGAGCCAGAAATGAAGGACATTCCTACGGCGAAGGAGCAAGGCTACAACATCGTCTGGCCAGTAGTACGAGGCTTCTACCTCGGGCCAAAAGTCAGCGATGAAGACTACGCCTGGTGGAAAGCCGCCTTTGACAAGCTGCTGGCTTCCGAAGACTTCGCCAAGCTGCGCAACCAGCGCGAACTGTTCCCGTTCGCCATGACAGGACCTGCGCTGGACACCTACGTGAAGAAACAGGTGGCTGACTACAAAGTGCTGGCCAAAGAGTTCGGCCTGATTCAGTAATCGCCCCTTGTTCGCGCGGCCACGCCTTTGTGCATCAGGGGTGTGGCCCAGGAGTTTTCCATGCTCTTACAACGCATTTTTGCCGCCACGCTGTTGCTTGCCTGCGCCGGCCTGGCCTTGATGGCCTGGCCGTATCAGGCGGCATTTTCCTACGAGCCGGTCGGACCTCGCGCCTATCCGCTGTTGATGCTCGGCCTGATGAGCCTGGCACTGATCTACATGTTGTTCCGCCCTCAGCCCACCCAACACAAGGACGACGAGCCACCGCTGGACCGCGCGACCCTGATCAAAATCGGCCTATGCGTGGCACTGCTACTGGTATTTGCCGGCACCTTCGAGCCGCTGGGCTTCATTCTCAGCAGCATACTGATCGGTATACCAATGGCTCGGTTATATGGCGGTCGCTGGTTGCCCAGCGTGGTGATTATCACGTTGATGAGCGTCGGTCTTTATCTGCTGTTTGATAAAGCCATGGACGTACCCCTGCCCCTCGGCCTGCTCGACGTTCTGGAGAACTGATATGGATACGCTTGGCTATTTGGGCCAGGGGTTCGGCGTTGCGCTGACCCCTTACAACCTGGTGACCGCATTGTGCGGCACCCTGATCGGTACCGTGGTCGGCCTGTTGCCGGGCCTGGGGCCGATCAATGGCGTGGCGCTGTTGATCCCCATCGCCTTCGCGCTTGGGCTGCCGCCTGAGTCAGCACTGATATTGCTGGCGGCCGTGTACCTGGGCTGTGAATACGGTGGCCGTATCAGTTCGATTCTGCTGAACATCCCGGGCGAAGCCTCGACAGTAATGACCACCCTCGACGGCTACCCGATGGCGCGTAAAGGCCTGGCAGGCGTGGCACTGTCGTTGTCGGCATGGAGTTCGTTCATCGGTGCACTCATCGCCACTTGCGGCATGGTGATGTTTGCTCCCCTGCTGGCTAAATGGGCGATTGCCTTTGGGCCTGCGGAATATTTCGTATTGATGGTGTTCGCGATTGTCTGCCTGGGCGGTATGGCCGGTGATAAACCGCTGAAAACCTTTGTCGCCGCCTTGATCGGTCTTTTCCTGTCGGCGGTGGGTATCGACGCCAACAGCGGCGTGTATCGCTTTACCGGTGACAATATCCACCTGACCGACGGTATCCAATTTGTGGTGCTGGTCCTGGGCCTGTTTTCCATCAGCGAGATCCTGTTGCTGCTGGAAAAAACCCACCATGGCCAGGAAGCCGTCAAGGCCAGCGGGCGCATGATGTTCAACTTCAAGGAAGCAGCGTCGGTATTCGTAGTCAATATTCGCTGCGGCGTGCTGGGCTTCATCATGGGTGTGCTACCGGGCGCCGGCGCCACCCTGGCCAGCGCCGTGGCCTACATGACCGAGAAACGGATCGCCGGTGCCAGCGGCACCTTCGGCGAAGGTGACAAACGTGGCCTGGCCGCACCGGAAACCGCCATCGGTGCTGCCGCTTGCGGCGCACTGGTCCCCATGCTGACCTTGGGCGTACCCGGCTCAGGCACTACCGCGGTGATGATCGGCGCGTTGTCGCTGTACAACATTACCCCCGGCCCACTGCTGTTCCAGCAACAGCCGGACATCGTCTGGGGCCTGATCGCTTCGTTGTTTATCGCCAACGTCATGCTGGTGATCCTCAACATCCCGATGATCCGCATCTTCACGCGCATCCTTGCCGTGCCAAACTGGGCGCTGGTGCCGGTAATCGCCATCATCACCGCAATTGGGGTGTACGCGGTTCACGCCACCACCTTCGACCTGTTCCTGATGATTGGGATCGGCATCTTCGGCTATATTCTGCGCAAGCTGGACTTCCCGCTGTCGCCGGTGCTGCTGGGCTTTATCCTCGGTGGCCTGATGGAGCAGAACCTGCGCCGGGCGCTGTCGATTTCCAACGGCGCGTTGGAGATCCTGTGGTCCAGCCCAATCACCTTCGGTGTGTGGGTACTGACCGCAATCATGTTGCTTGTGCCGGTGCTGCGAATCTGGCGTAAACGTGCCCTGCAGCGTCGTGCCGTGGCCGATGTCTGAGGCCACCTTTAAACAATGGTGGGCAACACCGCTGGTCGGGCTGGCCGGCGGTTACCTGGCCAGCCTCATCGGCTGGCCTTTGCCATATATGGTTGGCTCGTTACTGGCGATCATTTTGGTGCGCTGCCTTACACCGTGGCAGTTGGCGGAAATTCCCGGCGGGCGCAAATGCGGCCAATGGGTGGTGGGCGTCGGCATCGGGTTGCACTTCACCCCGGTGGTGATCGAACAGGTGATGAGCCACTTCGGTCTGATTTTCTTCGGCGCGCTGATCACCAGCCTGTCGAGCATCGTCGGCGTGTGGTTGATGCGCCGCAGTGGCGAAGACCGCGCCACTGCGTTTTTTTCCAGCATGCCGGGCGGCTCCGGCGAAATGGTCAACCTCGGCGCACGTAATGGCGCGGTGCTCAGCCGTGTTGCGGCGGGGCAGAGTCTGCGCGTGCTGGTGGTGGTGCTGTGTGTGCCGGCGATCTTCAAGTATTTACTCGAAGGCGGTGCACCGCAGTTTCATCCAGCGCCGGTGAGCTGGCCCTGGCTGGCAGTGTTATTTCCGATGGGGGCGCTGGTAGCCTGGGGCTGGCAGCGTTTGCGCCAACCGAACCCGTGGTTGTTCGGGCCGCTGTTGGTCAGCGCCACCGCCAGTGTTGTGTGGGATTTGCATATCGGCCTGCCCGATGGCGGCAGCCAGATCGGCCAATGGCTGATCGGCAGCGGCTTGGGCTGCCACTTCAACCGTCAGTTCTTTCGCCGGGCACCGTCGTTTATGGCGCGTACGCTGATCGGTACGGCGTTGACCATGGCGCTGGCGACGTTGGCAGCGGTGGGCTTGAGCGCCATGACGCAGTTGGACTTGCGCTCACTCACCTTGGGCATGATGCCCGGCGGCATTGCCGAAATGAGCCTCACCGCCGAGACCTTGCAATTGTCGGTGCCATTGGTGACAGCGATGCAGGTCATGCGCTTGTTGTTTGTGCTGTTTCTGGCAGAGCCGTTGTTCAGGCATTGGAATCGCCAGCCAGACAAGATCTGAGGCCTGACGCATATTAAAAAGTGGGAGCCGGCTTGCTCGCTCCCACACTGAATATTGGTTGGGCTTTAGACCGGCGGCAACCGCCACTCGATCGGCGTCTCGCCATTTTGCTCAAGAAACTTGTTGGTGCGGCTGAAATGCCCACAGCCCAAGAACCCCCGATAGGCCGACAACGGCGACGGGTGCACCGACGTCAGCACCAGGTGCTTGGTCGCATCCACCAGTTTTTGCTTGCTTTGCGCATGGGCGCCCCACAACAGGAACACCAGGTTCGGTTGATGCTCGCTGACCACTTCAATAATCCGGTCGGTAAAGAACTGCCAGCCCTTGCCCGCATGCGCGTTGGCATTCGCGCGTTCCACGGTCATGGTGGTGTTGAGCATCAGCACGCCCTGGTCGGCCCAGCTTTGCAGGCAACCGTGGCTGGGGATATCGATGTTCAGGTCGCGCTTGAGCTCTTTGTAGATATTCACCAGGGAGGGCGGCGTCGGCACGCCCGGCTGCACCGAGAAGCACAAACCGTGGGCCTGGCCAGGGCCGTGGTAAGGGTCCTGGCCGAGGATCACCACCTTGACCCTGTCCAAGGGCGTTGAGTTGAGCGCATTGAAAATCAGCGGGCCCGGCGGGTAAATCTCTTTTCCGGCGGCGTGTTCCTGGCGCAGAAACTCGCGCAGCTCGGCCATGTAGGGCTTGTCGAACTCATCCCGCAGGGCGTGTTTCCAGCTAGGTTCGAGTTTGATACGGTCGCCTTCGGTCATGGTGTGTTCGTCGCGTAAAAAAAGAATGGGCGAACCCTAGGAAAGCCGACCCCGCTTGTCAATTGATCTGACACACAACCGGCACTTTCCCACGGAGCGATCATACTGATCTTTCACTTTCTCGATTGAGGTCACGATGAACCTGCACTTCGAAGAGCTGACCGGCAGCGACGGTGCCCGCATCGGCATCGCCAGCCTGGACGCTGAAAAGTCTCTCAACGCACTCTCCCTGCCAATGATCCTGGCCTTGAGCGAACGCTTGGATACGTGGGCCAAAGACCCACAAATCGTCTGCATACTCTTGCGTGGAAATGGCGCCAAAGCCTTCTGCGCCGGCGGCGAAGTGCGTAGCCTGGCCCAGGCTTGCCGCGAACAACCCGGCGTGGTGCCACCCTTGGCGGCAGAGTTTTTTGCTGCGGAATACCGCCTCGACTACCGCCTGCACACCTACCCCAAACCGCTGATCTGCTGGGGCCACGGTTATGTGTTGGGCGGCGGTATGGGCCTGCTGCAAAGCGCGGCGGTGCGCATCGTCACACCGAGCAGCCGTTTGGCGATGCCCGAGATCAGCATCGGCCTGTACCCGGACGTGGGCGCCAGTTGGTTCCTGTCGCGCCTGCCCGGCAAACTTGGCTTATTCCTTGGCCTCACCGGCGCGCACATCAACGGTCGTGACGCCCTGGACCTGGGCCTGGCCGACCGTTTCCTGCGCGATGACCAACAAGACGAACTGATCGAAGGCCTGCTGCAACTGAACTGGCAGGAACAAACCGCCATGCAGCTCAACAGCCTGCTCAAGGCGCTGACCCAGGAAGCGGTCAGCCAACAACCCGAGGCGCAATGGCTGCCCCGCCGTGCACAGATCGACGAATGGCTGGACGTGGGTGATCTGCGCTGTGCCTGGCGCGCGTTGAGCTCATTGCGCGACCACGCCGACCCGCTGTTCAGCCGCGCCAGCAAGACCCTCAGCGAAGGCTGCCCGCTGACAGCCTACCTAGTGTGGGAACAGATCCAGCGCGCCCGGCACCTGTCCCTGGCCCAGGTGTTCCAGATGGAATACACCCTAAGCCTGAACTGCTG
Organism: Pseudomonas sp. 1152_12; assembly: GCF_052850675.1. Classification (NCBI taxonomy): domain Bacteria; kingdom Pseudomonadati; phylum Pseudomonadota; class Gammaproteobacteria; order Pseudomonadales; family Pseudomonadaceae; genus Pseudomonas; species Pseudomonas sp. 1152_12. The sequence goes on along the minus strand of NZ_VXCW01000005.1, from coordinate 48,266 downwards.
CCGCCACCCCGAGTTCGCCGAAGGCGTGCGCGCGCGGTTGATCGACAAGGACCAGACGCCCCACTGGCACTGGCCGGATATCAGTGCAGTTCCTGAAGCCGTGGTCGAAGCGCACTTCCACAAGGCATGGGAAGGCCGACATCCGTTGGCGGATTTGTCCGACGTCTAACGGTGACCACCACCGTGGCCGCCACCATGCCCGCCGCCGCGGTTGCCGCCTTGGTTATGCCCACCGCCATTGCCCCACCGGTTGCCGCCCCAACCTTGGTTCGGATACGGCCGGTAACCAGACCTTGGGTAATAGCCGGGCGCCGGACGGTAATAACGCGGCGCCGGATAGTAACGCGGTGGTGGCGCGTAGTAGCCGCGCCCATACAGATAGGTGGGGCCACCGCCGTAGTAATAGGCCGGCGCCGGTGCGGTGTAGACCTCGGAGCGATAGTAGGTGGCGCCGCCATCGTAATAGGGCACACACGCAGACAGGGTCAGGCCGAATAAAGCGCTAAGAAGCAATCGTCGATACATGGCGGCCTCCTGGACCGCTTGAGAGCACCTTCAGCGACGCTGAAGGGCGGCATTCGTCTTTCATTGAATGACGAAATATCTGACATCAAAAACCGAATCTGGTGCGTTCTGGACACAGGCTGAAACATCTGTTTCAGACGAAGCGAGCGCTTCATTGCAGTGCGCCAGCGCACCAGCACAAAGCACCCCAAGCCCCCAGCCCATCGCCCCCCTCGTTCAAACCCTCGATCTAAACGCTCGCGGCCTACTTGGCACGACTCTCGCTTTGACTAACCCGTGCAGGATTCATCACAGGTTCGCGGCACCACAATTTGCAATGGCTGACTAGGGTTCCGGCTCGCGTGATGCGAGTGGCTGGTCCGAGAGTTGGCGACCTCCAGTTGAGGTTACACGGCGGGATAAAAGCCCGGGAGACAAGCCACCGTTCACGGTGCCGCGTTGCTCCCTGCCCGCCCACGATCAACTGGAGAAACCCCATGCCAACACCCCGTTTACCCGCCCTGCTCGCCGCCGCTTTCGCCGCCGTGTTGAGCTTCCAGACCCAAGCCGCCAGCAAAGACCACTTCAGTGTGTGCTGGACCATTTACGCTGGCTGGATGCCGTGGGAGTACGCCGGCAGCCAGGGCATCCTCGACAAGTGGGCCAAGAAGTACGGCATCAAGATCGACATGGTGCAGCTCAATGACTACGTCGAATCCATCAACCAATACACCGCCGGCCAGTTCGATGGCTGCACCATGACCAACATGGACGCCCTGACCATCCCCGCCGCCGGTGGCGTGGACAGCACCGCGCTGGTGGTCAGCGACTTCTCCAACGGCAACGATGGCGTGGTGATCAAAGGCACCGGCAAGACCGTGGCCGACCTCAAGGGCATGAACGTCAACCTGGTGGAACTCTCGGTGTCCCACTACCTGCTGGCGCGTGCGCTGGAATCGGCTGACCTCACCGAAAAAGACCTCAAAGTAGTCAACACCTCCGATGCCGACATCGCCGCCGCCTTCAACACCGATCAGGTGCAAGCCGTCACCACCTGGAACCCGATGCTTTCCGAGATCAAGGCCAAGCCCGGTGTCACGCAAGTCTTCGACTCGAGCAAAGTGCCCGGCGAAATCATGGACATGATGGTGGTCAACACGCAAACCCTCAAAGACAACCCGGCCTTGGGCAAAGCGCTCACCGGTGCGTGGTTTGAAGTGGTCGCGTTGATGAACGCCAAAAACGCCGCCAGCACCGAAGCCCTGGAACACATGGCCAAGGCCAGCGGCACCGACCTCAAGGGTTTCCAAGCGCAACTGGACACCACCAAGCTGTTCGCCACGCCCAAGGAAGCCCTGGACTTCGCCACCAGCGCACAATTGCCCGCCACCATGCGCAAGGTCGCGGAGTTCTCGTTTGAACACGGTCTGCTCGGCGAAGGCGCCAAGGACACCAACGCCGTGGGCATGAGTTTCGCCAACGACGTGACCAGTGGCGACAAAACCAACCTCAAGCTGCAGTTCGACCCCCGCTACGTGCAGATGGCCGCCGACGGCACGCTGTAAGAGGACCCGGCCATGCGCCTGATCAACCGTCACCCGCAACGCGCAAGCCATCTGTTGTTGGTAATCCTGCCGTTCGCCCTGCTGCTGTTCGCCTACTTCGTGGGCTCGGCCGAGCGCCTGGCGGACAACCCCAACGACAAGCTGCTGCCCAGCGCCGTACAGATGGGCGAGGCCATAAAACGCCTGGCGTTCAGCGCCGACACGCGCACCGGTGAGTACGTGCTATGGCAGGACAGCGCGTCGAGCCTGCGCCGCCTGGCCATCGGCTTGGGGATAAGCGCCCTCGCCGGCCTGTGCCTGGGGATTGCCGCCGGTACGCTGCCGCTGTTTGGCGCGCCGTTGTCGCCGTTGCTCACGGTGCTGTCGATGGTGCCGCCGCTGGCGATCCTGCCGATTCTGTTCATCGTGTTTGGATTGGGGGAGTTGTCCAAAGTGATGCTGATTGTGATCGGCATCACTCCGGCACTGGCGCGCGACCTGGAACAACGCGCACGGGAAATCCCCATCGAGCTGCTGGTGAAGGCGCAGACCCTCGGCGCCTCTACCTGGACCTTGGTGCTGCGCGTGGTGTTGCCGCAACTGCTGCCGCGCCTGCTGATTTCGCTGCGGCTGATGCTCGGCTCGGCGTGGCTGTTCCTGATCGCCGCCGAAGCCATCGCCTCCACCGACGGCCTGGGCTACCGGATTTTTCTGGTACGCCGCTACCTGGCAATGGACGTGATCCTGCCTTACGTGGTGTGGATCACCCTGCTCGCCTGGCTGATGGACTGGGGCTTGAAAACCCTCACTCGCCGTGCATTCCCCTGGTACGAAGGAGCGCGGGCATGAGTTTTATCAGCGTCAACAATGTGTGGCAGCGCTACGGCGACCAAGTGGTGCTGGAGGGCCTCAACCTGCACGTCGACGAGGGTGAGTTTTGCACGCTGGTCGGCACCTCCGGTTGCGGAAAATCCACCTTCCTGCGCCTGCTGTTGGGCCAGGAAACCGCGAGCAAAGGCCAGATCCTGCTGGACGGCCACGCCCTCGTCGCCGAGCCGGATGCCAGCCGTGGCGTGGTGTTCCAACGCTACTCGGTGTTCCCGCATTTGACCGTGCTCGACAACGTCGCCCTGGGCCTTGAACTGCCGCATTCACCGAGGCTGGGCCGGCTGTTCGGCAAAGCCAAAAAAAACGCCAGGGAACAGGCGGCCGCACAGCTGCATAAAGTCGGCCTCGGCCACGCCTTGGACAAGTACCCGGCACAGCTCTCCGGCGGCATGCAGCAACGCCTGGCCATAGCCCAAGCCCTGATCATGAAGCCCCGCGTATTGCTGCTGGACGAACCCTTCGGCGCCCTCGACCCGGGCATTCGCAAGGACATGCACCAGCTGTTGCTGGCGCTGTGGCGCGAAACCCGGCTGACCGTGTTCATGGTCACCCACGACCTCAGCGAAGGCTTCAGCCTCGGCACGCGCTTGCTGGTGTTCGACAAGGTGCGCCTCGACCCCCACGCCCCCGGCGCTTACGGCGCCCGTATCACCTACGACATCCCTTTAAACAGCGCGCGCCGCAAAGCGCTCGCCGTCGAACTTGGAGCCACAGCCCAATGACCGATTCCACTCAGTTGTTCCCGCCATTCGCCGAAGAAATGCTGCCCGGCGGCGGTCACCGTTCCTTCGTGCTCAAGCGCGGCCAATTACTGCGCCTCACCGACATTCGTGGCGGCGCCAACGTCAGCCTGACGCTGCTCAATGCCAATGAAAAAACTGAGCGCCTGAACCTTCCCGACAGCCTCAAATGCCAACACACCGCCAAGCTCACCCGCGGCCACTGCCTGTACTCGGACATGGGTCGCGTGCTAGCCGCCATCACCGCCGACACCTGCGGCTGGAGTGACAGCATCGGCGGGGTGTTATGCGCCGCCGAGGTGGCCGAAAAATACGGCCAGGGCCGCTACCAAGAACTGCGCAACGGCTTCTACCGCAACGGCACCGACAACCTGCTGGTGGAATTGGGCAAGTGGGGCCTGGGGCTTTGCGACCTGTTGATGACCCTCAACCTGTTCAGCCGCGTCAGCGTAGACAACGACGGAGGTTTGCACTTTGTGCCGGGCAATTCCAAGGCCGGCGACTCCATCGAGCTCTACGCACCAATGGACACGCTGGTGGTGCTCACCGCACTGCAACACCCAATGGACCCCAACCCCGAGTACGCCCCACAACCGCTGAAACTGAGCTGGATGAACGCTGACCCCAGCGTCGCCGAACACTGCCGTACGTCGCGTCCGGAAAACACGCGCGGCTTTATCAACACCGACCGCCTGTTCGCCTGAGGAACTGCCATGTCTATCGCACTGAAACAACCCGATGCGCCGGTGTACCGCGCGACCATTCCCGCCGGCGAGCCGTGGCTGATGGAGGTCAAGGCCGGCCAGACCCTGCGCATCCTCGACCTTGAGGGCAACCAGGCCGTCGACACGCTGTTTTACAGCCTCAAAAACCCCAAGGAACGCTACGACGTGCAACGCACCCTGCGCCGGCAAAACAGCGTGTACCTGAGCACCGGCAGCGTGCTGTATTCCAACCTCGGCCAGCCGATGCTGACCATCGTCGACGACACCTGCGGGCGCCACGACACCCTCGGCGGCGCCTGCGCGCAAGAGAGCAACACCGTGCGCTACGCCCTGGAAAAACGCTACATGCACAGCTGCCGCGACAACTACCTGCGCGCCTGTGTCCACGATGGCCGCCTGGGTAAAAGCGACATCGGGCCGAACATCAATTTCTTCATGAATGTGCCGGTCACCGCCGACGGTGGGCTGACGTTCGAAGACGGCATTTCCGCGCCCGGCAAGTACGTTGATTTACGTGCGGAGATGGACGTGATCGTGCTGATCTCAAACTGCCCGCAACTTAATAATCCGTGCAACGGCTACAACCCAACCCCTGCGGAGTTACTGGTATGGAACTGAATATGAAGCGGCTGCGTAGATGGTTGTTTGCCTTGTGCCAGGCCCGCGCCGGGCAGTGCCTGCAAAAACAATGAAGGTTCCCTGTAGGAGCTGGCTTGCCTTCGACGGCGTTTAATCAGCCAATAAATAAGGTGACAGACCCACCGCCATCGCGGGCAAGCCCGGCTCCCACAGTTGATCACCATCAACTTCAAAGATTTGCGCCATGGACGACCCTGGCGCGTACCCCCACATGCGGGACGGCCCGCAGGGTTTTGCCATGTTCGAAAAACTGTTGATTGCCAACCGTGGCGCCATCGCCTGTCGCATCCTGCGCACCTTGCGCGAGCTGCAGGTCAAGGGCGTCGCCGTGTACGCCGAAGCCGACGCCGCCAGCCTGCATAGCCAGCAAGCCGACGAGGCCTACAGCCTCGGTGAAGGCGCGGCGGCGGCTACCTATCTGGCGGTGGATAAAATCCTCGCCACCGCCAAGGCCTGTGGCGCCAAGGCCATCCACCCCGGCTACGGCTTCCTTTCGGAAAACGCCGCCTTCGCGCAAGCCTGCGAAAGCGCCGGTATTGCCTTCGTCGGGCCGACGCCTGAACAGTTACGCGTATTCGGCCTCAAACACACTGCCCGCGCGTTGGCCAAGCAACATCAGATCCCCTTGCTGGAAGGCACCGAACTGCTCGACAGCCTCGACGCTGCGTTGTTGGCGGCCAACACGGTGGGCTACCCGGTGATGCTCAAGAGCACCGCCGGCGGTGGCGGTATCGGCATGCGCGTGTGCCGTAGCGCGGCCGAGTTGGGCGAATCATTCGAGGCGGTCAAACGCCTGGGGCAGAACAATTTCAGCGACGCCGGTGTATTCATCGAGAAGTACATCCAGCACGCTCGCCACCTGGAAGTGCAGGTGTTCGGCGATGGCGCAGGTGACGTGATCGCCCTCGGCGTGCGCGACTGTTCCGTGCAGCGGCGCAACCAGAAAGTCCTCGAAGAAACCCCGGCGCCGAACCTGCCAGACGGCATGGCCGAGGCCCTGTGCGCGGCCGCCATCACCCTGGCCAAGGCCGTAAATTACCGCAGCGCTGGCACCGTTGAGTTTATCTTTGATAGCGCTGATGGCCGCTTCTACTTCCTCGAAGTGAACACGCGGTTGCAGGTGGAGCACGGCGTGACCGAGCAAGTCTGGGGCGTGGACCTGGTGCGCTGGATGGTGCTGTTGGCGGCAGGCGAAATGCCGCCGTTGAATACCTTGGATTTGAATCCCCACGGCCATGCGATTCAGGCACGGCTGTATGCGGAAGATCCGGGCAAGGACTTCCAGCCGAGCCCGGGGCTGTTGACTCGCGTGGACTTCCCGGTTGCCGAAGGCCTGCGAATCGACACCTGGGTAGAAGCCGGTTGCGAGATCCCAGCGTACTTCGACCCGATGATCGCCAAGCTCATCACCTGGGCGCCGACCCGCGAACAGGCGCGCCTGGATTTGCATCAGGCGCTGAGCCACAGCCAACTCTATGGCGTGGAAACCAACCGCGATTACCTGCGCCAGATCCTGCTTGCCGAGCCCTTCGCCAGTGGCCGGCCGTGGACGCGCTGCCTGGAAAACCTGGTCTACACCGCCGACACCTTTGAAGTGCTCAGCGCCGGCACGCAAACCAGTGTGCAGGACTATCCAGGCCGCCTCGGTTATTGGGCGGTCGGCGTACCGCCATCCGGCCCGATGGACAGCCGTGCGCTGCGCTTGGGTAACCGTTTGCTGGGCAATAACGACGGGGCGGCGGCGCTGGAAATCACCATGAGTGGGCCACTGCTGCGCTTCAATTGCGAGGCGGTTGTGGCGGTGACCGGGGCGGATATTCCACTGCAATTGAATGACCAGGCAGTGCCGATGAATACCGCGCTGTTGATTGAGGCGGGGGCGGTGTTGAGCCTTGGCACTATCGCCGGTAGCGGTGCGCGCAGCTATTTGTGCCTGCGTGGAGGGCTGCAAGTGCCGGACTACCTGGGCAGCAAAAGCACCTTCACGCTGGGCCAGTTTGGTGGGCATGCTGGGCGCGCTTTACGGGCCGGTGATGTGTTGCATCTGTTGCCATTGGCAGACGTCAACGCCGGGCAGCAACTGGTTGCTGAACCACTGACTGGGGTACGCACGCTGCGGGTCATTTATGGCCCGCACGGTGCGCCGGAATATTTCCTGCCTGAGTACATCGGCACCTTCTTCGCCACCGAGTGGGAAGTGCATTTCAACTCCAGCCGCACCGGGGTGCGGTTGATCGGGCCGAAGCCTGAATGGGCGCGTACGGACGGCGGCGAAGCCGGGCTGCATCCGTCGAATATTCATGACAATCCTTATGCGATTGGGGCGGTGGATTTTACTGGGGATATGCCGGTGATCCTCGGGCCGGACGGGCCGAGCCTGGGTGGGTTTGTGTGCCCGGTGACGGTGATAGAGGCGGACCTGTGGCAGTTGGGGCAGTTGAAGGCGGGAGACAAAATCAGGTTCGAACCGGTGGATCTCAAGACCGCACGCGACCTCGCCCTGAAATGGGACCAACTGTGGGAGCCGGGCTTGCCCGCGATGCAGACGGCTCGGTGTGTCAGTCAAACCGCGGTGATGCATTCGCGAGCAAGCCCGCTCCCACAGTTGATCGAGTCGCCAGTGGTGTTGGACATCGGTGAAGATGACACCCGGCTCGTCGCCCGACTCGCCGGTGACACCCACCTGCTGCTGGAAATCGGCGCGCCTGAACTCGACCTGGTGCTGCGCTTTCGCGCCCACGCCCTGATGCAAGCCCTGCAAACCCGCGCCCTGCACGGCGTGATCGACCTGACCCCGGGCATCCGCTCGCTGCAAATTCACTACCAACCCGAACAACTGCCCCTGGCCGACCTGCTGGCGCTGATCACTACCGAATGGGCCACCGTGTGCGCCACGCAAAACCTGCAAGTGCCGTCGCGCATCGTGCATTTGCCGCTGTCGTGGGACGACCCGGCCTGCCAACTGGCCATCGAAAAATACATGACCACCGTGCGCAAAGACGCGCCGTGGTGCCCGAGCAACCTGGAGTTCATTCGCCGTATCAACGACCTGGCGAACCTCGATGAAGTACGCCACACCGTGTTCGACGCCAGCTACTTGGTGATGGGTCTGGGCGACGTCTACCTCGGCGCGCCGGTGGCCACGCCGCTGGACCCACGCCACCGCTTGGTGACCACCAAATACAACCCGGCCCGCACCTGGACCGCCGAAAACTCGGTGGGCATCGGTGGTGCCTACTTGTGTGTGTATGGCATGGAAGGCCCTGGCGGTTATCAGTTTGTGGGGCGCACGTTGCAGATGTGGAATCGCTATCGGGAAGTGGCAGCGTTTGACGGCAAGCCATGGTTGCTGCGCTTCTTTGATCAGATTCGTTTTTATCCGGTGACGGCTGATGAGCTGGTGCAGATCCGCCGTGACTTCCCACTGGGGCGCTTTGCCCTGAGCATCGAGCACAGCCAGTTGAACCTCGCGGATTACCAGGCTTTTCTGGCGCGCGAAGCGTCGAGCATCGGCGCCTTTCGTGAGCATCAGCAGCACGCCTTCAATGCCGAGCGCGAGCGTTGGATCGCCAGTGGCCAGGCGCATTACGACAGTGGAAAACTGGTTGCGCCAATCGGCGAAGACACGCCGCTGCTGGCCAATGAGGTCAGCGTCGACAGCCCTCTCGCCGGCAACCTCTGGCAGGTTCAGGTGGCCACGGGTGATCAAGTGTCGACCGGCGACGTGCTGGTGGTTCTTGAGTCGATGAAGATGGAAATCCCGGTGGTCGCGCCCTTCGCCGGCACCGTGCGCGATATCCCGGTGCAACCCGGCAGCAGCATTGGCGCCGGGCAACGGGTGATGGTGCTGGAACGTGACTGACTTTTCTTTTTCAACAGGCGGACAAGCCATGAATCTGCAATTGGATAACCTGCGCAATGCCTACCTCAGCGGCGATACCACGCCGCGCGAACTACTGCTGCAGTTGCGTGAAAAAGCCGCGCAGTTGAACCCCGACTATCACCTGTTTATTCATCTGCTCAGCGCGACGGAACTGGAGCCGTACCTGGCGGCACTGGACGCTCGCGAGCCGTCCGAATTGCCGTTGTTCGGCGTGCCGTTTGCGATCAAGGACAACATCGACCTGGCGGGCATTCCGACCACGGCGGCCTGCCCGGCGTTTGCTTATGTACCGACGCGCAGTGCGACGATTGTCGAGCAACTGATCGCCCTGGGCGCGGTGCCGTTGGGCAAGACCAACCTGGATCAGTTCGCCACCGGGCTCAATGGCAGCCGCTCGCCCTACGGTGTGTGCCCCAACAGTGTATTGCCCGACTATCCGTCGGGCGGTTCCAGTGCCGGGTCGTCGTTGGCCGTCGCCCTGGGTGTGGCGAGTTTTGCGCTGGGTACCGACACTGCCGGTTCCGGGCGGGTGCCGGCGGCGTTGAATAACCTGGTGGGGCTCAAGGCGAGCAAAGGGCTGATCTCCACGGCGGGCGTGGTGCCAGCGTGCCGCACGCTGGATTGCGTCACCACCTTCACCCGCACCGCGCGCGAGGCCAGCCAGTTACTGGCGTTGACCGCCAAGCTCGACCTACTGGATGCCTACAGCCGCCAGAACCCGGCGTGGAATGACGCCTCGGCGTTCGGCGCACCGAGGCCGTTTCGTTTTGGTGTGCCGCGCACTCAGGACCTGGAGTTCTTCGGTTGCGAGCAAGGCCCATCACTGTTCCAGCAGGCCATCGCCCGCGTAATTGCCCTCGGCGGCGAACCGGTCACGCTCGACCTATCACCCTTCCTCGAAGCCGCGCGCCTGCTCTATGACGGGCCGTGGGTGGCCGAGCGCTACAGCGTGGCCGGTGAACTGATGGAGCGCGAGCCCGAAGCGGTGCTGCCAGTGATCCGTGCTGTGTTGGCCAAGGCGCCAGCGGTGAGTGGCGTAGACACCTTCCGTGCGCAGTACCGTCTGCAAGCCTTGAAAGCCCAATGCGATGTGTTGCTGGCAGGGCTCGATTGCGTGCTGACGCCGACCATCGGCCGCCCAGTCACCTTGGAAGAGTTGCGTGCCGAACCGGTGCTGCGCAATGCCGAACTGGGCCACTACACCAACTTCATGAACCTGCTGGATTACGCGGCCGTCGCGGTGCCCAGTGGCTTTATGGAAAACGGTTTGCCATGGGGGGTGACGTTGTTTGGTCGCGCATTTACCGATCAATACCTGCTGGGCGTGGCAGATGCGTTGCAGCGCCAGCAGGATGCCTCGCTTCGCGCGTCAACAGGCAACGCCAGCCATGACATGACGCGACTGGTGGTGTGCGGCGCGCACCTGCGAGGGCTGGCGCTGAACGGCCAATTAGTGCGCCGTGGTGCACGCTTGCTGGAGCGCACCCACAGCTCGGCGGACTATCAACTGTTTGCCCTGGCCGGCGGGCCGCCTTACCGCCCCGGCATACTGCGGGTGAGCGAAGGCGGCGTGGCCGTCGAGGTTGAGGTGTGGGAATTGCCGAGCCGCGAACTCGGTTCATTCCTCACCAGCATCCCCGCGCCACTGGGCCTGGGCAAGGTGCAACTGGCGGACGGGCGCTGGGAAACCGGCTTCATCTGCGAACCCTACGGCCTGGCGGGCGCGGTGGACATCAGCCACTTCGGCGGCTGGCGCGGCTACCTGCATAGCTTGCAATAGCGCGATGGCGCTGTATCGTGCAGGTAACTGCGCGATACAGCCCGAACCGACATGACTACGCCAACCCTTTGCCCCGCCTGCGGTGCCCGCAACGACTGCACCCTCGCCGACCCGCGCACCGCCGACCAAGCCTGCTGGTGCTACAGCGTCAGCATCGACCCGGCAGTGCTCCAAGCGCTGCCGGATGAACTGCGCAACACCGCCTGCCTGTGCCCACGGTGTGCCCAAGTGGATGCAACATTGCGTGGGGCTGACTCGAAGTAATGCGCGTAGATCGTTTTCTCAGCAACCTGCCGCGTTTCAATCGCCAGCAAGTGCGTGTGCTGCTGGTTGAGCGACGGGTGACGGTCGATGGCGTGGCGGTCAGCGATCCACACCACGAGGTGCGTGAATTCAGTTGCGTGTGTGTTGACGATGAAGTGCTGCAAGTCGGCAAACCAGCGCGCTATTTTATGCTGCATAAACCTCAAGGCTGTGTGAGCGCCACAGCCGACCCGGTGCACCCCACGGTTCTTGATCTGTTGGATGAGCCGGATTCGAGCGAGCTGCATATCGCTGGCCGTCTGGATTTCAATACCACTGGGCTGATGCTGATCACTAACGACGGCCAGTGGTCGCGGCGCTTGACCCAACCGCAGACCAAATTGCCCAAGGTTTACCTCGTGCAAACCGAACAGGACATCACCCCCGAGTACGCGGTGACGTTTGCTGCAGGTGTATATTTCGCGTTTGAAGACCTCACCACTCAGCCCGCCGATTTGGAACTGTTAGGCCCAAGGACGGCGCGGCTGAGCATCATCGAAGGCCGCTATCACCAAATCAAGCGCATGTTCGGCCACTTTGATAACAAGGTGATCGGCCTGCACCGTGAGCGGATGGGGCCGTTGATGCTGGATGATGCACTGGCGCCAGGCGAATATCGGGCCCTGACTGACAACGAAATCCGAAGGGTTTGATGACCGTTCGGCCGGTGATGGCAAAAAACCAGTTCGGCGCCTTGCGACCTGGCGCCTGTGCTGCTTGAATCAAGACGTCAGCCAAAGTATGACTGGCGAGTCGCCTATAACCTCCAAGAAACACCTTGCCCCGCCCGCGCTTGATCTACGGGCCTTTCCGGCAAACAGCCCGCCCTAAAAACAGCCGTCGGCCAGCCGTCATCGGGCCGACATGGGCGCTCATCTTCCAGGCGTATGCCTACCTGTCATAAAGCGTGTGCAGACTGATCTGCGCGCCCTACCCGCTTGCCAGGAGTCTTACGACATGAGGCCAGAAATCGCTGTGTTGGATATACAGGGTCAGTATCGGGTTTACACGGAGTTCTATCGCGCGGATGCTGCGGAAAAGACCATCATCCTGGTCAACGGCTCCATGGCCACCACGGCCTCTTTCGCCCAAACCGTGAAAAGCCTGTACCCACAATTCAATGTGGTTTTGTACGACCAGCCCTACGCTGGCCGCTCCAAAATCCATAATCGCCACGAGCAGATGCTGACGAAAGAAATAGAAGGCCAGATTCTGCTGGAACTTATCGACCGCTTCGCCGCCGAACACGTGCTGTCGTTTTCCTGGGGCGGCGCCGCCACGCTGGTCGCGCTCGCCCACCGGCCCCGCCGCGTGGAGAAGGCGGTGATCAGCTCGTTCTCCCCGGTGATCAACGCGCCGATGCGCGACTACCTCGAACGCGGCGTCGACTACCTCGGCAACCTCGACCGCGACCGCGTCGGCCACCTGGTCAACAGCACCCTCGGCAAACACCTGCCGTCACTGTTCAAACGTTTCAACTACAAACACGTGAGCAGCCTGGCCGAGCACGAATACGGGCAGATGCACTTTCACATCAGCCACGTGCTCAACAGCGACCGACTGTGCTACCTCAAGGCGGCGCGGCAGATCGACATTCCGGTGCTGTTTTTGAATGGCGAATGGGACGAGTACACCAGCGCCGAAGATGCCAAGCAGTTTGGCCAGCATGTGGCCAAGAGCAGCTTCAGCACTGTTCAGGCGACCGGGCATTTTCTGGACATGGAACACAAGGCGGCATGCCGGGATAGCCGAGAGGCAGTGGTGGGCTTTTTGAAACCGGAGCGGCAGGTGGGTCGATTGCGCTATCACCAAGAGCAGACGCAGCATGCCTTCGCGATCTGAACCGCTCCCACACCAGCTTGCGCCGGTACGAGGTGCGTTCGTCGACTGGCTCGATGAACGCAACCCACACATTTTTCGAAGAAAAACTTCAAATCCCGGCGAACATCTGGTACAAAGTCAGCCGCGCTGAGCGGGTATAGTTTAGTGGCAAAACGAAAGCTTCCCAAGCTTTAGTTGAGGGTTCGATTCCCTCTACCCGCTCCACCTCTCTCCTAACCCATTGATTTTTATGAAATCCACCGGGTAGAAAACGAGACAGTCACGTAGTCCTCCTACAAAGGGCTCCTACAACGTGACGCAACGCAACAACCTCTACCGCCGTTCGAGCGGAATCTACGTCCTTCGGATTACCGTCCCGAGTCGCTATCGCGTTCAATTGGGTCAGCGAGAAATTCACGCGTCTGCCCGAACCACTGATCTCAGCGCAGCGAAGGCTGTAGCATTGCACCTAATGGCGCGATGGCATTCATGCATAAGTGAGCTAAATCAAGTGAACGAGACGAAGGTATTAGAAGGCAGTCCGCTAGTGGCGGGAGTCGGGTTCATAAGCATTCAAGATTGTTGTGAGACCTTCGAGGTTGCAGCCGAGTTGGTGCTTCAAGAGATTCTAAACAACAATATTTTTGTCGCATGCAGACTGAACGCCCAACGGTAATCCGGCTATGATAGACGGGCGGGTGTGGCCTCGCTGTAGTAGCGAGGCCGTCCAGCCGCAGAGCGCGGAGAGCTCTACCTATCAGTATGACCCAAGAAGCTTTGCGTTTAGTGCGGCTGCAATAGCATTTGACCGGTGCTCAATAAATTTATCGTAGTCATCAGACGTCACCCCGTAGCCTTCGACATCGTGAATTAAATGACTTATCAGCGTCTGCTGTATCGCCCCATTCTCTAATGAGAAAGCAGAAATATACTGACTCGGCGCTTTTTTACTAATTCGATGCTTATTGGAGTAACCGTCAATTAAAGTTATGTTGGCTACTAGATTTGCCTCCCTGCCCGGCATAGCATTAGCCAGGTATTTTGTAGGAAAAAAATGGTGATAGTTACGACTACTCGCAATCTTTAGATTGCTGTTATCCAAGATCACAACACCGTCCGTATCAAAAGACTTTGGCTGGTTAAAGGCCAAGAGGCACAATATAGACTTGCAATAAGAATTGCCAGATGAAAAGTAAGTCTGCGCTACGTCTTCACTATCAACGCGGAGCTCGGACTGAGGATAGTCCGGCGTTTTTCCGGCCAATATCATGTCCATCTTATTGAAGTCTTCGGTAATCCCAGAGTCCGAGGACGAACCATATCGCTCCGTTAGCCCGACCCAATAAAAAAACTGCTCAAGTAACTTAGCCTGGGTAGCTGTTGGCTTACGATTTTCGGTGGAATGGAAGTAGTAGGTTAGAGGGATCAGCAATGCCGGATAGGGCAGAAGCTGAGAAACGGGAACCCTTATTTCTGTGCGGAGGAAATCTATCGCTGTGAATAGCGAGGCATTCATAGGCGCCCAGTTCGCTATAAAATCCTCACGCTTAATCCCTAAAATATCCCGTCCACGCACGGCGCGTGTCGTGATAGCCGCTACGCACTGCATGATTAAAGACGGAGGAAGCGTTTCAAACTTGGCGGTTCTAAGACATCTTCTTTCGTCGTCAGAACCGTCCCTCAAAACCTCATAGCGTTCTGCCAGATCGAAAGATTTTCTTTCGTCATAGGTCTTCGCGACCATGATCTCAAACACAGTTAGTGCTTTTCCTCCTGTGTTAATTCGTGAGAAAATCTCACAAGCCACTTCTATCGGATAGTCACGAATTGTTATCGTGGGAAAATCATAATTCGTAAGACTGTTTTTATAATACTCCATTAGCTCAAGCTGAGGTTCTGTAAACTCGTGCATCAACTCAGTAAACTTGCATGTCAAAAGCCTATGAACAGAGATAAGGTTCGACTCCCCATCATGGCGGAAGGTTTTTACTACCGAGTCTTCGCGCTCTAAATTCTCAGATAGATCAATGTAAATATCTTGATAATTTATTTCCTTGCCATCCTTGCTGATCCGGAGTCCCTTCCGAATCGCATAAAGCGAGGTGATTCGCTGCTGCCCATCCAAAATATATTGGACATAATCACCTTTTGGAGTGTCGGGCAAAACGTGATTACCTACCTCTTTATAGCTTCTGAGCTCTTCGCGAGTTTTCCAAAAAATAAAGGTCCCGATAGGAAAGCCTTTAAGTATAGAGTCAATCAGCTTTGCCGACTGCTCTTTCTCCCAGACAAACTCCCTTTGAAACATTGGAAGCTTGATCTGACCCGTATCAATTTCCAAAAAAAGAGATTCATATTTTTTATTCTGGTTTTCCGGTTGAAACAACACCGTTACTGGAGAAGGATTCGCTGCATTCACGTGGTAAAGCTCCCTGCCTGAAAACGCCGACAGTATCAGACCGCCATCATGAATGGTATGAGATGTGCGCTGCCCGCAATCCGCCCGCTGATAGAGTTGCGAATCGAGGCAGATCCTTCGAAGGTCTTGTTGGGATCTGAGCATCACGGGCGAAGTCTCGATTAAGCGGCGATGTCCCTCCGACGCGTTTACTAGCTGGAGCCTTTCGCGTGCGCCCGAGCTCCACCCACCCGGTCAATGACGTCTCAGAGACGTCCAACTCAGGACGCTGTTCGCCTGGCATGCGTCTGATGCAACATGCATGGAAAACTTAGCTTCGGAGACGTATATGTCATTGAAATCGACAAAGGAACAGTTGACACAATTACTCGCGGATAAGGACAACAAAGTTATCGCGTTGTCCGGTAAGTGGGGCACAGGCAAAAGTGTAGTGGTCTAATGAAACCGGACATCCATTTAAGCGAGAATGCTCGCCAGAACGAGGTGTCAGATGACCAAACAACGCCGTACCTTTTCCCCTGAATTCAAACGCGAGGCTGCCGACCTCGTTCTCAAGCAGGATTACAGCTTCATTGAGGCCAGCCGCTCGCTTGGTATCGGCGAGTCGGCTTTGCGCCGATGGGTCGACCAAGTGCAGCAAGAACGCACGGGCGTCACCCCGCAGAGCAAAGCGCTGACCCCGGAGCAGCAGAAAATCCAAGAGCTGGAAGCCCGAATTGCTCGCCTTGAGCGGGAAAAATCAATCTTAAAAAAGGCTACCGCGCTCTTGATGTCGGAAAATCTCGAGCGTTCGCGCTGATTGACCAGTTGAGCATCCACGAGCCGGTTGATTGGCTGTGCAAGGTGTTTGAAGTGACTCGCTCGTGCTACTACGCTCGGCGTCTCAGGCGCCGCACACTGGATGTAGAACGCCTTCGATTGCGCAGTCGGGTGAACGAGTTGTTCACCCAAGGCCGCAGTGCTCCCGGTAGCCGTAGCATCATGGCCATGATGCAGGACGACGGCGAGCAGATCGGGCGATTCAAGGTGCGCAGCCTGATGCGCGAGCTGGAGTTGGTCAGCAAACAACCGGGATCGCATGCTTACAAAAAGGCGACGGTCGAGCGGCCCGACATCCCTAATATTTTGAACCGGGAGTTTGATGTGCCCGCTCCTGACCACGTCTGGTGTGGCGATATCACTTATATCTGGGCTCAAGGGAAATGGCAGTATCTGGCGGTTGTGCTAGATCTTTTTGCCCGCCGTGTTGTGGGCTGGGCGTTGCCGGGAAAGCCGGATGCCGACTTGGTCATCAAGGCCTTGGACATGGCTTACGAGCAGCGAGGGAAGCCTCAAGGTTTGCTGTTCCACTCCGACCAGGGCTCGCAATATGGAAGCCGGAGTTTTCGCCAGCGCCTTTGGCGATATCGCATGCGTCAGAGCATGAGCCGGCGAGGAAATTGTTGGGATAATGCGCCGATGGAGCGGGTGTTCAGGAGCCTGAAAACCGAGTGGATACCGACCATGGGCTACACGACGGTCCAACAAGCTCAGCGGGATATCAGCCATTTTTTGATGCACCGGTACAACTGGATTCGACCGCACCAATTTAATGGTGGGCTGCCACCGGCTCAGGCCGAGAAAAAACTTAACGTCGTGTCCGGGATCAGTTGACCACTACAGTCTCAATTGATAGGTTTTGCCAAAAAGTTAGCCCTAAAGCACAAGCTACCCCTACACGGCCCCCTCAATTCCAAGGGTTTTACTTTCTGCCTTCGGGGACCACGCAGGTCCTACAAACGTGTAATACAATCATCCATGCAACACTCAAATTTTCAAGGACTTACGTGACAGATAGGGATAGGGCGGATTCCCTCTACCCGCTCCACTCAAATAGTGCACTCACGTCAGTATAGTTCTGACGAGGGACACTTAAAAAACCGGTCCATAGTGACCGGTTTTTTTATGGGCGCGATTTATGCGATCAGTCACTTGTCCGGTTAAACCTGTACAAATCAATATTTATGTACAAGTATCAACTCTGAGCGTTGGCGCCTCGCCACGTACCATCTCGGAGCCGGGCAATGACACGTCTACTGGTTTCATTGTTGTTGGTGTTGAGTGTCAGCAGTTGCACCAACGTAGGAGTCGACCACTACGCCGACCAGCAGCCGCAGTTGGACCTGCAACGTTTCTTCAGCAAGCCCGTCAAGGCGTGGGGGATTTTCCAAAAGCGCTCAGGGGAAGTAGCAAAGCGCTTTGAAGTGAATATCGCCAGCCGGCGCGAGGGCAACGCTCTAATTCTTGACGAGCGTTTCCTGTACAGCGATGGCACCCGCCAGCAGCGAGTGTGGACGTTGACACCCGATGGCCCGGGACGCTGGCGCGGGCGCGCAGGTGATGTGGTCGGCGACGCGATTGGCGAAGTGGCGGGTAACGCGCTGCGTTGGCGCTACCGGCTCAACCTGCCGGTGGATGGTTCGGTGTACGAAGTCAGCTTTGATGACTGGATGTACTTGATGGACGAGGACACCTTGATCAACCGTTCGAGCATGACCAAGTTCGGCGTCGAATGGGGCCAGATCACGTTGTTTTTCCGTCGCCAATAAACGACCGAGCGTGAGGGCGAATCATGAATATGAAAATGCTGACCGAACTGGCGGTAAAAGGCGAGGTGCGTGAGCTGGAACTGCTGTCGCTGGAAGGTGGTTTCTACATCGCGCGCGTCAGGTTGGATCATATCGAAATGACGCTGCTGGACGATGATGCCAAACCGATGCGCATCGGCTCCACCACGCATTTGCGCGACCTGTTGCAACGGGTTCCGCCGTTTCCCTGCGTGTTGGTCCAGCAGTGCGTGCACGATGAAATGTGCGGTGCACGGGAAGGGCCGATCGGTGCGTTGCGTATTCCGTTTACGCTGAGTGCATCGCTCTAAGAGGCTTTACATTTTCTGGCTGCCCTTCCCTTTAGTAGGTGCAGACTAGGCGGGCAATCCTGTTGCGGTGCGAAAGAACCTACGTTGCACCGTCAACATGGCCCTGCGTAGCCAAAGCTCACTCACGCGACGCTCTACGCCTCAAAATAGATCACTCTGACACCACCACCCTTTCCCTTGCGCTGCGCAACCTAGCGAATCTTTCTGAGGCCATTGGTGCCCTGAATTACATCACCACACGGTGCCCGCGACGTACAGGCTGGTGACTTCAGTCACCGTCGAGCCAATGGTCGCGGATGTAGGCCACGCCTTCGAAAAATTCCGCAATACCTCTCTCCGACGCCCTCCCGGCGCGCTCATACACTTGATTCAGCCCTTACTGAAACGCGGGTTAACGACCGTCGGTAGGTAAAGTGTTGATAATTCTCCCTGAGTGGTTGTAGTCACCACCAACACACACCACAAGGAGGTGATGTGGATAGCCGATATTTGATAGGTCACATTGTTGCGGCGGCTGGTACCAGGTGGGCACACGGGGCAGTCATCACCACTTCAAACACCCGACAAAGCCGGGGTTAGTGACGATTCCCCATCCAAAGAAGGACCTGTCGGACACAACCGCCAAGCGCATCTTGAAACAGGCTCTGCTCAACTGACCGCCCCCGGAGGGCAATAGACATGCTTTACCCTATCGCAATTTCAACCGGTGACGAGGACTATGCCTGGGGGGAAGTCCCGGATATTCCTGGCTGCTACTATGCTGGCGATGACCTGGACGACGCCATGGCCATGGCCCGTGAAGCGATCGAAGGGCACTTCGAGATCCTTGCGCAAGATTACCGCCATGCTTGAAACTGGACAACGCACACCAAAAAACATATTGCGCCAAGTGGTCGGCTGGGTAGTGGTTTTGCCACTGTTAGTCTCGTTTGTGAGGCTACCCTTTCCCCTTGGGCCGCTGCTGATGCTCGGCGCCATTGCCGCGTCGGCTTATGGCGCGGGGTTTGCCTGGCGCTACGCCAGCCAGCGTGTGACGGTATTTGCGTTGATCTTCACACTGCTCAATGTGATTTCTTTAGTAGCCATTGGGGAGATCTCACTGCTCAAGGGGCTCTATAGAGCCTCCTGGCTTTACTGGTACCCGTACTACACCGACTGGGTTTACTGGAACCTCTAAGCTCAGGGAGAATTTGATCGCAAGAAACGTAGTTTCCAGTCCGGCGGGGAGAACTACAGTGGCGCCGTACCTATTAAACCCCTTCGAGGAATCCACTCATGTCCTACGAATACAAGCTCATGGCCTCCCCCGTCGGCCAGCTCACCTTGGTCGCGCGCGACGGCAAACTCAACGCCATCCTGTGGGAAACAGAGCGTGCCAACCGTGTGCGTTTGGGTGAGTTGCAGGAGGCCAACGACAGCCCGGTGTTGTTGGAAGCCGAGCGCCAGTTGCGAGAGTATTTCGCCGGCACCCGCAACCAATTCGAGCTGGAACTGAATTTCACCGGCACTGCGTTTCAAAAACAAGTCTGGCAGGCGCTGCTGACCATCCCCTTTGGCGAAACCCGCAGCTACAGCCAGATCGCCCAGCAGATCGGCAACCCCAAAGCCGTGCGTGCGGTAGGGGCCGCCAACGGGCGCAACCCGATCTCGATCATCGCCCCCTGCCACCGTGTCATCGGCGCTTCAGGCGGGCTGACCGGGTTTGCCGGAGGGCTTGAGACCAAGCAATATCTACTCGCACTGGAAGGTACGGGCCAGCCAGTGCCCGGACGTTTTACGCCGCCGTTGCACTGATTTTGCTGTGGAGCCTGAGCGGGCCGTACTTCCACTACAACGACACCTGGCAACTGATCATCAACACCTCGACCACCATCATTACCTTCCTGATGGTGTTCCTGATCCAGAACACGCAAAACCGCGATAACGACATCCTGCATATCAAGATCGATGAGCTGCTGCGCGTCTCCAAGGATGCGCAAAATGCAGTGTTGAGCCGGGACGGGCTGGACCGCAAAGAGCTGGAAAAACTGCGCAAGGAATACCGCAGCATCTACGCCACCGGCAGCGTCAGCCTCAACAGCAGTTGCGGAGAAGTGGTCGATGACGCAGTAGCGAATAAAACCGACCTGAACCACGCATAAAAAACGGCGATGGGACTTGCTCCAACCGCCGTTTTTTCAGTTCAACGCAAGGGAATCAACCGTCGCCTTGATGACCTTTACCGTAGGTCGACGCCAGGGCACGGGCTTTTTGAAGACGCTCTTCAAGCTTAGGCAGCGTTTCGTCCACCAGCGCTTTTATCTCGGGCACATCCGAAGCCGCGCCTTCCTGTTTGAACAAAGCGATGGCGTCTTCGTTTTCCTTGACCTGCTGCGCGGTGTAGGCGGCGTCAAAGGAGTCGCCGTCCTTGAGTTCGGGCATCAAGGTTTCGGCCTTGTCGACGATTTTCTCGCGCGGCGCCACCGGCAAGTCGAGCTTCTTAGCGATCGCCGCCAGATGCTGGTTGGCCAGGGTGCGCTCGTTAATCACCTCAATGGTGTAGTCCTTGATTTCCTGGGATGAGGTTTTGGCGTGGGCCATGCGACTGGTTTCGATATCGGCCATACCTTTGGCCGAAGCCTGCTCAATGAATTCAGCAGGCGACTGGGCGAAAGCATTGCTGGCGCCGAGGCCCAGCAGCATCGCGAAACTGGCGGTGCGTAACCGGATAGCCATGCGGCTCATGATGGGGTTCCTCCAGGGAAAAAATAAGTGCGGGAAAATGCACCCGCCCTGAATTCGAATTTTGAGGGCAGCAAAGGTTTAGAAAAAACTTCCCAGTGCGACGAACGGTCGTCATCACATCAGGCCGGTTTGCTGCCGAACAGACCGGGCAATGCATGCGCCAGCGCATTAATCGCGAAGCCGATGAACATCACACCGCAGAGTTTGGTGATCAGGATTTCATGGCGTTGGTAGACCGTGCGCACACGCTGGGCGCCCACCACGCCGATCAGAATGGCGTAGGCCAGCAGCCCACCGATAAAGCTCAGGAAGATCAAGGACGGCAGCATCGCCCAGGTCAGCAACTCAGCACGGCTGGACAGCAGCGCGGTAAATGTCGCCACCGCCACCGGGTAGGCCTTGGGGTTAGTCAGGCCGAACAGAATACCGTGCCAGAACGGATGCCGCGCCGCGCCCTGAGGCGCATCGCTGCTGCGACGCTGGGTGCGAATGGCGCGCCAGCCGAGCCAGAACAAATACAAGCCGCTGAGTACGCCAAGTACATCAAAAGCACTGCTGCCGACTTCGCGCGCGCCAACAATGGCGATCAACGCAGTACTGCACCACACCACGTCCCCCAGCAAATGCCCGCACAGAAACCCCGCCCCAGCGCGGCGGCCACGTGCAGCGCCGATGCCGAACACGGCCAGAACGCCCGGGCCAGGTGTAATCCCGTAGATAAAACCCGAGGCGAGGACGGCTAACAACAAGGATGGGGTCATGGGCGCGACTCTGACAGACGGTTGAAAGGTGCAGCGATTCTGCACGCTCTGAGCCTACGGGTAAAACTTCATTCCTGCATACGGCTTGGCGCGACAGGCGCACAGACGCGAGGCTAAATCGCCGACGTGCACTTCAAGCTTGTGGCCATCGGGGTCGAGGAAGTAGAACGAGGCACCTTCGCTACGGTTGTCGCGCCACTCCTGGACCTGGGCCGCTCGCAAGCGCGCCACCAGCGCGGGGAAGTCATCGGCGGCGGCTGTGAACGCGTAGTGGGTGTACTCCGCCGCAGGTTCGGATGGACGCGACAGGTCGAGCGACAAACACAACCACAAACCGGGCAATGAGAGGTAGGCGCCGTTGTCCCAGGTGGCGTCGAGTTGAAGTTGCAGCACCTGATGATAGAAGTTGACGCTGCGGTTCAAATCGGTGACGGCAAGGGTCAGGTGGTTGAGGCCTGAGAGCATGTTTTTATTCCTGTTATCGATGGCTTGCGGACAATACACCCTGCACCTGCCCAATCAACCACTGCAACCCCGAGTCCCCGCCCCGTCGCGCATGCCACGCCAGCTCAAAGGCAAACGAGGGAATATGAAACGGCGGCGGCACGGCCAGTAAATGCTGCTGATCGATGTTGAGCAGGCCTCTGGATGACACCGTCAGAATCAGGTCGGTGCCCTGGATCAACTGCGGCGCCACGCTCCAGTGTGGCAGGCTGATCGCCACATGCCGCCGCTCACGAATCGCCGTCAACGCGCGTTCGATTTCCGGGGTGCCGCTGCCGCGCATTTCCAGCAACACATGTGGGCGTGACAAATAAGTAGGCAGGTCGAGGGTGCCGTTTGCCGGCAGGCTGTTACGGTCCACCAGGCAGGTGTAATGCTCCTCGAACAACGGTGTGGTGCGCAGTTCGGCGGGCATATCAGGAAAGACCCCAGCGGCCAAGTCGATGTCGCCGTTGAGCACACCGTCCACCATCCCTTCGCGGCTGGCCTGGATGATTTGCAGGTCGATGCCGGGCGCCTCATGGCGTAGGACGCGAATCAAACAGGGTAGGAAAATCGCCGCGCTGTAGTCCGACATCGCCACGCGAAATCTACGCTTGGCCGACGCCGGGTCAAACCGGTTCGGCGCCAGCAGCGCCTGCACCTGGGCCAGGGCTTCGGCCAACGGCGCAGCCAGTTCCAAGGCGCGCGCGGTCGGCACCAGTGTGCCGCGCTGGCGCACCAGTAACGGGTCATTCAACACATCCCGCAGGCGTGCCAACGCGTGGCTGACCGCTGGTTGGCTGAGGTGCAGACGCTCAGCGGCACGGGTGACGTGTTGCTCGCTGAGCAAGGCATCCAGGACTACCAGCAGGTTGAGGTCGATGCGGCGCAGATCATTCATTAGCTGCATGCTCGGCATAAGAACTTTGAATTTAAATTTGCGCGACGAATAGCCTAGAGTCCAGCAAAACCTCTGGGAGAGATGAAATGACGACGTTGCACTGGCTGGGTTTGTTGGCGCTGGCAGTGATCGCCGGGGCGGTAGTGCCGTTTCAAAGTGCGATCAATGCCAACCTCGGGCGCGGGCTGGGCCACCCATTGTGGGCCACGCTGGCGTCACTGTTGGTGAGTATTATTGTGCTGCTGCCGGTCATTCTGGCGCTACGTTTACCACTGCCGAGCCTGGTGTCTATCACTAAAGCACCGCTGTGGATGTGGGCTGGCGGTGCATTTGGCGTGTGCTTTATTTCCCTGGCGTTGCTGCTGCTGCCCAAGCTCGGCGCGTCGGGTTTCATCGCACTAGCCATGGCAGGGCAGATTCTCGCCGCTCTGCTGCTCGACCACTTTGGACTGTTCGGCCTGATGGAGCGCCAACTAACAATGCCCCGTGTGTTGGGGGCGTTGTTGTTGATTGGCGGGGTGGCGTTGATTCAGTTCAGCAGCACGCCCGCCCGTGCCCTGGCAACTGCAGGCTGACCAGGGCTTTTTCGGCATCGATTTCAGTGGCCGGGCGCCCCGGCCTCTAACGTATTAGTGCTCATGCTTTCTCTCCAGCGAACTGCTCACAGGCGCCCGAGTGCTTTTGTTGACTGGTGCGGCGTTACAGCGTGGCGATGTAGGCCGGTGGCGGGTGCAGGTCGCCATTGCGTCCGGCTTTCGCCACTTGGCCGGGCAGCGCATGGCCGAGCAGGGCCGGCAGGCGGCGGGACATGTGCAACAGGTGCGGCAGGTCGATGCCGGTGTGAATACCGACTTCGTCACACAGGTTGACCAAATCTTCGGTGCAGATATTGCCCGAAGCCCCCGGCGCAAACGGGCAGCCGCCAAGGCCACCCAGCGCTGCATCGAAACGCCGTGCGCCAGCGTCATAAGCCGCCAGTACATTGCACAAACCCAGGCCGCGAGTGTTGTGAAAATGCAAGGTCAGGTCGCTGGCCGGAACGCGCTCCAGCACACGCTTGACCAGACGTTGCACCTGGCGCGGGTTGGCCATGCCAGTGGTGTCGGCAAGCGTGATGCCCTGGATGCCCAACTCGCAGTAGGCGTCGACGATTTGCAGCACGCGGTCTTCATCAATCTTGCCTTCGAACGGGCAACCGAAGGAGGTAGCGATGCTGGCGTTGAGGTGCACCGGGTAGTCGGCGGCGAAGCTGACGATATCGCCAAACGCTGCCAATGACGCCTCGCAACGCATGCGCATGTTGGCCAGGTTGTGGGTCTGGCTGGCGGACATCACCAGGTTCAACTCATCGGCCCGGGATCCGATGGCACGCTGGGCGCCTTTGACGTTGGGGATCAGCGCCACATAGATCACGCCGGGTTTGCGTTCGATACCCTGGAACACTTGCTCGCCATCGCGCAATGCGGGAATGGCCTTGGGCGAGACGAATGAACCGGCTTCGATCCGCGAAAAGCCGGCCAACGACAGCTGGTTGATCAACGCGATTTTGTCGGCCGTCTCGACCCAGGTCGGTTCGATTTGCAGCCCGTCGCGCGGGGACACTTCCTGCACGATCAGCGGATCGCAATAGTCAGTGATCATTGCACCACTCCCGCCGTTTTCAAGCGTTGGATATCGGCACCGGTCAGGCCAAGCTCGGCGAGGATGTCGTCGGTGTGCTGGCCCAGCGTCGGGCCTTGCCAGTTCACCGCGCCTGGGGTTTCGGAAAGCTTGGGCACGATGCCGGGCATTTTTATCGACACGCCGCCGGGCAGTACGGCATTGAGCAACATGCCGCGCGCCTGGTAGTGCGGATCGCTGACGATATCGGCCACCGAGTAAATGCGCCCGGCCGGCACTTCTGCCGCTTCCAGAGCGCTGAGCACTTGGTCGATGGGCAGGCTGCTGGTCCAGTGGGTGATCGCCGCGTCAAGCAGCCCGCTTTTCGCCGCACGGCCATCGTTATGGGCAAACTCCGGCGCTTCGGCCAAGTCGGCGCGACCGATGGTGGTCATCAGGCGCTTATAGATCGGGTCGCTGTTACCGGCGATCACCACGTAAGCGCCATCGGCGGTCAGATAGGTGTTGGAGGGCGCAATGCCAGGCAAGGCGCCGCCGCTGCGCTCGCGCACATGGCCGAGCATGTCGTATTCGGGCACCAGGCTTTCCATCAGGTTGAACACGCTTTCGGCCAGTGACACATCGACAACCTGCCCATCGCCCTGCCCGGTCTTGACCCGCAGCAGCGACATCAGCGCGCCGATCACGCCGTGCAGCGACGCGAGGGAATCGCCCAGGCTCACGCCCACTCGCGCCGGTGGCGAATCAGGGTTGCCGGTGGTGTAGCGAATGCCGCCCATGGCCTCGCCGATGGCACCGAAGCCTGGGCGATCACGGTAAGGGCCTGTCTGGCCGTAGCCGGAGATGCGTACCAGGGTCAGCTTGGGGTTGAGGGCGTGCAACACATCCCAGCCCAGGCCGAGTTTTTCCAGGCCGCCGGGGCGCAGGTTTTCAATCAGCACGTCGGCGTCGCCGAGCAGTTGTTTGATCAGGCCAAGGCCTTCAGCGGACTTGAGGTCCAGGGCCAGGGACTTCTTGTTGCGCGATTGCAGGTACCACCACAGTGACGTGCCTTCGTGCAGTTTTCGCCATTTGCGAAGTGGATCGCCCTGGCCCATGGCTTCGATCTTGATCACCTCGGCGCCGAACTCGGCCATCAGCCGGGCGGCAAACGGCGCGGCAATCAGGGTGCCGATCTCAATCACCTTGATACCGTTCAACGGAGCCGTCATGGGGTGCGCCTTTTACTCTTGGAATGTGTGGCCAAGGCTAGACGACAGGCGCAGGGGAAATCCAACCTTCAGTTGGCAAGGAGCGTTCGCGAAACACGAACAACAATACAATCACGGCGTTGACTCGATCGCTATCGCGGGCTTGCCCGCGATGAGGCCGTCCGTGTTTGAATTACTCTAGCGTCCTGCGCAGATAGTCAAACAACAATCGACTGACCGGCGACAACTGCGCCTCATCGCGCACCACCAGAATCAAGCTGCGCTCCGACCAAGCATCCGTCAGCGGCACCGCGTGCAACCCCAACGCGCGACCAAACAGTTCATAGGCCTTTTGCGGCAGGATGCCAATACCCATGTTCGCCTGGACCATCCGGCACATCGCGTCAAACCCCGGCACATGGATGCGCAGGCGCAGCATCTTGCCCGCCTCACGCGCGGCCGCATGGGTGCGCATATTGATCGAGCTGGCAGCATGCAAACCCACATAATTACTGTCGAGGGTTTCAGCGAAAGCCAGGGCTTGGCGGGAAGCCAACGGATGCTCCGCCGGCATCAGCACCACCAGCTTATCGTGCCGATAGGTCACACTGGGCAAGCCTTTGGTGTCGGTGTCGCTGGAGCAGATCCCCAGGTCCGCCACGCCATCCAGCACGCCCTGCACCACGCCGTTGCTGGGGCGTTCTTCCAGATCGGTTTTCACCTCGGGGTGCCGTGCGCAAAAGTCCCGCAAGTCTTCGGGAAGGAACTGAATGATCGCCGACAGATTGGCCAGCATGCGCACATAACCGCGCACGCCATGGCTGTGCTCGCCCAGTTCCAGGCCCATTTTTTCGACGTTGAACAGCATCTGCCGCGCATGGTGCAACAGGGTTTCGCCCGCTGCGGTGAGGTCCATGCCCTTGGCCCGGCGCACGAACAGGCTGACGCCCAGCACTTGTTCCAGCTCCATCAGGCGCTTGCTCGCCGCCGACACCGCAATGGCCTCGCGGGCAGCTGCGCGCGTCAGCGTGCCTTCCTCGAACACTGCAACGAACAGTTGCAAGGTTATCAGGTCCAGGCGACGCACCAGGCTCTTGTGCCGCATCAGTGACGCTCGGCTGCCAGGCGATTGATGT
Organism: Pseudomonas sp. 1152_12; assembly: GCF_052850675.1. Lineage (NCBI taxonomy): Bacteria > Pseudomonadati > Pseudomonadota > Gammaproteobacteria > Pseudomonadales > Pseudomonadaceae > Pseudomonas > Pseudomonas sp. 1152_12. Next base: position 21,285 of record NZ_VXCW01000005.1, on the reverse strand, counting down.
CGGCCTGCTCCACCACCGCGTGCGGCGCCCCATTGCGCACGGCAGCCAACATCGCTTGGCCGACGGTCTCGGTGCTCACGACCCAGCCCGGGTTGACCCGACGTACGAAAGAGAGCGCCGGCCCGAGTAAGCAATAGAAGAATTGGTACAGCGGCGTTTTCGAACGCACGCCATGCAACGGCTGAATCACCCCCGGCCGAAACAGGTACACCGCCTTGAACGGCAGGCGCAACAAAGCGTTTTCAGTCTTGCCCTTGACCCGTGCCCACATCGACTTGCCCGCCTCGGAACTGTCGGTGCCGGCACCGGACACGTAGATAAAAGTCATTTGCGGGTTGAGCCGCGCCAGGGTGCTGGCGGCAACTAGGGTGAGGTCATAGGTGAGGTGTGTGTATTTGGCTTCGTTCATACCTGCCGACGATACGCCGAGGCAGAAGAAACATGCATCAAAGCCTTGCAACAGGTTTTCCAATGGCTGCAAATCCAGCATGTCACTGTGCAGAACCTGGTGCAGCTTGCCGTGCTCCTGGATCAGCGGCGTGCGGCCAACGGTGACGACTTCCTGTACGTCAGCGGCCAGCAGGCACTCGCGCAGCACGCCTTGGCCGACCATGCCGGTAGCGCCAAATAACAGAACTCTCATTGGGGGACCTCAGCGGCAAGCCGCAAGCTTCATGCTTAAGTTAAATGCAGTTCAGCTTGTAGCTTACCGTTTGCCGCGTGCGGCTGCCCCTTTTAGAAAGCGTTGCGAAAGATCTCCTCGATCTGCCGCTGATCCGCCCGCCGTGGGTTGGTCAGCCCACAGGCGTCCTTCAACGCATTGGTGGCCAGCAGCGGAATGTCCTGCAACTTGGCGCCCAGTTCACGCAAGCCGGCGGGAATCTCAACTTCCTGGGCCAAGGTGCGAATGGCGGCGATGGCAGCTTGGGCCCCCTCTTCTGGGGTAATTCCTTTGATATCGGCGCCCAATGCACGCGCCACGTCACTCAAGCGCTTGGCGCAAACACTGGCGTTGAAGCTTTGCACGTGGGGCAACAAGACCGCGTTGCACACACCGTGGGGCAAGTCGTAGAGGCCGCCGAGTTGGTGGGCCATGGCATGCACAAAACCCAGGGAGGCATTGTTGAATGCCATCCCGGCGAGGAATTGCGCATAGGCCATGTTTTCCCGCGCGGCCTTGTCGGTGCCATCACGCACCGCCAGGCGCAGGTTGGCGCTGATCAGCTCAATGGCCTTGATCGCGCAAGCGTCGGTAATCGGGTTGGCGGCGGTAGAAACATAGGCTTCGATGGCATGCGTCAGGGCGTCCATGCCGGTGGCGGCCGTCAAGCCCTTGGGCATGCCGACCATCAGCGCCGGGTCATTGACCGACAGCAACGGCGTGACGTTACGGTCGACGATGGCCATTTTCACGTGGCGGGTTTCGTCGGTAATGATGCAGAAGCGGGTCATCTCGCTGGCGGTGCCCGCGGTGGTGTTGATGGCCACCAGTGGCAGTTGCGGCTTGCTGGATTGGTCGACGCCTTCGTAGTCGCCGATATGCCCACCATTGGTGGCGCACAGCGCTATGCCCTTGGCACAGTCATGGGGCGAACCGCCGCCCAGGGACACTACGAAATCGCACTGGCTATGCTGCAACAGCGCCAGGCCCTTCTCGACGTTTTCCACATTGGGGTTGGGCTTGGCGCCGTCGTAGATGACCGAGTCGATATCCTGCATCGCCAGCTTCTCGCCGATCATGCTGGCCACGCCGGCCTTGGCGAGGCCCGCATCAGTGACGATCAGCGCCTTGCGAAAACCATAGTTGCGGATGGCAATCATGGCCTCGTCGAGGCAGTCGGTGCCCATGATGTTGACGGCGGGAATAAAGAAGGTGCTGCTCATGGTCAATCCTCAGAGGCGTTATGCCTACAGGATCAACCTGACTTGCCTGCGCCATGTTGATCAGGATCAACGACCGCTCGTGATAAAGTCACCACCCAGAAGATTTCGAGTAGACCCGCCGCAATGAAGGATTTCCAGGATATTGACGCCCACCTTGAAGACTGGAGCGCGCTGCGCAGCGCCGTCGACTTCAGTGGGATTCTGATCGGTAATGGCGCGAGCCGCACGATTTGGGAAGACTTTGCCTACGACTCGCTGTTCGAAAACGCCCGTACCGTCGAAGAAAAGCCCCTCAGCCAATCCGAGCTGAGTGTGTTCGATGCCCTGCAAACCCGCAGTTTCGAGCAGGCGCTAGGCGCGTTGAAGACCACCAGCCGGGTCAACAAAGCCCTGGCGGTCAGCTCGGCGGCGCCGCGCAATCGCTACTACGCGATCAAGGAAGCGCTGATCAATACCATCCACGCCGTGCACATTCCGTGGCGCTTGGTGCAGCCGTCAACGCTGGCGACGATCAACGCGGAACTGGCTCGCTACTCCACGGTATTCACCAGTAATTACGACCTGCTCAACTATTGGGCGATCCTGCACACGCCAGGCATCGACGACCTGTTCCGCAGCGCCGATGCCAGCTTCGACCTGCGCAACACCCGCACCGAGGCCACGCGCATCCTCTACCTGCACGGCGGCCTGCACCTGGTGCGCAACCTCGACGGTACGGCGCGAAAATTGGCGTCCACCGACAGCACCTTGCTCAGCAGTTTTGCGATCAACAACACGATCAAGACCCTGGATGATGTGCCGCTGTTTGTCAGCGAAGGCAAGGTGCAAGAGAAGCTTAAAACCATCCGCAGTTCGGACTATCTGTCGTTCTGTTATGAGCAGTTGCTCAGCCATGAAGGTGCGCTGTGCATCTTCGGCCAGGACCTCGGCCCGCAGGATAAGCACTTGGTGGATGCGCTTCGCCAGGCCAGGATTACGACCCTGGCGATTTCAGTATCGGGACGCAGCGATGGGTTTATTCGCCAGCAGAAGCGCCGCTATTCGGAGCTATTTGAGGGCAGCGGCGTGGGCTTGAAATTCTTTGCGGCGCGCACGCATCCGTTGGGTAATGGCGCGTTGTCCGTCCCCGTCGAACGCTGATCAAATGTGGAGGGGGCCTGCACCTGATTGTGGTGAATCAGTCGCCACATTCATTGACTGACACACTGCCATCGGAAGCAAGCCCCTCCCACATTTTGAGCGAGCCACACTCACCTACTGACAAATAACAATAATTCTCGATATCATTCACGACTTTTCTACGTCGTGCTTCGTCAAGAAGGATATCCATGTCTCGTCCCAAGCCCGACCCGTTGTCGTCCGATGCCTTTCGCGGGTTTTATGCAGACATACTGTATTTCTTGCGCAAACGCACAGACAACGCCAGCGACGCGGCGGACATGACCCAAGATGTCTTTACCCAATGGCTGGACTACCGCGACCGGGCCAAGGTCGAGCAGCCACGGGCGTTTCTGTTCCAGATGGCACGCAACCTGCTGCGTGATCACTGGCGTAAACAGAAGGTACGGCAGACCGTCCACCTTGCCCCCACCGAAAAGGACGCCGAGCCGGTCACCGATGAGCAAAACGAGCCGATGGTCGCCGCGCAGCGCCTGCAACGCCTGGAACAGTTGAAAGAAGTCCTCGCCGAACTCTCGCCCCGCAGGCGAGAAGCCCTTATGCTGCACCGCTTCGAAGGCCTGAGCCAGATGCAGATCGCCGAGCGCATGGGCATTTCGACCAGCATGGTGGAAAAGCACATCGCGTTTGCCCTGCTGCATTGCAAGCGACGCCTTCAACACGAACCCGGCACGGAGCAGCCAGAATGAAGCGCCTGAGCGACATCGACGCCCTAGACATCGAAGCGAGTGACTCCATCGATGCCCAAGCCGCCAGCTGGTTTGCCCGCAACCGCAGCGACATGGGGCGTGCCGATCGCAAAGCCTTTGCCGCCTGGCAGGCCGTGCCTGCCCATGCCCGCGCGTATGCCGAGTTCGAACAACTGTGGGCCGACCTCGGCCAATTGCAGCAACTGAACAAACCCGTGCCGCTGCCCAAGCGCAAGCCTTCCGTCTGGCGCCCTGCCCTGGCCGTCGCCGCCGCGCTGGTGTGCGCCCTGCTGGCCACGCACATCGGCGCGCCTCGCGAACTTTACCACAGCCAAATCGCCGCCCACGCCAAAGGCATGCGCACCCTGAATCTGCCCGATGGCAGCACGCTGTATGTGAATGCCAACACACGTCTGCGCATAGACTTCAGCGCTCACCAACGCACCCTTCATTTGGACAAGGGCCAGCTGTACATCGAAGTGGCCGCCGATAAGGAACGGCCGCTGTACGTGCAAGCCGGCGAGGCGCATGTGCGGGTGGTCGGCACTGGTTTCGATGTGCGGCGCAGCCAGCAGCAACTGGTGGTCAGCGTTGCCCATGGCCAAGTGGCCTTCACGCCCGACAGCAAAAGCCCGGTGAGCTTACTCGGCGCCCAACAACGCGCGTCCTACAGCTACGCCAAGGGCACAGTAGAGCAACAAACCCTCACGGCTGAGGAAGTGGCGGATTGGCGCAGCGGGCACCTGTCATTTCGAAACCGCGACCTGGCCAGCCTGATCGATGAACTGAGCCTCTACCGGCCGCAGGCGCAGTTGCTGGTCAGCAAAGCCGTGGCGCAACTGAAGGTCTCGGGCAATCTGGATGTGAATGACCCGGACGCCCTGCTTGCCGCCCTGCCGGCCCTGCTGCCGGTGAAAACCGTGGCCTCAGCCGATGGCATTGTAAGAATCGAACCGAACAAGTAACGCAGGCGAACCCTCAGTTGAGAATATTTTGCATTCGCACGTGTGGTTTTTTTTGCCTGCCCCGTCTTCCTCCCGACTGTGTTTGATACGCACACCTTTTCGGCTACTTAGCCACCCCGGGGGATTTCATGTTTTGCGCGCCTTGCCACGCTACGCACCTGTTTCTTCGACCGACCCTTATTGCCACGTGCATGGCGTTTAGCCTCAGTGCCCAGGCCGAGTCGCTCAAGCTGCAACTGCCCGCCCAGTCGCTAGCCACATCCCTGAGCCAGGTGGCGCAGCAGGCGAAAATCCAGCTGCTGTACGATGAAACACTGCTCAAGAACGTGCAGGCGCCCGCGCTCAACGGCGAGTTCACCGCGGAACTAGCGATTCACAGCCTGCTGAAAAACGGCGAGTTCACCCTGATCAAGGTCGGCACCACCTACGTGGTACGCCCCGACGAAGGCAAGCCCCCCCAGAGTGGCGCCATCCAGCTGGACGCGCTCAGCGTGATCGGCACCGGAAACGAAGTCGATTCCAGCACCGTCAACCGCTCCACCTTGAGCCAGGCCGACATTGATCGCCACCAGTCCAATAACATCCCCAGCCTGTTGCAGACCTTGCCCGGCGTGAGCCAGGGCGGCTCGCTGAAACCCGGCGGCCAGACCATCAACATCCGTGGTTTCGGCGATGCCGAAGACGTGCCGATGACCGTCGATGGCGCCACCAAAAGCGGCTTTGAGCGCTATCAACAAGGCACGGTGTTTATCGAGCCCGAGCTGATCAAGAGCATCGAGGTCGAGAAAGGCCCCAACTCGCCGTTCACCGGCAACGGCGGTTTTGGCGGCACTGTGAACATGACCACCAAGGATGCCCCGGACTTGCTCAAAGATGGGCACAACAGCGGCGCGATGCTCAAGTACGGCTACTCCAGCAACGACCACGAACAGGTCTACAGCGGCGCCGTGTATGGCCGCACCGAGGACGGTCGCTTCGACGTCCTGGCCTACCTGACCCAACGCGACGGCGGCGACATGAAGGTGGCCGCCAAGCTGCCCAACGAGGACAACCTGTTCCCGATCAACCCTCAGCGCCTGCCCAACAGCGCCCAGGACGTGGACGGCAAATTGTTCAAGGTCAACGCGCACCTGACCGATGAGCACAGTGTCGGGCTTTCCTACTCGCGCTCCCACAGCAACCGCTGGACACCGTTTTCCGCCGCCAGCTACCCGGCGCCGCCGACCCAGGCCCAGATCGACCGCTACGGCTACGAAGGCGCGTTGACGCGTTTTTTAGCCCACCGCGACACCGTCGACACCACCTGGTCGGGCAAGTATGAATACCAACCGCTGGACAACCCGCTGGTAGACCTGACCGTCAAATATTCGCAGTCCAACACCGACCAGACCGACGAGCGCAACGCCAGCGCGTTTTTCCAACTGGCCACCGGCGGGCGCAAGATGGACACCTCCTACACCGACAAGAACCTCGACATCCGCAACGTCAGCCTGTTTGCCACCGGGCCCTTGCAGCATGCAGTCACCGTCGGCGGGCAGATCCGCAAGCACATCCGCGAAACCGAGATGTGGATGCCCGGTAAAACCTACGACACCGCGCGCTACAACTACGGGCACTTCCAGCCGGGCTTCATGCCCCACGGCAAAGTCGATACCAACAGCTTCTTTGTGCAGGATGCGGTGACCGTAGGCGATGTGACCATCACCCCGTCCCTGCGCTACGACCATGTGCGCAACCGCGGCGAAGGCAACGATGCGCCGTACTACAACAACGCTGATCCGGCTGTCGGGCACGATTACAGCGACCGTACCTACACCGGTTGGTCGCCGCGCCTGGCGCTGTTCTGGAACGTCACCCCAAACTTGGGGCTGTTCGCCAACTGGAGCAAGACCTGGCGCGCGCCGGTCATCGACGAGCAGTATGAAGTGCAGGGTCTGGGCAGCCGCACCGCCACCAGCGTCGACCTCGACCCGGAACGCATCACCTCGATCACCATGGGCAGCGTCGTCAGCTTCGATGACCTGCTCGCCCAGGACGACAACCTGCAAGTGCGCACCACGCTGTTCCACAACAAAGTCGAAGACGAAATCTTCAAGGCCACCGGCGTCGGCTGCCAGAACCAGGCCGTCAATGGCGGCACGATTTCCAGCGCCTGCCCACCGGGCGCGATGTCCAACTACCGCAACATCGGCGGCCTGACCATCAAGGGCTTTGAGCTGGAATCGTTCTACAACTCCACCTACCTGTTCGGCTCGGTGTCGTTCGCCTACGCCAAAGGTGACCACGAAGGCGCCTACACCAACCCGTGGGGCCCGAACGTGGCGGCACGTGATATTCCACCGACCAAATGGGTGCTGGTACTGGGCACCCACATTCCGGCGTGGGATGCCCAGGTGGGCTGGATGGGTCAGTTCGTCGGCGCGACCGACCGCTTGCCCAGCGACAAATATTCCGGCGGCCCGGGCAGTAGCGTGGGCGACCTGTTCTACGACCAATACGGCAACAAGGCCTACAACACCCAAGGCCTGTTCGCCAAATGGAAGCCGCAACAGGCTTACCTGAAAGGCACCGAGGTGAATTTCACCGTGGACAACCTGTTCAACAACAACTTCCGCCCGGCCTTGAGCGGCGACCGTGCCTACACCAAAGGCCGCGATGCGAAGATCAGCATTACGCGGTTCTTCTAAAACGCCCACATGACCTCAACTGTACGGATAAATCGGCCATCAGCTGTAAGCCCACAACCGACGGGGGTTGTGGCTAGATGGGCTTCCCTTGAAGCCCTCTAGTTTCGGTCCCCATCATGAGCTCGCGCGAAAACACCGGCATGGCCCTCGGCCTGCTGGGCGTCATCATCTTCAGCCTGACCCTGCCCTTCACCCGCATCGTGGTGCAGGAAGTTCACCCGTTGCTCAACGGCCTGGGCCGTGCCTTGTTCGCGGCAATCCCGGCGGCGGCGCTGTTGCTGTGGCGCCGCGAGCGCTGGCCGACCTGGCGCCAGGTGCGCGGGCTGTGCCTGGTGATCGCAGGCGTCATCCTCGGCTTCCCGGTGCTGTCGGCCTGGGCCATGCAAACCTTGCCCGCCTCCCATGGCGCGCTGGTCAACGGCCTGCAGCCACTGTGCGTGGCGCTGTACGCAGCGTGGCTGTCCCATGAGCGGCCGTCAAAAGCGTTCTGGGCCTGCGCGGCGCTGGGCAGTGGGTTGGTGCTCAGTTATGCGTTGATCACCGGCGCCGGCAGTATCCAGGCGGGTGATTTATTGATGCTCGGCGCAATAGCCGTGGGCGGCCTGGGTTATGCAGAAGGTGGCCGATTGGCCAAGGAGATGGGGGGCTGGCAGGTGATTTGCTGGGCGCTGGTGCTGTCGACGCCCGTGTTGATCGGCCCGGTGTGGTACCTGGCGGCGCAGCATCAAGGGGCGATTTCCACACGCGCCTGGTGGGCGTTCGGCTATGTGTCGCTGTTCTCGCAATTCCTGGGCTTCTTCGCCTGGTACGCCGGGTTGGCCATGGGAGGCATTGCCCGGGTCAGCCAGATTCAGCTGTTGCAGATTTTCTTTACCATCGCGTTTTCGGCGTTGTTCTTTGGTGAACATATCGAGCCGATTACCTGGCTGTTTGCCTGTGGTGTGATCGTGACGGTGATGCTGGGGCGCAAGACGGCGGTGCAGCCAGCACCCGTTCCCAAGCCGAACGCAGTCTAAATGTGGGAGGGTGCTTGCGCCCTCCCACATTTGATTTGCAGCGGTCTCAGCTCAGGTAGCCATCCGTGCGCAGCAAGGTTTCCAGGCAGTGTTCGCTGATCTGGTAGAACGCCTTCAACTCCCGGATTCTCTCCAGCAACTGCGCGTTATCCAAAGGCTCGGCGCGCTTGACCGCCAAGATCATCTTGTTCTTGTTCGTGTGTTCCAACGAGACGAACTCGAACACCTTGGTCTCATATCCACAGGCCTCAAGGTACAAGGCGCGCAAGCTATCGGTGACCATTTCCGCCTGCTGACCGAGGTGCAGACCGTATTGCAGCATCGGCTTGAGCAGCACCGGGCTTTGGATCTGCAGGCGAATCTGTTTGTGGCAGCACGGCGAGCACATGATGATCGACGCACCAGAACGGATGCCGGTGTGAATCGCATAGTCAGTGGCAATGTCACAGGCATGCAGCGCGATCATCACGTCCAACTCGCTGGGTGCCACGCTACGCACATCACCGCACTTGAACACCAGCCCTGGGTGTTCGAGGCGCGCGGCGGCGTTGTTGCACAGGGTCACCATGTCTTCGCGCAGTTCGACGCCGGTCACTTCGCCCTCGGCCTTGAGGGTGTTGCGCAGGTAATCGTGGATGGCGAAGGTCAGGTAGCCCTTGCCGGAACCAAAGTCGGCGACGCGCACCGGCAGGTTGAGCTTCAAGGGTGAAGACGTCAGCGCATGGCTGAACACTTCGATGAACTTGTTGATCTGCTTCCACTTGCGCGACATCGACGGGATCAGCGCCTGCTTGGCATCGGTCACGCCCAGGTCGGCGAGGAACGGCCGGCTCAGGTCGAGGAAGCGATTTTTCTCGCGGTTGTGCTCGGCGGACGGCGCCTCACGCAGTTGCTGCGGCTTGCTTTTGAACAGCGAGCTTTTGTTCTTCTTGCTGTATTCCAGCTGGGCTTCGTCGGTCAGCGACAACAAGTGTGCATTCTTGAACGACGCGGGCAACAGCTCGGCAACCGCCGTTACACCGTCAGCGAGGGGCCAGTTCTTGGTGATGTCACGGGTCTTGTAGCGGTAGACGAAGGACAGGCACGCCTGCTCCTTGACCGTCACGGGCTTGATGATCAGCCGCTGCAACTCGGTTTCCTCACCGACGTACTTGGCCAGCACCAACTTGATAAACGCATTCTGCGCCAGGCTTGCGCTCAGCAGCTCGATGAACTGGGCGTGATGATCCGGCGCAGGGCTGGCAGGTTGAGCGGTGACGGACATGAACAAAAACGCCTCGGGCTGGGAATGCCGGGCATTTTAGGGGGGATAGTGATTCAGGGCACGGGGTTATTTGACCAGTGGTCGATTCTAACGCGCAGCACAGATCTAAATGTTGGAGGGGGCTTGCTGCCAATGGCAGTGTGTCAGTCAGCACACGTGCACCTGATACAGCGCTATCGGGAGCAAGCCCCCGACCACTTTTTTAGATCCGTGTGGCCAGGGTTATTCGAGCACGATCAACCGATTCGGCAGTTCATTACGCGTCTGCGTCACCGGCACATGTACCTTCAGCAACTCGCCACAGGCCTCGATACACTCAATAAACCCCGCCAACGTCTGCCCCTGTTTCACCCGCTGGGTAAACGCCTTGACGATGTCGTCCCAACTGCTGTCATCCAATCGTTTGGAAATTCCGTCATCCACCAGAATCTCCACATATCGCTCCGCCTCGCTGACAAAAATCAGCACACCGGTGCTGCCCAACGTGTGGTGCAGGTTCTGCTCCAGGAACTGGCGGCGCGCCAGGTTGGACGCGCGCCAATGCCGCACCGAGCGCGGAATCAAGCGGGTGGTGACCTTGGGCAGGCGGAACACCAGGCACAACACAATGAAGGTCGCCCACTGCGCCAACAGCAAGGTGTACATGCTCAGGTAGCCCGACAAGTAATGCACCACGCCGGGCACCACCAACGCGATCAGGCTGGCCCATAGCAACGGAATGTAGGCGTAATCATCGGCACAGGCCGCCAGCACGGTGACCAGTTCGGCATCGGTGGTTTTTTCGACCCGAGCGATCGCCTCGGCGACCTGGCGTTGCTCGTGTTCACTCAGTAGTGCCATGGTTGTAGATGCCCCTTTCTAGTTATAGTCATTACCAGCCGCCTGAGGCACCACCGCCGCCAAAACCACCGCCGCCACCTCGGAAACCACCGCCACCACCGCCGCCGCCGCCACCGCGCCCGCTGCTGCTGAGAATGGCCAGCAAAATAGCGCCAACCGGCAGGCCCAGGCGATTGCACAGCCACAACACCCCGATCAACAGAATGAACAAGCCGATCGAAAGCCCGGGATTATCCTTGGCGAAGTTGGCGTCCGCCACATGGGCCGGCACCGCCAAGGGTTCACCGCCCACCACTTGCAGCATCGCCGCCACGCCGTCGCTGATGCCCTGACTGTAATTGCCGGCCTTGAACTTGGGCGCGATCACCTGGTTGATGATCACCCAGGACTGCGCATCAGTCAGCACACCTTCGAGGCCATAGCCGACTTCGATGCGCAATTTGTGCTCATCACGGGCGACGATCAACAGTGCGCCGTTGTCCTTGCCCTTTTGCCCGATGCCCCACTGGCGCCCCAATTGGTAACCGTAGTCCTCAATGGCTACGCCTTGCAGGTCGGGCACGGTGACCACCACGATCTGATCACCGGACTTCTGCTCAAGCAGCGCCAACTGTTGGGTAATCTGCACTCGCGTTGCCGGGTCGATCATCTGGGCGCTGTCCACCACCCGCCCGGTTAATGGCGGGAACGTCGGCGCGGCCTGAGCCGCTCCGACGCAGGCCAGCAACCACAGCGCCAAGCCTATCCGTAATAAACGCATCGACACCTCAGAGAAGCCTTATTTGAACTTCACTTGCGGCGCTTTATCAGCGTCGGTACTGGTGGCTTCAAATGTGGCGCGGATCGGCAAGTCGCTGTACATCACGCTGTGCCAAAGGCGACCTGGGAAGGTACGGATTTCGGTGTTGTACGCTTGCACCGCCTGGATGAAATCGCGACGGGCCACGGCAATGCGGTTTTCCGTGCCTTCAAGTTGCGATTGCAGGGCCAGGAAGTTCTGGTTGGCCTTCAGGTCCGGGTAGCGCTCGGACACCACCATCAAACGGCTCAAGGCGCCGCTCAAACCGTCCTGGGCTTGCTGGAACTGCTTGAGTTTCTCAGGGTTGTCGAGGGTGCTGGCATCCACCTGAATCGACGTGGCCTTGGCCCGCGCTTCAATCACGGCGGTGAGGGTGTCTTGCTCATGGGCGGCGTAGCCCTTGACCACCTCCACCAGGTTAGGGATCAGGTCGGCACGGCGTTGGTACTGGTTCTGCACCTGGCCCCAGGCCGCCTTGGCCTGTTCATCCAGCGTCGGAATTGTGTTGATGCCGCAACCGCTGAGCACGCTGCTGATCAGTAGTAGAGCCGCGGCTTTCCAGCCCCAGCGGTAATTTTGTGCTGCTTGCATGGTGTTTCTCCTGCCCAAACTGGATGGAATTTGACGACTAACCCTATAAATCGCGCGCTTGGGGCATAATCCGCCGCCACCACTGGATTGCATTGAGCCAATCAGCTAAAAAGATGCCCAGCGCGAATAAGAGTTCACAAGTGTCGTGCATTTACTGCAATAACACTCGAACAACAACATAGGTTCCCCCACATTTTGGCAGAACAGCGCGATTGTGCTGTGCAGTGAGCCGAAAAAGGATATTCATGAAGAAGCTGTGTTTGCTCAGCCTTGTTGCCATTCTGGCCACTCACCCCGTATGGGCAGAAACAAAGCCTGCTGCGCTTAAAGACAAGGACGCCTTCGTCAGCGACCTGCTCAAGCAGATGACCCTGGATGAAAAAATCGGCCAATTGCGCCTGATCAGCATCGGCCCCGAAATGCCTCGCGAGCTGATCCGCAAGGAAATCGCCGCTGGCCGTATCGGTGGCACCTTCAACTCGATCACGCGCCCGGAAAACCGTCCGATGCAGGACGCGGCCATGCGCAGCCGGTTGAAGATCCCGATGTTTTTCGCCTACGACGTGATACACGGCCACCGTACGATCTTCCCGATCAGCCTGGCCCTGGCCTCCAGCTGGGACATGGACGCCATCGGTCGCTCCGGGCGCATCGCCGCCCAGGAAGCCGCCGCCGACAGCCTCGACATCACCTTTGCGCCGATGGTCGACATCTCCCGTGACCCGCGCTGGGGGCGTACTTCCGAAGGTTTCGGCGAAGACACCTACCTGACGTCGCGCATTGCCGAAGTGATGGTCAAGGCGTTCCAGGGCGCCAGCCCCGCCAATGCCGATAGCATCATGGCCAGCGTCAAACACTTCGCGCTGTATGGCGCGGTGGAAGGCGGACGCGACTACAACGTGGTCGACATGAGCCCGGTCAAGATGTACCAGGACTATTTGCCGCCCTACCACGCAGCGATCAAGGCCGGTGCCGGCGGCGTGATGGTGGCGCTGAACTCGATCAACGGCGTGCCCGCCACCGCCAACACCTGGCTGATGAACGACCTGCTGCGCAAGGACTGGGGTTTCAAAGGCCTGGCCGTCAGCGACCACGGTGCGATCTTCGAGCTGATCAAGCACGGCGTGGCCAAGGACGGCCGTGAAGCCGCCAAACTGGCGATCAAGGCCGGCATCGACATGAGCATGAACGACTCGCTCTACGGCAAGGAATTACCCGGCCTGCTGAAATCCGGCGAGATCGAACAAAGCGACATCGACAACGCCGTGCGTGAGGTGCTCGGCGCCAAGTACGACATGGGCCTGTTCAAAGACCCGTACCTGCGCATCGGTAAGGCCGAAGATGACCCGGCCGACACGTACGCCGAAAGCCGCCTGCACCGTGCCGACGCACGTGATGTCGCGCGCCGTAGCCTGGTGCTGCTGAAAAACCAGAACAACACCCTGCCGCTGAAAAAATCCGCGACCATCGCCTTGGTCGGCCCGCTGGCCAAGGCACCGATCGACATGATGGGCAGTTGGGCCGCCGCCGGCAAACCGGCGCAATCGGTGACCCTGCTCGACGGCATGAACGCGGTGATCGGCGACAAAGGCAAAGTGATCTATGCCCGTGGTGCCAACATCACCAACGACAAGGCGGTGGTCGACTACCTCAACTTCCTCAACTTCGATGCGCCGGAAGTAGTGGATGACACCCGCTCCCCGCAGGTGCTGATCGACGAAGCAGTGAAGGCCGCGAAAGACGCCGACGTGGTGGTGGCTGCCGTGGGCGAATCGCGTGGTATGTCCCACGAGTCCTCGAGCCGTACCGACCTGAACATCCCGCAAAGCCAGCGCGACCTGATCAAGGCCTTGAAGGCTACCGGCAAACCGCTGGTGCTGGTGTTGATGAACGGCCGCCCACTGTCAATTGTCGATGAGAACCAACAGGCCGATGCGATCCTGGAAACCTGGTTCGCCGGCACCGAAGGCGGCAACGCCATCGCCGATGTGCTGTTCGGTGACTACAACCCATCGGGCAAGCTGCCAATCACCTTCCCACGTTCGGTTGGTCAGATTCCTACCTACTACAACCACCTGACCATCGGCCGCCCGTTCACCCCGGGCAAGCCGGGCAACTACACTTCGCAGTACTTCGATGACACCACCGGGCCGCTGTTCCCGTTCGGTTATGGCCTGAGCTACAGCACGTTCAGCCTGTCGGACATGGCACTGTCGTCCACTACCCTGAACAAGACCGGCAAGCTCGACGCCAGCGTCACGCTGAAAAACACCGGCAAGGTCGATGGCGAAACCGTGGTGCAGCTGTATATCCAGGACGTGGCCGGCTCGATGATCCGCCCGATCAAGGAGCTGAAGAATTTCCAGAAGGTCATGCTCAAGGCCGGCGAAGAGCGCACGCTGCACTTCACCATCACCGAGGAAGACTTGAAGTTCTACAACACCCAGCTCAAGTTCGCCGCGGAACCGGGCGAGTTCAATGTACAGATCGGGCTCGACTCCCAAGACGTTCAGCAGCAGACGTTCGAGTTGTTGTAACACCATAAGCCCCCTCTTTTTTGAAGAGGGGGCCTGCGCATCCAAGTCGGTAAAAAGCTCACTTTCCCGGCCCATTCAAGCCAAGTCCTACATCTGGCCCTACTTCCACTCACACACCCTGTCAGCCCAATTTAATGTGCAGGTGTGTGGATCATGTCGCCCATAAAAAGCGCTCGGTCGGCGAAAAAAAGAGCGTCTATTCAAGCATCGTTCAAGCAAAATGCTATTGCCCTCTGTGTACTCGGCGGCCTGTCGGGCATGCCGGTTGAAGCCGCGAACTACGTCGAGCAAGGCCGACTGCACGACGCAGCCAGTTGGCGCAGTGACGAGTTCAAGAGTAACTGGGGGTTGGGCGCGGTCGGCGCTGATTACGCCTATGCACGGGGCTTAAGTGGCGCAGGAGTACGATTAGGCGTTTACGACTCTGGAACAGACCTGCGCCATAGTGAGTTTGCGGGGAAGCCAAATGTCGGCGTGCTGATGGCTGACACCGGCTGCATGAGTGGGACTGTGCTGGAGAGAGGCTGCTTCTACACAGAAGGAGATCGCGCGGCGGTAACCGTTATCGATTCATTACCACCCGAAGCATTGACCGCCCTTGAAGAGGCTATAGCCGATGGCATCCTCACCCGTGAACAACTTGATGAATATCTCGGACTTGTAGGGGCCACCTACAATGCGCATGGCACTCACGTTGCCGGCACAGCACTCGCCCATCGTGATGGGTCCGGCATCCAGGGTGTGGCTTACGCAGCCAACTTAAGTGCAGTGCGCAAGTACGGCAACACCTACCTGGGAGGCCCCATTTCCATAACAGACATTTTGCGCGCCCCGCTTCCAACGGTTGCAGCGGTAGACGCCGCCTATGCCCAATTGCACAGTCAGAATGTACGAGTCGTCAACAATAGTTGGGGGAGCCCATTTTCGCCCGCGAACGACACAGAGCTGGACATGGCATTAAGCGAAACAGGAACCTCCGTTTATTCAGAACTCAAGGCCATAGCAGACAACGCTATCACGTATGGGATGCTGCAAGTCTGGTCAGCAGGCAACGTAACCACAGCAAACGAATCCCCCCAAAAAGCGCTCAATGCCGGGCTTCATCCCAGCCTGCCACGTGCCATTGCAGCGCTGGAGCCCTATTGGCTGACCGTCGTCAACTTAAATAAAGAGCTGACCCTAGGCGAGTATTCAAAACGCTGTGGCTTCAGCAAAGACTGGTGCCTGGCCGCGCCCGGAACGGATATCAACTCGTCCTGGGTCACAGGTTCCATACAAACCGAAAACCACTTTGACCAGGACGGTGGTGTCAATGGTTTCGCAGTGACCGGTGATAAGCCCGAGTTAGGCTATATGTTAAGTTCCGGCAGCTCCATGGCTGCCCCCCACGTCACCGGTGGCCTGGCACTGCTGATGGAGCGTTTCCCCTACCTCGACAACCCACAAATCCGCGACGTACTGCTCACCACCGCCACCGACCTCGGCGAGCCGGGTGTCGACGACGTCTACGGCTGGGGCCTGATGAACCTGAAAAAAGCCATCGACGGCCCCGGCCAACTGCGGGTGGATAACAACGTCAACATGGACCGCCCCGCCGGCGGCGCAATCGTCTGGCAAGGCGGTGCCTGGGATGATTGGCGCAACGATATCAGCGGCCCGGGCCGCCTGGAAAAAACCGGCATCGGCTGGCTGCGCCTGAGCGGCAATAACAGCTTTGCCGGAGCCACGCTCAAGGAAGGTATTCTGGAGCTGGACGGTATCAACACCCTCAAGGGTGACGTCAATGTCGACGGCGGCGCTCTGCGCCTGAACGGTTCATTGGCCGTCGTGGGCGATTACACACAAGCCGCCGGTTCAACCCTGATGACTGGGCTGGTGGACCCGTCAGCCCCGGCAAAACTGCAGGTGCAAAACCAGGCGTCTATCACTGGCGGCTCGCTGTACCTCAGCGCGCAACCCAACAGCTACTATCTGGGCCAGCGTTACAGCATTCTCCAGGCCCAAGGTGCATTGACTGGCGAGTTTGCCTCAATCGACCGCCGTGAATTCTCACCCTTCCTCAGTGTTTCCCAGGTCAAGGAAGGCAACGTTTTGCGGGTGGAATTCGGCCGTGGCCGGTCACTGGCGTCGGCAGCCGGCACTGCCAACCAGCGCGCCGTCGCCACTGCCGCCGATGCTGAAACCCTGCCATCGCCGGTGCTGCAGCGCCTGACTGCGTTGTTTCCCGACCAGGCACCTTCGGCACTCGACCCGTTGAGCGGCGAACTGCATGCCAGTACCCAAGCGGTGTTGATCGAAAACAGCCGCGTGTTGCGTCAGGCCGCACTCGACCGTCAGCGCCTGGCGCAAGACAGCCGCACCGACGCACCCGAAGCCAAAAACCAAGGGGTCTGGGTGCAACTGCCGCGTCAGTCCGGCCAACTCGCGGGCGACAGCAATACCACGCGTACCGCGCACAGCAGCACGGGCCTGTTGCTTGGGTTCGATCACACACTGGAACAAGGCACCCGACTGGGCGTGATCGCCGGCAGCGGTCAAACCGAAGTGAAAGCTGGAGCGCGTGGCAAGGCGACGCTCGACACTTACCAATTGGGCCTGCACGCGGGCCACACGTGGGACGCGTTCGGCCTCTATGGCGGCATCGCTTATGCGCAACATGAGATCCAGACAAAACGCCGCGTCAGCTTCCCCGGCCTAGAAAACAGCCTGTCCGCCCAGTACGCCAGCCGCACCGTGCAGACATTTGCTGAGGCGAACTATAAGTTCAGCCATGATTTCTGGGATTGGCAGCCGTACCTGCAACTGGCCAATGTGCAACAGCGTAGCGAAGGCTTCGGAGAGCGCGGGGGCATCGCCGCACTGAAGGGCAAACGCTCGAAGGAAAACGTCAACCTGACCACTGCTGGCATGCGGTTCAACCTGGACTTGGGCAAGGCGCAGGTCGGCCCGTCGTGGTTGAGCGTGCGCGGTGGCCTGGCCTACACCCATGCCAGCGGCGACCTGCAACCGACCACCCAGGCGGCTTGGGACGGCGGGCGTGTGATGAGCGTCAGCGGCGCGCCGCTGGATCGCCTCAGCACCCGACTGGAGCTGGGCGCCACCGCGCGCCTGACACGCGACAGCGCGTTGGACCTGGGTTTCACCCGACAACACGGTGAGCGCACGCGAGACCAGAGCATCACGGCGCAGTATTCACTGCGGTTCTAAGCACTGCTATCCGTACAGGCGGGGTGCCTTAGCCCCGCCGCCCCAACAGATTCACCACCAACCGATCGATCCATCCCCACAGCCGCTGCTTGACCCGCCGCCACAACGGCCGCGACTTCCACGCCGCCAGGCTGACCGCCTGGCTCTGAGCAAAATCGCGCTCGAAACTGCCTGCCACGGCCAGCGTCAATTGCGGGTCCAATGCTTCCAGATTGGCTTCCAGGTTAAAGCGCAAATTCCAGTGGTCGAAATTGCACGAACCGATGCTCACCCAGTCATCCACCAACACCATTTTCAGGTGCAGGAAGCACGGCTGGTACTCAAATATCTGCACACCTGCCCGCAGCAGACGCGGGTAATAACGGTGCCCGGCATACCGCACGGACGGGTGATCGGTACGCGGGCCACTGAGCAGCAGGCGCACATCCACGCCACGCCCGGCTGCGCGGCGCAAGGCACGGCGCACGCTCCAGGTCGGCAGAAAATACGGCGTGGCCAGCCAGATGCGTTGCTGGCTGCTGTTCAGGGCGCGAATCAGCGACTGCAAGATATCGCGATGCTGACGGGCGTCGGCATACGCGACGCGCCCCAGGCCCGGCCCCGTCGCAGGCACCTTGGGCAGGCGCGGCAAGCCAAAATGAGTAGCGGGTTTCCACTCCCGCCGAGCCGCGTTGGCGTGCCATTGCCGGTCGAACAACGCCTGCCAGTCGAGCACCAATGGGCCGCTGAAGTAAACCATCACTTCGTGCCATTCGGCTGTGTCTTGCCCCGGCGTCCAGAACTCATCCGTCACGCCGGTCCCGCCGACCACAGCAATACTCTGGTCAACCAGCAACAGCTTGCGGTGGTCGCGGTACAGGTTGCGCATCCAACGTCGCCAGCTCAGCCGATTGTAAAACCGCAGCTCCACGCCCGCGTCAGTCAGGCGCTTGCGTAGCCCCAAGGTAAACGCCAGGCTGCCGTAGTCATCAAACAGGCAACGTACGCGCACGCCACGGCCGGCGGCGAGCACCAATGCTTGGACCATGGCGTCGGCGCAGGCCCCGGCTTCCACCAGGTACAGCTCCAACTCGACTTGCCGTTCAGCGCGAGCGATCGCCACCAGCATCTTCGGGAAAAAGCTCGGGCCGTCAATCAGCAATTCGAAACGGTTGGCGCTGCGCCACGGGAAGACTGCGCCGCTCATGTCAGCGCGCCGTAAAGATCAATACCGCACCCACCGGCACCGACAAACTGATCGACTTAAGCCCCGCCACTTTACGCAACGCCGCCACAGCTGGCGCCAGCTCAAAGTCCTCGGCATGCAGCACCACCGGCTCCAGGGTCACCACTTGGAAACGGCGGTCATCCAGGCGTGTGGCCAACAGCTCGGCGCTGTAGATTTGGGTTTTGCCCCGCAGGGTGACGCTCAGGGGCAGGCGCAATTCCACCTGCGCGCCGGGGGCCAGGTCATTGATGGGTTGCAGATTGATCTGTGCGCTGATCACCGCTTCGGGGAAGGTCTTGATCTGGAACAGGTCGTTGCGCATGCGCTCATCGCGCAGCGGGATGCCGCTGTTGATCGACTCAAGCTCCACTTCCAATCGCGCGGCGCCCTGGCTGTCGACTTTGCCGTGCAGCACCAGGAAGCGATGCACTTCAGCGATTTCGGTGTTTTTGGTGGTGACGAATGACAGGCGTGAGGATTCGTTATCCAGGTACCAATCGGCGTGGGCAGGTAGGGCGGCACACGTCAGCAGCGTGAGTGCCAGCGGTTTGACATTGAACATAAAGACTCATGGGGTAAAAACCTGGACGAACCTTAAGCGCAATCTAATGAACGGCGCAAATCCAATGTGGGAGCGGGCTTGCTCGCGAATGCGATGGGTCAGTCAGCTCATTTGTAACTGACCCAGCGCATTCGCGAGCAAGCCCACAGTTGTTTTGTGCTGTTTATCAGCGCTCAGTACCTCAGAGTAACGCCCGCTGCACTTCACGCACCGTCGCTTCAAGGCTGGCCATATGCAGGTTCAACACACGTTCAACCGGCGCCTGATGCATCGGCCAGTGCAACGCCATGCTGCCGACCAGCCGCCCATTGGCCTGCACCGGCAATGCCACCGCGCGAATCAGGACCTGACTTTCGATTTATTACTTATGACATTGGCGCCCCTGAAAAAAAATGCCACACCGGACGCTTATAACTTTTCGCTTCAAGATCAAAAGCAACTAACACTAAAAAACTGTGATTTTTAACAGGTGACATTCAACGTTCCGACGCCAATCATATTAATGACATCTCAACTCACACAACACCGACAGAACAATCAATGCACGCTGAGCACAAATTATGAAACTATAAACCACTGCTCTAACCAGCTTAAAAACTACTGAACGCAGTAAACACTGTTACTACCCAACAGGCATGTACAAAATTAACTTCCATAGGAGCCCCATATTATGGACACAAATATAAATACAACGTTTGGCTTCAGTATGGCCGTGCGACGC
Organism: Pseudomonas sp. 1152_12; assembly: GCF_052850675.1. Lineage (NCBI taxonomy): Bacteria > Pseudomonadati > Pseudomonadota > Gammaproteobacteria > Pseudomonadales > Pseudomonadaceae > Pseudomonas > Pseudomonas sp. 1152_12. Next base: position 1,137 of record NZ_VXCW01000005.1, on the reverse strand, counting down.
CCCCTATTCACCGTCGCAATATTTCTATTGATAGCCAGCTCGGGAATTTCCCGCCAAGTTCACGCGGTAGCGTTCCAAGAAACACCAGAAGACATTGAAAAAAGTCACTATAATTTGTGTAAGGACAAACTCGGTGCTCAGTTAACCAGAGCGCAGGCTAACAAGCTCGATGGAAACTGCCTGAAAATAACAGTAGAGAAACCTCTGTCACCAGAGGAACAGGAGCGCCAGAGACGAGAACTCGATCGGATGAGCCCCACAGACAACGTGCAGCCCCCCGCGGCCCCCTAACTGCATCAACGTTTCTTGTTTCGAGCAGGATGGCGAGTGCCTTCATCGAAAAGCTGTCGCTTCAGTCGGAAAAAACCTACCCAGATTGCGAGTTGCAGCCAGGAGACCATCACGTTAATCTCCCCCCGTCGCTGCTCATCAGTGACCGGGCGTGGAATCCCGAGAAAGAAGACGCTACAGCGTCGTCATGCAGTCAGTCGGCGCTTTTTTGTGCCCGCTGTTTGTGCTTTATGGCGGCTGTGCGTGGGAGGCCTTGTGCCTGCCGAGTCGCTTCTTCTCGGATTCCAACCTGCGTACAGCTGCCACCCCCACGCTTGGAATCGTGACTGGCAGCTCTTTTTGGTTGTACCAAAGGAGCAAGCTTATGCCGTACGAAATAACCTCAGCCGAAACTATCGGCGCCGCGACCTTCGCAGACTGCGGAGAAAACAAAAGCCATTTGAAAGTGTTCCGCGTCAACGCGGGAGTTCCGCTTGTGGAAGCCCTTGAACACGCCTCGCACGTGCTTTATTACGCAAAAATGCTCTCGCTAGAGGCCGCCATGGACCCCAAGGCGGAGAAGTTCGCGTTCGCCTCGCATTACCTGGGAGAAATGGGTAAGGCCATCATCGATGACTTGCTGCTGGCATTGCAGCCTGGCAGCCCAACCTCGCAGTAAGTCGTTCGCGCCCGATGGCGGTGTGTCAGTCGGCTTATATATAACTGGCCCACCGTATTCGCGAGCAAGCCCGCTCCCACATTTTGAGCTCAGTACATCAGGTAGACGCGTGTACTCGGTCAAATGTGGGAGCTGGCTTGCCTGCGAAGGCATCAACTGGTTATGCCTGATGTGCCAAGGTGCCTGCA